>JBILHF010000129.1:0-3646 GCA_044350605.1 Opitutales bacterium
GGAGGAGACGCGTGCCCACGTGGGCGCGGAGTCCGCTGTGGCAGACGACCGCGGTGGGCTTGGACTTGTCGAGTTCGCCGAGGCGTCCGCGCAGGGTGTTGAGCGGGATGTTATGGGCATGCTCGGCGCCGATGAGCTTGAGCTCGGCGCATTCATCAGCGTCACGGAGATCCACCACCTGATAGGTCGTCAGATCGACGTCGGGCTGGATGATCGGAGCGAGGCCGTCTAGGTCGTTCATCGCGGCGAAGGCAGCCATGTGCAGCGGGTCCTTGGCCGAGCCGAAGGGAGGGGCGTAAGCGAGGTCGACCTGCGCGAGGTCGCGCACGGTGCCGCCGAAGTGCAGGAACGAAGCGACGACATCGAGGCGCTTGTCGATGCCCGCGGCGCCGACGGCCTGCGCGCCGAGGATGCGGCCCGTGCCGGCTTCGTAGACGAGTTTCAGCGTGAGCGACTTCGCGCCGGGGTAATAGCCGGCATGATGGTTGGCGGTGATATGGACCGCGCGGGCCTGCACGCCGCGCTTGAGGGCGGACTTCAGGGAGTCGCCGGCGATGCCTGCACCGAGGCCGAAGACCTTGATGATGGCCGTGCCCCAGGCGGCGGGCGCCTTGGCCGACTTGCCCGTGGCGGCGTGTTCGCCGACGAGACGACCGGTGCGGTTGGCGATGCCCGCGAGCGGGATGCGGCCGCGCTGGCCGGTGGTCCCGATGAGGTATTCCGCGGCGTCGCCGACGGCGTAGATGTCCTGGTCAGCCGTGCGCTGATACTCGTCGGTCAGGATGCCGCCCGTCGCGCCCACGCCGAGTCCGGCGGCGACGGCGAGCTGGTTGTAAGGACGCACGCCCAGTCCGAGGATGACCAGGTCGGCTTCGACCGTGACGCCGTTCTCGAGGACGACACCCGTGGCCTTGCCTGCTGCTTCACGGATGGCCGTGAAACCGGAACCGGAGATCAAGCGGATGCCTTGGCGGAGGAGTTCGCGACGGAGCGGCTCGGCCATTTCAGCGTCGAGGGGAGGGAGGACCTGGCCGAACTTCTCGACCAAGGTCACGTCGAGGCCGCGTTCCTTGAGCTGCTCGGCGACTTCGAGGCCGATGAAGCCCGCGCCGACCACGGCGACCTGCTTGACCGAAGGCAGCTGGGCGAGGATGCGGTCCATGTCCTCGATATTGCGGAGCGAATGCACGCCCTGGGCGCGGACGCCGGGGACGTCGGGGATGAGCGGGGCCGCGCCGGGGGCGAGGATCAGCTTATCGTAGGATTCGTCGTATTCCGTGCCGGCGACGTGGTCGCGGATGCGCACGGTCTTCTTCGCGCGGTCGATCGAGAGGGCCTCGTGGCGGACGCGGACTTCGATGTCGAAGCGCTTCTTGAACATCTCGGGCTTGGCCACGAGCAGCTTGGCACGGTCCTGGATGACGCCGCTGAGGTGGTAGGGGAGGCCGCAGTTGGCGAAGGAGACGTAGGAATCCTTCTCCAGCATGATGATGCGGGCGTTTTCGTTCAGACGACGGGCGCGCGTGGCGGCCGAGGCGCCGCCGGCGACGCCGCCGACGATGAGGATCTTAGGGGAGGTGTTCATGGGATTATTTGGCGAAATGGGAACGGATGCAGCCGAGGATCGTCAGGCAGCCGGCGTGGGCCACGCGGTAGCGGACGACGCGGCCTGCGCGTTCAGCGGCGACCAGGCCATGGGCGCGGAGACGCATCAAGTGCTGGCTGACCGTGGCCTGCGGACGGCGGAGGCGGGTGGTGAGCTCGGAGACGTCCAGCGGACCTTTCTCGAGGGCCTCGACGATGCGGAGGCGATCCGGGTGGGAAAGCGTGCGGAGAGCGCCCGCGCAGTGACGGAGAACCTTCGGGTCGAGCGGGCTCGGCTTGGACATATTCAAAAGATTGAATGTTTTGTTGGGGAAAGTCAAGCGGAGATGAGAGCATGGAAATGAGAGTATAGAGTATGGAGTATCGAGTATGGGGGAGGGAGGCCCTTTTCAGGTGACGGGTCTCGGGATCAGGTTCGGGTACAGGTGCGGGTGTCAGGCCCGGGACCTGTACCTGAACCTGAACACCTGAACCAGATACCCGATGGCCGAGACCAGAGACCCGGGAACGGTTTTCCCGCCACCCGCCACCTGAGGCTGCCACCTGAGAACGTAAACACTAGGGCAGCACGCGGTGCTGCCCCTACCTGCGAAGGCTTTGCCTTCGAGGGGACAGGCTGGCACGCTGGCAAGTGGGCATGGGGAAATGCATCTCCCCTTGTCACCGTGTCACCTTGCCCACGTGTCCCCTATCTTACGTGTCCCCTGCAAAAACTACGCCTTTTTCTCCGCCTTATTGACCAGCGCGAAGACGCTGATCGTCATCACGACGAGTCCGGCGTAGCAGACCCATTCGGGCAGGCCGAGGAGTTCGGGGAGGCGGAGTTTGCCGTAGGCGCCGACGGGCAGGATGTTCGCGGCCACCCAATCGAAGGTCAGGGCGTAGGCGATGCCGCCGAGGATCATGCCGGCGAGGCCCGCCAAGGCGTCCAGTCGGCCGGTGGCGACGGCGGCGAGGCCGGTGCCGGGGCAATAGCCGTAAAGCACCATGCCGACGCCGAAGATGGCGGCGCCGAGGCCGACGGCCAGAAGGTTGGTCGCTTTGATGTGATACTGGGCCAGGTCCTGGCCGTGCAGGATCGCGATACCGACGCCGCCGACGGCGATGGCGGTCATCATGACCTTGAGCACGGTGAAGTCGCGGAACTGGAAGAGGCGGACGATCACGTCGAAGTCGGTCACGCCGCCGCGGTGCAGCAGGAAGCCGAAGACGAGTCCGAAGCCGACGGCGGCCCAGAGGAGCTCGGAGCCGGTGAGGAAAGCGAGGAAGGGGATCATGGTTTCAGTTCTCGGCTTTAGGTTAGGCTTGGACGGAGCGGCCGTAGAGTAGCTTCGCGGTGAAGATGCCCGAGGCGAACATCACGATGAAGAAGAGCCAACCGCTCACGGCCAGCTGGAGGCAGCCGCTGATGCCGTGGCCGCTGGTGCAACCATCGGCGAGGCGGGCGCCATACATGATGATGACGCCGCCGAGGAAGGCCGCGATCAGGCGCTTGGTCTTCGACGGGCCGAAGCTGGCGGTCCAGACGGACGACTCAGATGAGAACTTGAACACGCCGCAGAGCAGGGCGCTCAGCAAGGCTCCGGCCATCGTGCCGACGAGGAAGAGGGTGCTGTAATCCCAGGCCGGGATCGCGGTCTTGGCCCAATAGGTGTTCGCCGCGACCTGGTCCGAGCCGAGGATCGGCATCGCGCACGCGCCCGCCGCCTGGGCGAGGCCGGTCGACATCCCGAGCGGTTTGTTGGCGACCGAGAACGTGACGATGCTGAGCAGACCGATCAGCACTCCGACGAGATAAGGGTTCCAGCGAGGGTTCTTCATGGGGTGATCAGACAATGGAGGATGATTGATGGGGGATGAAGGATGAAGTTAGCGGTTAGGGGTTGGCGGTTGGGGGTAGATGCCGTGCAAAAGTGCAAATCGGAGCGATGCTCCTGTGCAAACGTGCAAAAGTGAGTGACTCGTTTCGGGTGGCGGGTGGCAGGCCCGGGACCTGTACCTGAACCTGAAGACCTGAACCTGATACCCGATCGCCGAGACC
>JBILHF010000131.1:0-3614 GCA_044350605.1 Opitutales bacterium
GCACCGCCGCATTTGCACCTTTGCACTGCCTCTCTCTGGCCCTGCCTCTAAATCAGGATCTCTTTGATCACCTTACTAGGTTCCACCCCGGTGAGCTTGGCGTCGAGGCCCTGGAACTTAATCGAGAAGGCATCGTGCTGGATCCCAAGCTGGTGGAGCATGGTGGCGTGCAGGTCGTGAACCGTACAGACTTTGTCCATCGCGGCGTAGCCGAGTTCGTCGGTGGCGCCATGCGTCAGGCCGCCCTTCACGCCCGCTCCCGCGAGCCACATGGACATGGCCTTGTTGTGGTGGTCGCGTCCGACCGGTCCTTTGTCGCCTTGCTTCATCGGCGTACGCCCGAATTCGCCGCTCCAGACGATCAGGGTGTCTTCGAACATCCCGCGCTGCTTGAGGTCGGTGATGAGCGCCATGCAGGCGCGGTCCACTTCCTTGGCGCGCAGCGGGAGTTCTTCCTTCAGCAGGCTGTGGTGATCCCAGTCGCGATGGTAGAGTTGGATGAAGCGGCTGCCGCGTTCGGCGAGCCGGCGCGCGAGCAGGCAGTTGGAGGCGAAGGAGCCGTCGCCGGGCTGGCAGCCGTAGAGGGCGAGGGTCTGGGCAGATTCGCCCGAGACGTCCATGAGGCCGGGCACGCTGGCCTGCATCCGGAACGCCATCTCATACTGGGCGATGCGCGTGGCGACCTCGGTGTCGCTGACTTCGCCAGCGCGGACCTGGTTGAGGCGGTTGATCGCTTCGACGTCGCCTTGTTGCGAGGCGCGCGAGATGCCGGGCGGATTGTTGAGGTAAAGGACCGGATCCCCCATGGAGCGCAGCTGGACGCCTTGGTGCTTGGAGGGGAGGAAGCCGCTGCTCCATTGACGCGCGGCGATGGGCTGGGGCGAACGACCCTTGCCGGTGGAGACCAGCACGACGAAGCCTGGCAGGTCCTCGGCTTCGGAGCCGAGTCCGTAGGTGACCCAGGAGCCCATGCTCGGCCGGCCCGCGATCTGCGAGCCGGTGTTCATGAACATGTGCGCGGGGTCGTGATTGATCGCGTCCGTCGTCATCGAGCGGATGACGCAGATGTCGTCGGCGACCTCGCCGATATGCGGGAGGAGCTCCGAGAGTTCGGTGCCGTTCTTCCCGTGCTTCGAGAACTTGAACTGCGGGCCCTGGCAGATGAGCTTCTGGCCCTGGAGCTGCGCGAGCTGCTGGCCGGCGGTGAAGCTTTCCGGCATGCCCTTGCCGTCCATCTCGGCCAGCTTAGGCTTATGATCGAAGAGCTCGAGTTGCGAGGGGCCGCCCGCCATGGTCAGCCAGATGACGCGTTTGGCTTTCTGAGGGAGGGGGAGTTTCGAGAGGACGCCCGGGGCCGCTTCAAGTCCGGTGCGGCCGAGGAGCGAAGCCAACGCGACGGCGCCCAATCCGCGGCTGGTGTTGCCGATGAAAGCACGTCGATGGACCTGGCGGAGGTCCGGAAGCATCAGGAGATGATATCCTTGATGGGCTTGCTGGGTTCGACGCCGGTGAGTTTGGCGTCGAGCCCCTGGAACTTGATCGAGAAGGCTTCGTGGTTGATGCCGAGCTGGTGCAACATCGTGGCGTGGAGGTCGTGCACGGTGGTGACTTTGTCGACGGCGGCGTAACCGAGTTCGTCGGTCCGGCCATGCACGATACCGCCCTTGATGCCACCGCCGGCCATCCAGACGGTCATGGCTTTGTTATGGTGGTCGCGACCGCTGCCACCCTGCGACATCGGGGTGCGGCCAAATTCGCCGGCCCATACGATGAGGGTATCGTCGAGCATGCCGCGCTGCTTGAGGTCGGTGATGAGCGCCATGCAGGCGCGGTCGATCTCGGCAGCCTTGAGGGCGATGCCGTCCTTGACCCCGCCGTGGTGGTCCCAGTCCTTGTGGTAGAGTTGGATGAAGCGGACGCCGCGCTCGGCGAGCCGGCGCGCGAGCAGGCAGTTGGCGGCGAAAGAGCCGTCGCCGGGCACGCAGCCGTAGAGCGCGAGGGTCTTGGGGTCCTCGGCGGAGACGTCCATGAGCTTGGGCACGCTGGCCTGCATCTTGAACGCCATCTCATATTGGGCGATGCGCGTGGCGACCTCGGGGTCGGCCACGACCTGGTCGCGGTGCAGGTTCAAGGCCGCGATGGCGTCCACGTCGCCACCCTGGGCGTCACGGGACACGCCAGGAGGGTTGGTGAGGTAGAGGACGGGGTCGCCCTTGGAGCGGAGCTGCACGCCTTGATGCTTGGAAGGGAGGAATCCGCTGCTCCATTGCCGCGCGGCGATGGGCTGGTTCTGGCCGCCTTTGCCGAGCGAGGTCAGCACCACGAAGCCCGGCAGGTCTTCGGATTCGACGCCGAGGCCGTAGGTCACCCATGAGCCCATGCTGGGGCGGCCCGCGATCTGCGAGCCGGTGTTCATGAACATGTGCGCGGGGTCGTGGTTGATGGCGTCCGTCGTCATCGAGCGGATCAGACAGATATCGTCGATGACGGAGCCGATCTGCGGGAAGAGCTCGCAGATCTCGGTCTGGTTACGTCCGAACTTGGCGAACTTATGCTGCGGTCCGAAGCAGGTGAGTTTCTGGCCCTGGAGCTGCGCGAGCTGCTGTCCTTTGGTGAAGCTTTCAGGCATGGGCTGGCCGTGCATCTCGGCGAGCTTGGGTTTGGGGTCGAAGGTCTCGAGGTGCGAAGGTCCGCCGGCCATGCTCAGCCAGATGATGCGTTTGGCTTTCTGGGGCAGCGGCAATCTTGAGAGCACGCCGGGCGCGCCGGAAGCGGCCGGGCCGAGCAGGGAGGCGAGCGCGACGCCGCCCACGCCTTGGGCGGTCTTGCCGAGGAAGGCCCGGCGGGTGAGCGCGGCTTGGAATTCGGAAGGGGACATTAGTCGCGGGTCAGGGTTTCGTGGAGGTTGAGGATCACGCGGGTGACATGCGTCCAGGCGGCGAGCTCCGCCGGGTCGGCCTGCGCGGGCGGCGGCGCGAGACCGACCTTTAACAGTTCCTTGGCGGCGGCAGGGTCGGCTTTGTAGGCGGCGCGGCGCTCGGTGAGCACCTTGCGCAACGTGCCGAGTTCCTTTGCGTCGGGGTCGCGCTGCAGGGCGCGTCGCCAAGCCCAGGTCAGGCGGGCGTCATCCGTACCGTTCTCGGCGAGCACGCGGGCTGCGAAGGCGCGGGAGGCTTCGACGTAGGTCGGGTCGTTGAGCATCACGAGCGCCTGCTGCGGGATGTTGGAGCGCGTGCGGTCGGTGCAGGCTTCTTCTCGGGTGGGCGCGTCGAAAGCGAGCATGCTCGGATGCAGGAAACTGCGCTGCCACCAGACATAGAGCCCGCGACGATATTGGGAGTCGTCCTTGTCGGCCGTGTATTCACGCACGGGGAAGTTGAGGTTCTCCCAGTAACGGTCGGGTTGGTAAGGCTTCACGCTGGGCCCGCCGATCTTGGGCGCGAGGAGGCCGGCGATGGCGAGGGCGTTGTCACGCACGAGTTCGGCGTCGAGGCGATAAGGGCTCTGGCGGCCGACTTCGCGGTTATAAGGGTCGGCCGCAGTCTGCGCGGGCGTCGCCACGGAACTGCGACGATACGCTTCGCTCGTCACGATGAGGCGGACCATGTGCTTCA
>JBILHF010000023.1:0-26927 GCA_044350605.1 Opitutales bacterium
GCGCCAAGAAACTCATCGCGCTCACCACGCAGACGCAGGGTTTCTTCCAGTCGGCCTGCGGCTTCGTGCCGGCCGCGCTGACGGACCTGCCGGCCGAACGGCGCAAGTCGCTCAAGGCGAGCGGCCGCAATTCGCAGGTGCTGTCGTTCACGCTCAGCCGCCTGAGCGACTCCGTCCGCTGAGCCTCACTTCGTCGCGAAGAAGGCGCGTTGCTTCTCGCTGATCGGCAGGCCGAGCTTCTCCATCAGGAGGAGGAAGTCCTCCCAGACGGTCCGCTTGGCGGTGGCGCTGGGCGTGTGCAGGAGATAATTGGGATGGAACGTCGGCAGGAGCGGCACGCCGCTGAGGTCGAACCACTGGCCGCGGGCCTGCGTGATCGACGGCGTGCGTCCGTGCAGTGCTTCGAAGGCCTGCGCGCCCAGGGCGACGACCGCGCGCGGGGCGACGACGTCGATCTGCGCGCGGAGGTACGGGAGATTGAACGCGATCTCGCGCGCGGTCGGCGGACGCTTGCCGTATTGGGTCGGGGGCTCCGGACGCCACACCATGACGGGCACGAAATAACAGTCGGCCGGATTGATCGCCGCGGCGGAGAGGATCTTCTGGAGCAGTTCGCCGGACTCGCCCGCGAAAGCCTGACCTGCTTCCATCTCGACGATCGTGGGGGCCTCGCCGACGAACACGACCTTGGCGTCGAGCGAGCCATGGCCGAGGAGCGGCCGCTGCGGGGCGATCAGATGCTTCTTCGTCTCGGCGCACGCCTCGATGAGCTGACGCAACGCCTGCATGCGCTCGGCCTTCGGGCCGGCGGCGAGGGTGAAGATCGGCGCATCGGGAATCGGCGCGGCGGACACGCCGACGGCCGGCTTGGGCGCGGCGGCCACCGGGACCACGGGCCGGGCGGGAGCGGGCGCAGGTGCCGTGGCGGGCTTGACGGGCGCCGGCGTCGCCTGGGCGACGGGGGCGGCCGGCGGGCCGGCCAGGGCCTTCAAGGCGGTCAGGGAGTCGGCCGTGATGCTGACGCGACGGACCCCGGCGGCCTTCTGGCGCTTGAGCTCTTCAAGAAGGATGTCCAAAGCCTCTGCAGGATCGTCGATCACGGGAGGGACAGGGATTGGAGGGCGCGGGCGAGGGTCAAATCTTTCTCGGTAATCTGATTTCCCGCATCATGGGTGCAGAGGCGGAGAGTCACTTGATTCCAGACATTATGGATTTCCGGGTGGTGGCCCTGCTGCTCAGCGATGGCCCCCGCCAGGTTGATGAAGGCCAAGGCCGCCTTAAAATCCTTAAACCTATACGCCTTCAACAACTTAGAGCCTTCCAGCTGCCAGCCAGCCAAGCTGGTCAAGGCCGCTTGGATCTGTTCGGGAGTGAGGGCGGCGCTCATGAAAATAGCCTCTTTCAGGCGATTAAAGGAGTCAACGCAGGGCTGAGGGATGTCCCCCATTGTGAATAAACTTGCCGAAGCCGGGCAAAAGTTCCTTATCAGCGGTCAGGTTTGTCTCGGAAAATAACCAAAGTAAGAGACAAGCCCCGCAATAATCCGGTGAGTTGACGGTCGTTAAGACGGCAAATCGAAATCCGAAGGTCGGAAACGGGCAATGCGGTGTAGGTAAACCAAGCAAAACAAAAGATAATATGGAAAACAAACTGTTCGTGGGCAACTTGCCCTGGGCCGCAACCGAATCCGACATCCGCGCTCACTTCTCCCAAGGCGGCGAAGTGGTCTCCGTGGAAGTCATGATGGACAAGTTCACGGGTCGTCCTCGTGGCTTCGCCTTCGTGACCATGGCCAATGCTCAGGCCGCTCAGGATGCGATCGCTAAGACCGAGAACATCGACTTCATGGGTCGCCCCCTGAAGGTCAATGTCGCTCGCCCTCGCGAAGAACGTCCGTCCTTCGGTGGTGACCGTCCCCGCTCCGGCGGCTTCGGTGGCGACCGTCCCCGCTCCGGCGGCTTCGGCGGTGGAGATCGCGGCGGCTTCGGCGGCGGCGGCTCTCGCGGCGGCTTCGGCGGCGGCGGCTCTCGTGGCGGCTTCGGCGGCGGCGAACGTCGCTCCGGCGGCTTCGGCGGCGGCGACCGCGGCGGCTACTAATCCTCGGATTAACAACCTCCTCAAGGGCGCCTTTCGGCGCCCTTTTTTGTGCCCGGATCCGAGCGGCCAATCCGCTTGTCCCAAGCGGACGCCGAAGGTTTAATCCTCTCGAGATGCCCCGCCCCGCCGCCCTGCTGTTGCTCGCCGTCATGACGGTCGGCGGCCTCCTGGCCTGGCGCTGGCTAAGACCCGGCGATCTCCGGCTCTCCGTCGATCCGCGCAGCCGCGAGGTCGCGGTCATCTACCCGCAGGAAGCGGCGGATCGTCGTTGCGCGGACGGCGTCCTGCGCGCGCTCGCGGAGCTGACCGAGCCGACTCGACGCGAAGGTCTGCGCACCCGCATCAATGAACTACGGGCGACCCTTCCGGAGCGCATCGAAGTAGGTTTCGTGCCCGCCGGCATGGCCGAAGCCCGCCTCCCATCAGGTCAGCCGCTGGAAGGCGGCAAAAGCCTGCCCGGATTGGCCCGCGCGCAATTGGCCGCCCTGCCCCACGGCTACCTCGTCGTGCACACCGCCGAGGTCGGCGCATTACTCGAGACCGCCGGACGGCGTCGCTGGCTCGGGCGCGCGCTCGTCGAGACCGGCGCATCGGCCGAGAGCGCCACGATCGCCGTCGGCGAAAGCGACGACGGAGCCTTCCTCGTCGCGACGGTCGCCTTCGCTTACCGCACCGGCGACGAAGCCGAAACCGCGCTCAAGCGGCTGACCGAACGCCAAGGCGACTTCGAGGCGCTCGGCTTCGCCGCGCGACCCGGCGCTGATCGGCTGACGCGTCAGACCAAACTGCTCGTGATCCGTTTCGACATCGAGACGGACCTCGTCCGGCAGGCCTTGGGCCAGCGTTGAGGCTCAGGCCTTCTCCAACGTGCCGTCCGTCTTGAGGCGGCGGTAGTAGCAACCCGAACGGGCCTTCCCGTTCTCCTTCGTGTGGCACGCGCCCTGGCCCGCGGGACGGACCTTGTAGAGGATCGAGTTCTGCTCGCAGTTCACGCGCACCTCGAGGAGCTCAAGGAAATCACCCGAGGTCAGACCCTTGATCCAAAGTTCATTGCGCGACGTGCTCCAGAACGTGGCCTTCTTTTCACGCAGGGCGGTCTGCAGGGCCAGCTCGTTGACATAACCAAGGATGAGCACCTCGCCCGTGACGGCGTCTTGGGCGACGGCGGGGATGACGTCGGCCTCGCCGGAAGCGATTTTACGCAGTTTCTTGAAATCCAGCCGAAGGGCGCCGCCTTCTTCGAGTTCTTTGTCGGACATGTGTCCGTTTTGAAGAGGTTCAAAGGCTCATTCAAGGCTGGAAACCCCTCCTATTTATGCCTTACGCATAAGGCCTATGTCGCTCAATAATTCCGCCGACCTTTCCCGCGCCGCCACCGAAGCCCGCGGCCTCGCCATGGACGCCGTGGCCGCCTGTCATTCCGGTCACCTCGGCCTGCCCCTCGGCGCCGCCGAAATCGGCTCCGTGCTCTACGGCAACTTCCTCCGCCACGACCCCGCCGCGCCCTCCTGGATCAACCGCGACCGCTTCGTCCTGTCCGCCGGCCACGGCTCGATGTTCGTCTACGCCTGGATCCACCTCGCCGGCTTCGACCTCCCGCTCCAGGAGGTGAAGAACTTCCGCAAACTCCACTCCAAGACCCCGGGCCACCCCGAGTTCGGCGAGACCGTCGGCGTCGAAGCCACCACCGGCCCGCTCGGTCAGGGTACCGGCAACATCGTCGGCATGGCCGTCGCCGCCAAGATGGCCGCCGCCCACTTCAACACCGCCGAACATAAGATCTTCGACCACCTGGTGGTCGGCCTCGCCGGCGACGGTTGCCTCCAGGAAGGCATCTCGCAGGAAGCCGCTTCCTTCGCCGGCCGCTTCGGCCTCGATAACCTCATCATGCTCTACGACTCCAATGACGTCACCCTCGACGCCATGGCCTCGAAGACGCAGAACGAGGACACCGCCAAGCGTTACGAAGCCGCCAACTGGGAAGTCTTCAATGTGGCCCAGGGCAACGAGCTCGCCCCGATCGCCGAAGCCCTCGACAAGGCCCGCGCGAGCAAGAACGGCAAGCCGAAGCTGATCATCTGCAAGACCGTCATCGGCAAAGGCATCGCCGAAGTCCAAGGCACCTCCAAGGGCCACGGCGAAGCCGGCGTGAAGTTCGTCGACGCCTCCCGCAAGGCCCTCGGCCTCCCGGAAGAGAAGTTCTTCGTCTCCCCCGAGACCCGCGCCTTCTTCGCCGCCCGCAAGGTCCAGCAGGCCGCCGCGCACGCCGCCTGGCAGCAGACCTTCGCCGCCTGGTCCAAGGCCAACCCCGAGAAGGCCGCCATCCTCGCCAAGGCGCAGAAGGGCGACCACGGTGACGTCCAGTCCCTCCTCGCCGCCATCCCGGAGTTCGGCAAGAACTCGCTCGCGACCCGCGTCTCCGGCGAAAGCTGCATCAACGCCGTCGCGAAGGCTTCGCCGCTCGTGCTCTCCGGTTCGGCCGACCTCCACGGCTCGACCAAGAACTACATCAAGGACGCCGGAGACTTCGACATCGCGACCCCGGCCGGTCGCAACCTCTACTTCGGCATCCGTGAGCACGTGATGGGCGCCATCCTCAACGGCATGGCCTACCACGGCATCTTCAAGGGTTCCGGCGCGACGTTCCTGACGTTCTCCGACTACCTCCGCCCGTCGATCCGCGTGGCCGCCCTCGCGAAGCTGCAGGCCTTCTACATCTTCACGCACGACTCCGTCGGCGTCGGCGAAGACGGCCCGACCCACCAGCCGGTCGAGACCGTGAGCGCCCTGCGCTGCATCCCGAACCTCGACGTGGTCCGCCCGGGCGACGCCGAAGAGACCGCCGCGGCCTTCGCCCATGCCGTCGCGCGCAAGGACGGTCCGGTCGCCCTGATCCTCTCCCGCCAGAACGTCCCCTCCCTCGACGCCGTCCCGGTCGCCACGCGCCGCCAGGGCGTGCTCAAGGGCGGCTACGTGCTCCGTAAGGAGACCGCTCCCCTCACCCACATCATCATCGGCACGGGCAGCGAACTCTCCCTCGCCCTCGCCGCCGGCGAAGAACTCGGCGCCAGCGTCCGCGTGGTCTCGATGCCTTCGATGGAAGTCTTCGCGCGTCAGCCGAAGGCCTACCAGGAAGAAGTACTCCCCGCGGCCTGCACGAAGCGCGTCAGCATCGAAGCGGGCGTGACCCTCTCGTGGGGCCGCTACGTCGGCACCGCCGGCAAGGCCCTCGGCACCGACACCTTCGGCCTCTCCGCCCCGGGCGACGTGGTCATGAAGGAACTCGGCATCACGAAGGAAGCCGTCGTCGCCGCCGCCAAGGCGCTCTGAGCGACCCGATAACCCTCGCCCCGAAGACCGGCGCCGCAAGGCCGCCGGTCTTCTTGTTTTACGGCGTCACTTGACCTCGCGGAGTTCGCCGAGCGGGACGCGGAACAGGTCGCCCTGCTCCGAACCCAAGAGCAAGTTAGCCGGGTCCGCCCACGCGCAGCCTTCGAGCTGGAAGGAGAGCACCGGCGGCGAAAGCGTGGCCTGGACCGCGCGCCCACGGAAGAAGTCCTCGCCGATCGCCGGCAGGTCGAACACCCAGACGTTACGATAAGTCAGCACGGCCAGGCGGGTGCGATCCGGCGACAGGCAGGCATCGGTGACCATC
The DNA here is from genome assembly GCA_044350605.1 of Opitutales bacterium. Lineage (GTDB taxonomy): Bacteria > Verrucomicrobiota > Verrucomicrobiia > Opitutales > UBA953 > UBA953. The sequence continues at coordinate 5,753 of JBILHF010000023.1, forward strand.
CCGCCGATATCGAAGCGCGCGAGCTTGGTCAGCGTGGCGCGATCGCCGCCCACCGGGATGTCCGCGCGCCAGAGATCGGTGAGGGTGTCGCGCCGGTGCTTGGTGAGCAGGTAGAGCTTACCGCGCAGCAGGAACATCGCTTCGCAGTCATGGGCGAGTTCGGGGTCGGGAAACGCCGTCTGGTCGGGCCAGGCGAAGGTGACCTTGCGCGCCGGGACCGAGGCCGCTTCCGGCGCCGGCTCAGCGCAGAGGTAGAAGGCGAGTTCCTTGCGCCGCGAGACGTTGTTGCCGACGTCGCCGACGATCAGATTGCCTTCGTCGTCGCCGGCGAGGGCCTCCCAATCGACGTTCGTGGCGCCGGCCAGCGCCACGCCTTGGGCGTAACCTTTGGCGGTGAAGACCTTCGAGCCGTCCGCCCGCACCGGGACGAGCACCGGCTTGGCACCGGAGTCAGATAAGGTCCAGAAGACGCCGGGATGCCGTCGGCTGGGGAAGAGCGCCGAACATTCCGGGACCAGCTTCGGGTCCAGCTTCCCGCTGGCGCGCAAGGCCAACGCGGGCCCCTCCGCCGCCTCGCGACGCTGCACCGCAGGCTCGGCGCACGAGCCGACCGCAGCCCAGACGAGGCCGGCGAGGAGCAGCGAGGTGCGCATCGGCCCACGCTAGGGAGCGCGCCGGCCTTGGCAATCCATCGCCGCCGCTTTTGCTGTCGAAATCAGGTCACGACCGAGCATCGTTTCGCCATGGCCCGGAAATCATCGCGCTCGCTCTGGACGGACAAGCTCCGGGGCGTCGCGTCGACCCCGACGGGCGCCCCGGCGCCCCGCGCCCGCAAGGCTGCGCCGGCCGCCGCCGCGCGTGGCTGCCGTGCCGTGATCCTCGGGATCGACCCTTCCCTGCGCGGCACCGGCCTGGCGGTCGTCGATTCGCGCGTCGAACCGATGCGCCTCCTCGCCAGCGTCACCGTGAAGCTCGGGCCGAAGCTCGCGCCCTACGAATGCCTCGGCCGCATCGCCGACGCCGTCGAAGCCTTGGCGCGCGAACACAAGGTCACGCAAGCGGCCATCGAAGAGACGATCTACGTGCAGAACTTCCGCACCGCCCAGGCGATGGGCGCCTCCCGCGGCGCCGCCCTCAGCGTGCTGGCGCGACTAGGCGTCAAGGTCGGCGAATACGCGCCTACGCGCATCAAGCTGGCGGTCGCCGGCCACGGCTCCGCCAAGAAGGAACAGGTCGGCCGCATGGTCCGCTCCGTGCTCGGCCTCTCGGCGGAACTGGCGTTGGACGAATCCGACGCCGCGGCGGCGGCCCTTTGCCACGCCTTCACCGCGCGCGGGTGATTCAGAGTTCTTCGCTGACCGCGAACTCGTCGTGGCGGCCGCGGGCCTGGCTCCAGCGGGCCATGAGTTCTTCGACCGGCACCGGTCGCACCTTCTGGCGCAGGTTATAAGCGCCGGCTTCGAGGCAAGCCTTGAGCTGACCCCAGACGGCGGCGTAGGACCGCGAGAAACGGAGAGACTCGTCGCGCAGGAGGCTTGAGACGTGGCAGCAACCCCCGACCTCGGTCACGATGAAGCGGCCGGCCTTGAGGTCTTCCATCGATGTGGCGCGGAGGTCGAAGCGAGCGAAATGCAGGCCGGGGAAACGCTTGGCGAACTGGGTCACGGCGGCGTCGAGCTCGACGGTCGTGAGGTCGGCGCGATGAAGGCAGCGCGCGCCGTGGCCGTAGCTGCCGGTGAGATTGAGGGTCACCTTCTGGCCCGCAGGGATCACGCGATTGAGGTCGCGCGCGTGGCAGCGCAGGAAGAGGCTCGCCCGGGAGACCGCGACTTCGTCGAGCCAGATCAGCTCCTCGAGCGTCTGCTCGCCGTCGCCGCGCACGGTGACGTCATGCTTGTGCACCAAGGCCATGATGCGCCCGTCGTCCTTGCCGGGATTACGCCGCCAGACCACTTCGAACTCGAAGCCTTGAATGAACTTCTGGAGCAGGAAATCTTCCTGCGCCGCACGGACGAGGCGTTCGAGCTGCTCCTGGGTGTGCACGAAACGCAGGCCCGCGCCGTCCTCGGCGACCTCGGGCTTGAAGACGACCGGGAAGCCGTGGCAGGCCGCGAACGCGGCCGCTTCCTTGACCCGCTCTTCCTGGGTGTCCTCCAGCGAAAGCGCGAGCGTCGGGCAGCAGCGCGAGTCGCGCTGGAACGGACGCAGCAGGAGCGACTTGGAGTCGCCGATGAATCCGCCGATGCGGCCGAGGGCGGGATTAGCCGAAGCGAACGCGGTGAGGCGGCGGTGGCGGAGGCTCAGGAGCACGATGCCCAGGCGCACCGGCAGGTAGAGCAGCCAGCCCGGCCAGAGCGAAGGCTGCATCAGGCCGCGGACCTTCATGACGATTTCACGACGGCCGCGCCAAGTCATGGCGGGGATGACCCAGTGGGTGCCGATCCAGATGAGGGCGAAGAGCGCGAGCACGATCCAAGCCGCATACTGCTTGTAGCGGGGGAACTGCTCCATGAAGGGAGGCCCGAGCGTGCTGCCGAGCAGCATCAGCAAGGGCGTCCACACGAGCGCCGCGGTGAAGAGCAGCATCGAAAGCCGCGGCAGGCCGAGACGCAGGATCCCCGCGGTCACGAAGGTCGGCACGCGGCTGGCGGGGATGAAGCGCGAGCTGACGATCACGAGCATCCCGCGGGGCGAACCGAACCAGCCCGCCATGCGGTCGATCTCGTGCTCCTTGACGATCCACTTGAGCGGCGCGCGACGGAGCGCTCCTCGCCCGAGCCAACGCCCCAGCGAATAGAGCACCATGTCCCCGATGAAGATGCCTACCGTGCAGGCGAGCGCAGCCCACCAGAAGCCGATGATGCCTTCGGCCGCGAGGAGGCCCGCGGCCAGGCAGGTCGGATCCTCCGCCACGAAGGTGCAGAGGATGATGATCAGGATCAGGATCCAGAAGCGGGCGCCGTCTGAAGCCACCAGATGCGGATAGGGCTCGGTCGCCGGCACGGCCGCCGGGCGCTTCGCCGCCTGACCCGACTCGACGGACGCGATGAAACCGATGACCTCAGGGGAGGCTTCGACGGCGTGGCCGCCCTCGACTTCGATCAGCTTGGCCTGGGGCATGAGCTTGGCCGAGTAGCGGGCGGCGTCGACCGGCGTGACCCAATCGCTCTTGCCGTGGACGAGCAGCGCCGGTCCGTTCCAAGCGCGTAATGCGGCCTTGGCGTCGGAAAGATCGCTGTCGAAGAAGACGCCGGAGTAACCGCGGTTATAAGGCAGGCGGTCGGCCAGCCCGAAATGGGGCGTGGCGACGTCGAACAGGAAGAACGGGATGTGATGGAAGAAGTAGACGAACTTGTTGGCGACGGCGTTACCGAGGAGCGTGTATTCCTGCGCGCCGGGCGCGGAGATCAGCGTCAGCGAGGCCACGCGGTCCGGATACTTCGTCGCGACCGCGAGGGCGACCATCCCGCCCATGCCTTCGCCGACGAGATGGAAGCGGCCCTTGCCGAGCTTCGGCTCCATCGACTTCAGCATGTCGGCGGCGATGCTCTCGTCGCTCATCGACGCACGTGAATGATGGTAGGCGGTCGGCCAGCGGACGGCGTAGACCAGGCCCAAGGTGTCAGCGCCCTTCGTCTTCACGAGGTCGACGGCGGCCTGATCCCAATCGGCTCCGCCGTCCGGGAGACGGGGAATGACGATGACCGGCAAGGCGGCGCGGGGCTGCGGGTCGCCGAGCGGACGGAATTCCACCCGTTGGGCCAGCTCCGGGTTGGGCAGGCGATCCGCCGAGGTGACCCAGCGGGAGACGACGACCAGCAAGATGTAGGCGGCCAGCACGATCCACTTCACCGGGACGCGCCCGAGGTTGCGCTTGCGATCGGCGAGGGTGGACATCCGAACCTCATCAAAGGTCGTCCGCCCCAAGGGGCAAGAAGGGAAGGTCGATAGGGCTGACGATTGCCCCATTTATGGCTTCCGTAAGTCGGCCAAGCCCCCTTGTCTTGGGTCACGTGCAAGCTACCGGAAAGGAACTCCCAGGCCTCAGGGTCACCGTCGACAAGGTGTCCCACCACCGGGATGCGAACTTCCCCCCGGAAACCCCGCATGCCTTCGTCTACTTCCTGACCATCAGCAACCTCTCCCAGGAGACGGTCAAGCTGCTCGGTCGGAAATGGATCATCCGCTCGCCGGACGGCGAGATCGAGATCTTCGAGGGCGACGGCATCGTGGGCGAGACCCCCACCCTGCCCCCGGGCGAACAGTTCTCTTACAACAGCTACCACCTGGCCGGCGGCCCGCGGACGGCCGAAGGCTCCTTCCATGGCACGACCTCGACCGGCGAACGCGTCTTCACGCGGATCCCGGTCTTCGCGATGACGCCCCCGCCCGACCCTTCCTGATGCGACTTACCGACCTCAACTCCGGCCGTGAAATCGGCGCCAACTGCATGCTCGCCGAATTCGGCGGCCTGCGGCTGGTGTTCGACTGCGGCCTCCATCCCAAGCTCGACGGCCGCAAGGCGCTCCCGCAGATCGACAAGATCCAAGGCTCGGTCGACGGCGTGATCCTCACGCACTGCCACCTCGATCACCTCGGCTCGCTCCCGCTCCTGCTCAAGCAGCACCCGTCGGCCCGCGTCTACGCGTCCGGCGCCACGACGCTCTTCGTTCGCCGCCTGCTGAGCAACTCCATCCAGGTGATGAAGCGCCAGCGCGAGGAGACCGGCAACCAGGACTACCCGCTCTACGTCGAGACCGACGTCGAACGCGTCGAGCACGCCCTCGCGGCGGTGCCTCTGGCCAACCCGCGCATCATCGGCCGCGGTGGCGAAGAAGTCGCCCTCTCCTTCCACCTCGCGGGCCACGTGGCCGGCGCGGTCGGCTGCCTCGTCGAACACCGTAAGCAGAAGCACTTCTTCACCGGCGACGTCCATTTCCAGGCCCAGCGCACGGTCGCCGGCGCCAACTTCCCGCGTACGCCGGTCGACACCCTCGTGATGGAATGCACGCGGGGGGCCACGGCCACGGCGCCGTCGTTCAACCGCGGCAAGGAAGAACAGCGCCTCATCAAGGCGATCAACGAAGTCTGCGACGAAGGCGGCTCGGTGCTGCTCCCGGCCTTCGCCTTCGGCCGCATGCAGGAGATCCTCCTGCTGCTCCAGGAAGCCGCCGACGCGGGCAACCTGGCCGACGTGCCGATCTTCTGCTCAGGCCTCGGTCTCGACCTCTGCGACTACCTCGACGAAGCGAGCCGTAAGACCAAGCAGGTGAAGTTCAGCCGTCAGGTCCTGCGCGACCTCGGCATCCTGCCCCTCTCGCGCAAGTATGTGCAACCGGGCAAGAACATGCCCGAACGCGGCATCTACCTCCTCTCGAGCGGCATGCTCGTCGAGAAGACGCCCGCCTGGCGCGTCGCCGCGAACATGCTCGACCACGAGGAGAACGCGGTGTTCTTCGTCGGCTATTGCGATCCGGAGACCCCGGGCGGCGAACTCATCGGCATGAACCCCGGCGGCGAATTCAAGTTCAAGACCCTTGACCACACCGCGACCCTACGCGCCAAGGTCGAACGCTTCCACCTCAGCGGCCATGCCGACCGCGAGGAACTCATCGACTTCGCCAAATCCGTCTCGCCGAAGGACATCGTCCTGACGCACGGCGATCCGCCCGCGCGCGCGTGGATGAAGGAGACCCTCGCGGCCGCCCTGCCCGGCACCCGCGTGCATGACCCCGAACCGGGCGTCCCGCTCGCGCTGTGACCCTGTTGCCGCAGTCCGTCGAAGACTGGCGCGAGTTCACGCTCACGCGTGGTCCGCGTATGGCGGCAGAGGCTTTCCTGCTCAAGCTGGCCGAGATCGGCCCGGCGGAACAACGGGCGGCCCTGTGCGGCCTGCCCGACACGCGCACGCTGACGCGGCGCTTCGAGGAGGCCTGGCCGCTCCGCGAGTCGGCGCTCGGCGGCGTGCCCTTCCTCATGAAGGACCTTTATTTCCGGCAGCACGAACCGACCTTCGCGGGCTCGACGTTCCTCCCGCAGGAGATCGGCGCCGCCCGCGCGACGTCCTCGCTCCCCGCGGCGTTCGAAGCCGATGCCGGCGCCATCGAATGCGGACGCACGCAGCTCAATGAGTTCGCCTTCGGGCTGAGCGGCGAGAACCCGCACTACGGCGATTGCCCGCATCCGGAACTCCCGGAACTGCTCGCCGGCGGCTCCAGCTCCGGCTCGGCCTTCGCCGTCGCGCGCGGGCTCGTGCCGTTCGCGCTCGCCACCGATACGGCCGGCTCGATCCGGGTGCCTTGCGGCTACTGTGGCGTGTGGGGCCTGCGCCTCTCGCCCGACGTCGCGCCCGTCGGCGACATCTTCCCCCTTTCGCCCGGCTACGACACCCAAGGCTGGATCGCCCGCTCGGCCGGCGACCTCCGTCAGGTCTCCGCCGCCGTCCTGGGCGAAGCCCCGCCCGCGGGCGCAGGCCTCTGGGCCGGCGACCTCGGCTTGGGCATCCCCGCGGACGATCTCGCCGCCATGCGCGCGGTCGCGCTCAAGGCCGGCGCCCAGGAAGACGTGGCCGCCGCGACCTTACTACGCCTCGCCTGCGCCGACGCGGCCGACGTCTATCCCGTCCTGGGCGGCCACGCCGCCGCGCGCGTCCATGCGGGCTGGCTCGAACGCCGACGCGCCGAATACGATCCGGTCGTCTGGGCGCGCCTCGATGCCGGCCGGCGCCGCACCTACGATGAACTCCGCGCGGCCGAAGCGGCGCGCGCCCGGATCGCCGACGCCTTCCGCACGATTTTCCGCCGCCATCATTTCATCGCCCTGCCGGCGACGTTCGGCGGAGCGGTGAGCAAGGCCGGTACGGACGATGCCCACCGCCGACGCCTGCTCGCGCTCAATGCGCCGGCCTCGCTCGCGGGTCTGCCCCTCGTGGCCGCGCCCGCGCGCCTGCCCGCTGGCCGGACCGCCGGCGTGCAGTTCCTCTTCCCCGACATGGCGAACTTCGGCTGGGACTCCGTCCTCGGCCGGCTCGCCTGATCAGAGACGCTTGCGGCGCATGTGCGCCGAAGGCTGGCCCAGCGCCTCGCGATACTTCGCGACCGTGCGGCGGGCGATCTGCACGCCGCGCCTGCGCAGTTCGGCGGTGATGGCCTCGTCGGCCAGCGGCTCGGCGGGATTCTCGCGGGCGAGGATATCGGCGATCAGTTCCTGCACGCCTTCCTGGGCGACGGTGCCGCCGTCGGAAGTCGAGACACCGGACGTGAAGAACCAACGGAATTCGCGCAGCCCGTGGGGCGTGAGCATCCACTTGTTGGCCGCGGCGCGGCCGACGGTCGTCTCATGCACGCCCATCTCCTTGGCGACGTCGGTCATCGTGAGCGGGCGCAGCCGCGAGGGTCCGTGTTCGAAGAAATCGGCCTGACGTTCGAGGATGATGTGCGCGAGCTTCTCGATCGTGCGCTGGCGTTCCTCGATGGCGCCGATGAGGAATTTGCCCTGGCGCATACGCTCGAGGATGTAGGTGCGCTCTTTCTCGCCGAGGGCCTGGCCGGCGAGCATGTCCTTGTAGGCGGGCGCGAGGCGGAGTTTCGGGACGTGGCGGTCGTCCATGATGACCTTCCATTTGCCGCCGGGACCGGGCTCGACGGTGGCGTCCGGCGTGACGACGCGGTTGTCGTCGCGCGCGAAACGGCGGGCCGGGACGGTCTCGAGTTTGGCGAGTTCGGTGAGGGCCTCGCGGATGTCGTCGAGTTCGACGTCGAGCACGCGTGCGCATTCCTCGAGTCGACGGCCCATCATGGGCTCCCAGCAGTCGCTGATGAGCCGGGCCGCGGTGGACAGGCCGCGCCCGCGCTGACGAAGCTGGGCGAGGAAGCATTCGCGGAGATCGCGGGCGCCGATGCCGGCCGGATCGAAGGCCATCAGCAGCGTGTGGGCCGTCATGACGGCCTCGTAGGGCTGACCGGAACGGAGCGCGAGGGTCGAGAGGTCTTCCTCGACGAACCCGCGTTCATCCAGCGAGGCGATGAGGAGCTTCAGCGCTTCCTGCACCGCGGGATCGTCGCTGGCCGTCCGGGCCTGGTCGGCGAGATGCTCCGAAAGCGAAGCTTCGCCGGTGGCCGATTCGAGCATGTGCCGGCGGCGCTCTTCGTCTTCCTGGGTGTAGCCCTGGGAACGGATCTCTTCGTAATAACTCTCGTCCCAGTCCTCCTTCATGCGCTTCAGCGCGTCGAAATCGTCGTCGCCGAGGGAAAGCTCCCGGGGACCGTCATCCTCGGGTTCCTCGGAGGGCATCGGCCCATCCAGGCTCTCATTGGAGACCGGTTCGACCTCTTCGAGCAAAGGGTTGGCGGCCAGCTCCGAGGAAATCTCGCGCAGGAGCTCGGCCGCAGGCACCTGGAGGATGCGGAGCGACTGGCGAAGCTGCGGGGTGAGGACGAGGCCTTGGACCTGCTTCTGCGATTGATTGATACCTTGGTTGCCCATCGAGCGAGGTCTATGAAAGAGAGGTCTGAGCCGTTTGGCAAAGGGTATTGAAGGCCCTATCGCCTTGCGAGCCCCGCGAAAGCCGCCACGCTCCGGTGGTCGGCCCTCACGGACGGCACCATGCGTAGTTTTCATCTTCACCCAGGCGCCGAACCCCCCGCCGCCCTTTCCGAGGCCGAAGTCGCCGCTCTGCTCGCTTCCGGCGAACTGACGCCGCAACACCCCTGCCGGCTGGCCGAAGAAGACGTCTGGCGGACGGTGGGCGATTTCTTTCCGGCCGGCTCGGGGCTCAAGGTGCGGACCAAGAAGGCGCCGGCCAGCGCGGTCGAACAGATCAGCGAGTCGAACCGGATCGACGAGAAGACGCGCAAACGCCTCCTCACCTACGGGCTCGCCGATGCCGTCAACATCGACGGATTCACGCAGACGCAGGCGGTGATGGCGATCGTCCGCAAAGAACGGGAACTGCGGGGCGATTGGATCGTCCACCGCACCATCCAGATCGGCGCCTTCCTCGTCCTGCTGACGATCGGCGTCGTGCTCGGCGCGACGGCCAACCCGGTCAGCCTGAGCATCGAACGATCGGCGGCGCTGCTGCAGCACCAGGACGGGAACGCGAAGGCGAACTACTCCGTGCTAAGGAGCTCACTGCGTGACCGCGCCTACCTGATCGAACGTGAGCGTCAGCAGAACGGCTTCTCGCCCAGACCGGCGGGCAAGTGACGCCGCTCAGCGGGCGCGCGGCGTCCAGCAGTCCGGCTCGGAACAACGGCCGAGGTTGGAAGGCGTGAGGCGCGTGACCTTGCCGGTCACGCTGTCCACGACGGCCAGCCAATCGCCTTGCGCAGCCACGAGGTGGCGGCCGTCGGCGCACCACGAAGCATGTGCGAGGGCCACCGGGCTGGCGGCCTCGATGGAACGGACGCTGCCCGCGGCGAGGTCGATGACGCCGAGACGCAGGCTGCCCGACTGATAAGTGAAGACGAGCTGGTCGGGGAAGACCGGATTCCAGCGCGGCTCGGTGCTGTAGCTGAAGCCCGTGGCGACGGCCCGCAGGGAGCCGCCGGAAGTGCTCGCGAGATAGATGCCGGGGCGTCCCGTCGGACCGCCGGTGAGGGCGAAACGCGCGCCGTCGGGCGACCAGGACGGATCGGTGTTCACCCACTGCTTGTTCGGCGCCTTGATGACGCGCACCGGCGACTGGCCCTGCGGACCGGCGACGAAGATGTCCATCGTCTCCTTGTTGGAGGAAGCGAACGCGATGCGTCCGTCGGGGCCGCTGCTGGCCGCGCCGAGGGCGCCGCGCACGTTGGTGATGACCTTGGCGGCCTCGCCGATGCCGTTGGTCGAGAAGATCTCGGGCCAGTTGGAACGGAAGGACGAGATGAAGAAGACACGCGAACCGTCGGCCGACCAGCGCGGTCCGATCGAGGTATTGCGGTAGTTCGTCAGGCGCATCGTCTTGGAACGGGCGAGGTTGGTGACGTAGATCTCGGCGTGGCCGGTGAACCGCGAGACGAAGGCGACCTTCGTGTCGGCGAACATCGGCTTCAGCTGCCACTTGCGGCCGAGGCCGACGATCGCGGCGTCGGCGACCTTGAGCGCGAGCTGGTCTTCATCGCGCGCCTCGACATTAGTCGTGAACGTATACAAAGCGTTGTCGCAGGCGACGACCGCGGTGTTCGCGGAGCGGCCGATGCGGAGCTTGACGGAAGAGGACGGCGACACCTGGATCGCGCCGTGCGTGGAGAGCGCGAACTGGACGAGGCTGCCGAGCGCGGGGTCGTCGGACACCACGGCGACGGAGACGATGCCCTTGGCCATCAGCGCCGTGATATCTTTGTCGACGACGACTTTATCCTGACTGAAGAGCGGAGCGGAGAGGAAGACGGCCAGCAGGGCGAGGAAGCGCATCGAGGAAGAGGATTAGAAGGTTAGCAGTTTGACCTAGGTTGGGCAGGGAGTTCAATCCCGCTGATGTCGCTCGATAAGGAATCCGTCCAGAAGGCCCTCGGTCAGATCCGCTACCCTGGGTATAGCCGGGACATCATCTCGTTCGGCCTGGTCAAAGGCATCGAGGTGACCCTCGACGGCAAGGTGAGCGTCGGCCTGGCCGTGACCAGCGCGGACCCGGAGGTCCCGAAGAAGCTCTACGCCGAGATCGAGGCCGCATTAAAGGCGCTGGGCGCCCGCCAGCCTGAGATTGCCATCACGGTCACCGTCCCGAAGGGGTCGCCCGCGGCCGCCGCCCCCGCCGCCCCCACGAAACTACCCGCCGACGCCGGCGTGGGTCAGGTGAAGCACATCATCGCCGTCGCCAGCGGCAAAGGCGGGGTCGGCAAGTCCACCTTCGCGGTCAACCTGGCCTGCGCCCTGGCCCGTGATCTCGCTGAAAAAGGCCGCCCGGGCCGGGTCGGCCTCATGGACTGCGACATCTACGGCCCTTCGGTCCCCCTGATGATCGGGGTCAACGCCCGCCCCCTCCTCGACGGCGACACCCTCATCCCCCTGGAGAACTTCGGCGTGAAGATCATGTCGATGGGCCTCCTCATCGACGCCGACGCCCCCGTGGTCTGGCGCGGACCGATGATCATGAAGACCATCTCGCAGTTCGCCACGAACGTCCGCTGGGGCGAACTGGACGTGCTGCTGATCGACCTCCCCCCGGGCACCGGCGACGCCCAGCTCTCCATCGCCCAATCGATGGCCCTGAGCGGCGCGATCATCGTGACGACCCCGCAGACCGCGGCGGTCTCCGTGGCGCTCCGCGGCGCGGCGATGTTCGCCAAGGTCGGCGTGCCCATCCTCGGCGTGGCGGAGAACATGAGCTTCCTGGAAGCCGCGGACGGCTCCCGCCAGCATCTCTTCGGCCAAGGGGGCGGCCTGAAGGTCGCCACGGCCTTGGATTCGATCCTACTGGGCGAAGTCCCGCTCGATCCGGCCATCCGCCAAGGCGGCGACCACGGCATCCCCGTGGTGATCAGCCACCCGGACGGCAATCCGGCCCGCGTCTTCCGCTCGATCGGCCTGACGGTCCTCAACGGCTTGGAAAAGGCTTCTTAAAGTCACCCTTTCGCCTCCGGCTTGCCACGCAACCGGATTTCCCCCTAGAGTCATCGCAAGCATGAGAGAAGAGCCGTCCAAGACGAAGCCTGCCGCCGACCTGGCCGCGCGTTCTTCTCTTTATGCGGAGTTCCTCGCGGAGCGTGAGGAGATCCTACGCCACAAGTGGATCGAGTCCGAGAAGGCCGGTTGCGACATCGGCTTTGAACGCGCCCTGCTCGACTGGACCCGCCACCACCGCGCGCGCTGGCGTCAGTTGCGCCGTGGCGGCAAGGCGGCCTGAGGCCGACCCTCCACCCCGCCAAACAGCAGGGCCGGCTCGCATCACTGCGGCCGGCCCTGCTGGCTGAGGGGAACCGGAAGCTTAGCCCTTGATCTCCTTGTGCAGCGTGTGGCGGCGCAGGGAGGGGTTATACTTCTTGAGCTCCACCTTCTCCTGGGAAAGCTTCTTGTTACGGGTGGTCATGTAACGGGAAGGGCGCTTGCCCTCCTTACGGGCTTCGGTGCATTCAATGATAACGATTTCGCGAGCCATGGTTTTTGTCGGTTGGAAGGTTGAGGTTTGGGAACGGGCTGACCCGGAGCAAGCCCGAAAAAGAGCCGGGCGGCCTTTTGAGCCGCCCGGATCGGACCGAAGGTGGGGTTAATCAGCCCCAGAGACGCTTCTTATGGCGATTTTCCTTCGAGCGCTTGCGGCGCTTGTGCTTGTTCATCTTCAGACGACGCTTCTTCTTGAGGCTTCCCATGGGTGATAGTGAATCGCAACTTGGCGACCCGATGGCCGACAGTAAAGCCGAAACTAAGCCGAAATAACGGTCTCCGCCACCCACGCTCCGGGACCCCAGACCCGCACGGCGTCCGCGCGCAGGCCGGCTTGGTCGAAACCGTCCTCGACCCAGGCGAAACAGGCGCTGCCGCTGCCGGTCATCTGCCAGTCGGACCCGGTCACGCGACGGAAAGAGGCCAGGCCGGCCGGCAGGGCCAGATACTTGGAGAAGACGGGGGCGGCGAGATCGTTGCCCAGCTTCACGGGATCGGCGGCCGGGACGGCGAGCCAGGCCGCGAGCTCGGCTTCGGCCTGCGCGGCCGGACGATACTTTCCGACTTGGGCGAGCAGGCCATAGGCTTCAGGCGTCGGCACGCCGAAAGGTGGCTTCACGAGGACGACCTTACGTCCGGCCAAAGCAGAGCGCGCGGCAACCGGCAGGATTTCCAGCCGCTCTCCCCTGCCCCGCATCACCGCGGTCTGGCCGCGCACGAAAAAAGGGCAGTCGGAACCGACCTCCGCCGCGAGCGCTTCGAGCGCCTCGGGGCCGAGCGGATCGCCCGTCGCGCGATCGAGCAGGCGCAACGCCGCGGCGGCATCGGCGCTTCCGCCACCGAGGCCGGCGCCGTGGGGCACGCGCTTGGTGAGATGGAAATGTCCGGTCGGCGCGGCGGGACGGCGCCGCGCGTAAGCGGCGGCGGCCTTGAGCACGAGGTTCGTGCCGTCGACGGGCAGCGCCGGGTCATCGCACGTGAGGCCGAGCGGGCGGCCGACGTCGAGCGTCAGGGTGTCGGCGAGCGCGATCGGCGCCACGAGGCTGACGAGTTCGTGGAAGCCGTCGGCCCTCCGGCCGGTGATGGCCAGCGAGAGGTTCAGCTTCGCTTGGGCGGCTTCGACGAGCACGCCGCACGATGCTCCGACGGGCCCGGGGAGGCGAGGCGAATCAGCGGCTCAGGCCCGCGGGTGCGACTTACGATGGACCTCGCGCAGCTTGGCGACGCTGAGGTGCGTGTAGATCTGCGTGGTCGAAAGCGAGGCGTGACCGAGCTGCTCCTGCACGAGGCGGAGGTCGGCGCCATTGGAGAGCAGGTGCGTCGCGCAGGCGTGGCGCAGCTTGTGCGGGGTGAGGTCCGCGGGCAGGCCGGCGACCGCGAGCTTGCGCTTCAACATCAGCTGCACCGCGCGCGGATTCAGCCGTCCGCCGCGCGCGGCGAGCAGCAGCGGTTCGCCGCGGGCCGGGGCGCCGCGCAAAGCGAGGTAGGCCTTCACCGCGGTGATCGCCGCGTCGCCGACGGGCACCACGCGTTCCTTCGAGCCCTTGCCCATCAGGCGCACGAGCCCGCTGCCGAGATCGAGGTCACCGCCGTCGATGCCGCAGAGTTCGGATACGCGCAGGCCGCCGCCGTAGAGCAGTTCGAGCACCGCCATGTCGCGGGCATTCTCCTGGGGATCGTCCTTTTCCGCACCCTCCGCGGCGTCCATGAGCGAATCCGTCTGCGCCTCGGTCAGGAACTTCGGCAAGGACTTCGGCAGCTTGGGCAGCACGAGTCCGGCCGCGGGCGTGGTGGTGATGCCCCCGCGCTCGCGGAGGTCGGCGAGGAAGGCGCGCAGGGCCGAGACCTGGTTATGGACCGAGCGACGATTGTGCGTGCCTTGGCGCTCGATGACGAAGTCGCGGAGATTACGGGCGGTCAGCTTGGACCAATCGCCGTCCCAGCCCCCGTTGGACTTCATCCAAAGGGCGAAACCCTTGAGCGAACGCCCGTAGGTCAGGCACGAACGCGCCGCCAGCCGGCGACCAGCGAGCTGACGCGTCAGGAAATCAGAGACCTGGGCCGAACCCGGCCAATCCGTCGGTTCCCCGTCAGCTGGCTGGACGGGGCGACGCTTCACGGCTGCGGCTGCTTGCCGTGGACGGCACGCACCGTGATGCCGATGCCACCGCGGACGCCGAAGGCGCCGGTGACTTCACACCAGATCGGGTCGATCGCGGCGACGAGGTCGTCGAGGATCTTATTGGTCAGGTGTTCGTGGAACATGCCCTGCTGGCGGTAGCTCCAGTAATAGAGTTTGAGGGACTTCGACTCCACGATGCGCGGACCCGGCACGTAGCGGATCGTGATCTTCGCGAAGTCGGGCTGGCCGGTCGCCGGGCACAGGCAGGTGAACTCATCCGTCGTCAGTTCGACGGTGTAGTTCCGGCCCGCGTTGCGGTTCGGGAAGGTCTCCAGCGTCTGCTGGGGCTTGTTCTGGGTATTCCCGAGGTGGGAGAGCCCGGTGAGGTCCTGAGGCTGAGTGGCCATGCGGACAGGCAACCTATCCCGACGAAAGAGACAAGCGTCGAACGGCGAAAGACCCTATCTGCCCCAAACTGCTTGCCACATCCCGCTCCTGCGGTTGCCTCGATGCACCCACGCCGCATGCACGTCCGGGCCATCGCCATCCTCGGAGCCACCGGCTCCATCGGCACGACCACCCTGAGCGTCGTCCGGGCCCACCCGTCCCGTCTACGCATCGCCGGACTGGCCGCCCATTCGCGCTGGCGAGACCTCGTCGGCCCGGCCAAGGAATTCGGCGTCGGCGTCGTGGCCTTGGCCGATCCGGCCGCCGCGGCCGATGCCCGTGCGTCGGGAGCCTTCCCCGCCGGCACCCGTATCTTGGAAGGAACCGCCGGCCTGACCGAAGTCGCCTGCCTTCCCGAAGTCTCGATGGTCGTCTCCGCCGTCGTCGGCACCGCCGGCCTCGCGCCCACGCTCGCAGCGCTCAAGGCGAAGAAGGACGTCGCCCTCGCGAGCAAGGAACTCCTCGTGCTCGCCGGTAAGTTCGTGACGGAAGCCGCGCGTGTCTCCGGCGCGCGCCTGCTGCCGGTCGACAGCGAGCATAACGCGATCCACCAGCTCCTGCGCGACAAACCCAAGGCCGACATCGCGCGCCTCGTGCTCACGGCCTCGGGCGGGGCCTTCCGCGACACGCCGCTCGCCGAGCTCCGCAACGTCACGCTCGACCAGGCGCTCAAGCATCCCAACTGGAGCATGGGCCCGAAGGTCACCATCGATTCCGCCACGATGGCGAACAAAGGCCTCGAGGTGATCGAAGCGCGCTGGCTCTTCGACGTCCCCGCCGACCGCATCGACGTCGTCGTGCACCCGCAGAGCATCATCCACTCGTTGGTCACGCTCGTCGATGGCAGCCTCCAGGCATTGCTCTCGCCGCCGTCGATGGCCTACCCCATCCAGGACTGCCTGCTCTTCCCAGAACGCCTGCCCTGCCCGGCGCCACGCCTCGACCTCGCCCAGGCCCTCACGCTCGGCATGACCCCGCCGGACCCGGCCCGGTACCCTTGCCTCGGCCTGGCCCGCGCGGCGGCCACCACCGGCGGCACCGCCCCGGCCATCTTCAACGCGGCCAATGAGGTCGCCGTGGCCGCCTTCGTGGCCGGCAAACTGCCCTTCACGGGTATCGCCGAGCTCGTCGGACGCACCCTGGCGGCGGTTTCGGCCCGCGAACCGGGCACATTGGACGACGTCCTCGCCGCCGACGCCGAGACGCGCGTCGTCGCGTCCAGGCTCGCCCCGGGCCTCGGCCTTTGAGATAACCCCTTTCCCTCCCCTTTACATGGACAACCTTTCTTTCGGCGACCTCCTCGGCTCCCTCTGGGGCCTCGCCCTCGTCGCCATCTTCTTCGGCGGCTCGATCTTCGTGCACGAGCTCGGCCACTTCCTCGCCGCCCGCAAGCGCGGCCTGAAGATCGAACGCTTCTCGATCGGCTTCGGCCCGCGCCTCTTCGGCTGGACCGGCAAGGACGGCGTCGATTACCGCGTGTCGATCATCCCGCTCGGCGGCTACGTCGCCCTGCCGCAGCTCGCCGACATGGAAGGCATCGAAGGCGCGAGCAGCGAAGAGGCCGAGAAACTCCCGAAGATCTCCTACGCCGACAAGATGATCGTCTCGGTCATGGGCGCGGTCTTCAACGTCATCTTCGCCTTCGCCCTCGCCTGCGTTCTCTGGGTCACCGGCATGCCCGTCGCCTCGGGCAGCAATTCCACCGTGATCGGCTACGTCCCCGAACAGGTCGTGACGAGCTCCGGTCACCTCGCCGAACTCGGCCTGGGCAACACCGTACCTGGACCGGCTTTCAAGGCCGGCCTGCGCTCGGGCGACAAGGTCCTCTCCGTCGACGATTCCACGGTCACCAACTTCAACCAGATCAGCGAGGCCGTCATGCTCGGCAACCGCAAGGACTCGCAGGGTAATCCGACCGCGACGTTCAAGGTCGAACGCGGCGGCGAGACCCTTGAGTTCGTGGTGCAGCCCGCCCGGCTGGAAGTGAACTCGCAGTCCGGCGACAAAGTCCGCGTGGCCGGACTCCAGCCGCGCACCGCGGTGATCGTCGGCACGCCCGCGCCGGGCTCGCCCGCCGAGAAGGCCGGCCTGAAGTCCGGTGACCGCATCCTGTCCATCGACGGACAGCCGCTCAACAACACCGTCGAGTTCCGCGAGCTTCTCCGCAAGAGCGGCGCCAAGCCCCGCACGCTCCTGATCGAGCAGGCCGACGGCGTCTCGGCCAAGGTCGTCATCACCCCGCAGGTGACGACGACGGTCAACCCGGTCAGTATCATCGCCTACGGCGAAGACCGCCGCCACTCCCTCATCCTCGTCCCCGCGACCCGCGACCTCCTGACCAATGATCCCGAGGCGGTGCGCGACCAGCTGATGGTGCTCGGCATCTCACCCGACGACCCCGCCCTCGCGGAGACGCTCAAGATCGGCACGATCATCGACAAGGTCGATGGCCGCGACCAGATCGTCTCGGTCCGCTCGCTCGACGGCCTGGTGCAGGCGGTCGGCCGCACGCCCCGCGACCTGACGCTCTACTGGAAGCGCGCGAACGGCGAAGCCGGCAACCTCACGCTCAAGAAGGCCCAGTCGGTCGACAAGCAGCCCGTGCAGCACGCCCAGATCGGGACGTATTTCGTCAGCCAGACCGAACTCGCCTACCGCAATCCGTGGGAGACCTGCGTGGGTATCGTAAAGTCGACCTTCACGACGCTCGGCCGCCTCTTCGACCGTGGTTCGGACATCCAGGTCAAGCAGCTCGCTTCGGTGATCTCGATCACGAAGACCTATTACAATCTTTCGGAGGACATCCGCCGCGTGCTCTGGTTCACGGTGCTGATCAACCTGAACCTCGCCGTGCTCAACCTGCTGCCGATCCCCGTCCTCGACGGCGGCCACATGCTCATCGCCACCATCCAGCGGTTCACGAAGGGCCTGCTGAGCAACAAGGCGGTCATCATCCTCCAGTATACCTTCATGGCCCTCCTGCTCTCGCTGATGGCCTACATCATCCTGCACGACGTACGTCGTTGCTCCGGCGACAGCGAACTCCAGCTCAAGCAGCAGCTGCTGGAACGCCACGTCTATAAGCCGCAGGACTTCAGCGTGAAGAAGTGAGCCGAGCCTGAGGCTCGGCAGGGATAGGGGTAGGGGTCGGGGTAGTAATCAACCTCGCCCTCACCTACCCCTACCCCAACCCCTACCCCTTACGTCACTTTTGCACGTTTGCACTTTTGCACGTTTGCACCTTATCTCCCCGCATACCCCCATGGAAAAGCCCCTCCCGGAAAACTCCCGTCGCAACTTCCTCGGTAGCCTTGGCGCCGCCATTGCCGCCCTCAGCATCCCCGCCGCCCTGTCCGCCGCTGATGCCGCGAAGGCCGAAACGAAGGCCCTGCCCCGCAAGAAGATCACCGACCCTTACATCTACAAGTTCGCCATCGGCAAGTTCGAGGCCTGGTCCATCAGCGACGGCTACGGCACCTTCAAGAACTGCGTGACGAAGAAGATGTTCCCGAAGACCGAGACGGCCGCGATGACCAAGGCGCTCGTCGACCAAGGCGAACGCCCCGACGACGTCACCCTCTACATCAACATCCTGCTCCTGCGTAAGGACAAGGAAGTCATCCTGGTCGACGCCGGCTTCGGCCCGGTCGAACGCGACACCTGGGGCTGGCTCACCCAGGCGATGGCCTCGCCGGAGGTGGACATCAAACCCGAGCAGGTCACCCACGCCCTGCTCAGCCACTCGCACATCGACCATATCGGCGGCTTCACCAGCAAGGGTCGCATCCTCTTCCCCAACGCGGCCCTGCACGTCCTGCAGACCGAAGTCGACTTCTGGCGCGGCAAGGAACCCGACTTCTCGAAGTCACACCGCACCGACGATATCAAGGGCATGATCAAGAGCGTGCGTAACTCCTTCGATACGCTGCAGCCGAACCTGGTCCTCCATAAGGACGGCGACCAGATCCTCGACGGTGCGATCACGATCCTCGCCGCCCCGGGTCATACCGACGGCCACGCGATCTACCGTATCAAGTCCGACGGGCAGTCGCTCCTGCACCTCTCCGATCTGGCTCATAACCATATCCTGATGCTCGAAGACCCGAATTGGTTCATCGACTTCGACCACAACCCGGAAGTGGCCGTCGCCACCCGTAAGAAGGTCTTCGCCGAAATCGCGGCGACCAAGGAACGCGCCTATGGCTTCCACCTCCCCTGGCCCGGCCTGGGCGTGGTCGTCCCCAACGGACGCAAGGGTTACCAGTGGATTCCGTCGACCTGGCGCTGGGATTTCTGACGCTCGTTGACCTCCGGGGGCAAACGGGTTGAGTTGACCCCATGCCCTCGGACGATCGTCCCTCCCGCCACCGCACGATCCGCCGCCTCACCCGCGTCGTGAACGTCGGGGGCGTGGGCGTGGGCGGCAACAACCCGATCCGGGTGCAATCGATGACGACCTCCGACACGGAGGACGTCGCGGCGACGGTCGCCCAAGCGATTCGCCTCGCGGAAGCGGGTAGCGAGATCATCCGCATCACGGCCCCGAACAAGGCGGCCGCCGCCGCGCTCAAGGAGATCCGGCAGAAATTCCGGGAGGCAGGCTTCACGCAGCCGCTGGTCGCCGACATCCACTTCCTGCCGTCCGCGGCGATGGAGGCGGTCGAGCACGTGGAGAAGATCCGTGTGAACCCGGGCAACTACGCCGACAAGAAGAAGTTTGCGGTGCTGGAATACACCGACGCAGCCTACGCCGAGGAGCTGGAGCGCCTGCATGCGGCCTTCACGCCGCTGGTGCTCCGCGCCAAGGAACTCGGTCGTTCGCTCCGCATCGGCACCAACCACGGCTCGCTCTCCGATCGCATCATGAACCGCTTCGGCGATTCGCCGAACGGGATGGTGGAGTCCGCCCTCGAGTTCATCCGCATCGCCGAATCCCACGGCTTCAAGGACATGGTGCTGTCGATGAAGTCCTCGAACCCCAAGGTGATGGTCGAGGCCTACCGACTGGCGGCCGCCCGCATGACGGAGCTCGGCATGGATTACCCGCTGCACCTCGGCGTCACCGAGGCCGGCGAAGGCGAAGACGCCCGCATCAAGTCCGCGATCGGCATCGGCTCGCTCCTCGCCGACGGCCTAGGCGACACGATCCGCGTCTCGCTGACGGAAGACCCCTGGCACGAGATCCCGGTCTGCAAGGAAATCGTCCGCCGCGCCGAAGCCTTCGCCGCCCTCGGCGCCGCTTCCTCAGTCCAATTGCCCGCCGACCCGGCCGACCCTTTCTCGTTCACCCGCCGTGCCACGGAGACCATCGAGCTGTCATCGAAATGCCTCGCCGGCTCGAGCGAGACCCCGCGCGTGGTCGTCCGCAGCGTCGCCGGCCTCGCTGATTGGCAGGCCGCGGCCAAGGAACTCCTCGACGCCCACGCGGCCCAGCGCGAAGTCCGCGCCGAAGGCCTGCTGCTCCGCCTCGACGACCCTGCTCACGCCGCCGGCCTACGCTCCTTGCGCAAGGCCCTCGGACAAGCCGTCTCCGCCCTCTTCGTTGAGACCAGCCTCACGCCCGCGGACTTCCCGTTCGACGGAGACGGCAGCCGCTTGGTGGTCGTGAAGGCCTTCTCAGCGGCCGACGGAGCTGAACTCAAAGCCTGGGGCGAGGCGGTCACGCAGCACGACGCGCTCCTTGCCATCGACCTCGACGGACCGACGGTCACCGCGCTGGCCAAAGAACTTTCTGCCATTCCCGCCGGTCGTCTCATCCTGACCTCTTCCCAGCCGCAGGAAGGCCTGCACGCGACGGGCACTTATCGCGAGCTCGTCCGTTACGCCGCCGCGGCGAAGCTCAAGGCCCCGCTCTGGATTCGCGCCACGGTCGCCAACGCCGTGCTCCTCGACCCCGGTTTCCAATCGCGCCTCCTCGAAGCCTCGATCCTTGCCGGCGGCCTGCTCGTCGACGGCTATGGCGACTTCCTTTCGTGCGAGACGCCCGCGACGACCGCCAAGTCGCTGACGCTGGCCTACGACATCCTGCAGGGCGCGCGCATGCGCCAGACGAAGACCGAATATGTCGCCTGCCCGAGCTGCGGCCGCACCCTCTTCGATATCCAGTCGACGACCCTGAAGATCAAGGAGCGCACCGGCCACCTCAAGTCCGTCACCATCGCCGTCATGGGCTGCATCGTGAACGGCCCTGGCGAGATGGCCGACGCCGACTTCGGCTACGTCGGCGGCGCTCCCGGCAAGATCAACCTCTACGTCGGCAAGACCCCGGTGAAGTTCAACATCCCGCAGGAAGAAGCCGTCGAACGCCTCGTCGACCTCATCAAGGAAAAGGGCCGCTGGGTGGAAGCCTGACGAGGTAGGGTCGGGACCGCGTCACGACCCTACCTGCATCGGGTAGGGGCGTGGCTCCGCCGTGCCCTCCTCAAAGGAGTGGACAATGAACGTGCCCCTACCATTAACTACCCCATCCTAGGTCTAGGAGCTGAGGGGTCGTTATACCTCGTTTTTTCCTCATGATTT
>JBILHF010000090.1:0-5494 GCA_044350605.1 Opitutales bacterium
GGTAGGGGCGTGGCTCCGCCGTGCCCTCCTCAAAGGAGTGGACAATGAACGTGCCCCTACCATTAACTACCCCATCCTAGGTCTAGGAGCTGAGGGGTCGTTATACCTCGTTTTTTCCTCATGATTTAACGCTCACTTTACGCTTATTTAACATTAGCCGTGCTATACTGCATCCATCCCAATCTTACCCATGAACACGCTCATCACCGTTCGTCCTAACTCCCCTCGCCTCACCGGCATGCTGGCCGCTGCCTCGCTTCTTCTCTCGGGTACCATCGCCCAGGCGGCCACCGCGGACGGCGGCCTGTATCTGAATTTCTTCGGCGGGTTCTCGGGTCTTTCCAGCGGCGACCTGATCCAGTCCGGGGCGACCAGCAAAGGTGACTACGACGGCGGCACCATCGTCGGCATGGCGCTGGGCAAGCAGATCAACCAGGACTGGGCCTTGGAAGCCGAGTGGTTCTACCGTAGCAACGAAATCTCCTCGGTCACGGGTGGTCCTTTCAACGGTGTCAACAACGGGGACTTCGCATCCACCAACCTGATGTTCAACGCCATCTACCATTTCCATGCCACGGATAAGGTGAAGCTGTACTGCGGCCTCGGCCTCGGCCTGATGCAGGAAGTCGACATCGACATGACCATCTCGGGCGCGGAGCAGGAATTCTCGGATAAGTGGGTGCCGGCCGCCCAGCTCATCCTCGGCGCCGCCTACCCGATCAACCAGACCTTCTCCGCGACCGCCGAAGTTCGCTACCACTTCGCCTCCAGCCCGAGCCTCGAAGCCTCCAACGGTGGCGCCGGCGTCAAGGCAGACTACAGCGGATATTCGGCTTTGCTTGGTCTTAGGTATTCGTTCTGATGATGCGCATCGCGGGAGCCCTCCCCCGAACTGCCATCTGATGAACGGTGCGCCACCACTCCCCGTCCTGCTCGTCGAAGATGATCCCGACCTTGCGGCCAACATCCAGGACTACCTGGAGGGACAAGGCTGGAAGGTCGACTTCGCGCCGAACGGAGCGATGGCCCTGCATAAACTGATCGACGGGAAATTCGCGGCGGGGATCTTCGACCTGAACCTACCAGGGGTTGGCGGGCTCGAGTTATGCACACGGGTCCGTTCCGACCTCGCCCCGTCCCTGCCCGTCCTGATCCTGACGGCCGCCGACGGACTGGAAGACCGGCTCAAAGGCTTTCAAGCCGGAGCCGATGACTATCTCGTGAAGCCTTTCGCCACCGCGGAGCTTCTCGCCCGGCTGCAGGCCATCATCCGCCGGACCTCGGGCGGAAACCAAGCACCAGCAGAGACGATCCGGATCGGCGACCTGCGCCTCCAGGTTTCCACGCGCGAGGCTTACCGAGGCGCCCGGCGGCTGACCCTGACCAACATGGGTTTCCTCATCTTGCAGAAACTCATGCAGAGTTCTCCCGCCATCGTCCTGCGCACCGAGCTGGAAACGCACCTCTGGGGCGATGAACCTCCTGGCAGCGACTCCCTGCGCACACACATCGCCCATCTTCGAGCGGCGATCGAACCACCTGGCTCCTCCCCCATGCTGCACACCCACCGAGGCGTCGGCTTCCAGATCCTGGCCAACCAGGAAAAATCCTGATGATCCGCTTCAGCATCGGAGCGAGAATCCGGCTGCTCGTGGTCTGCCTCACCGCCCTGATCACCGTACTGTTCGCGGGTATCGGCTGGATCATCCTGCTGGACGCCGAGGACGCGATTCACGACGCCTATTTCACGACCGCCGCCCGCGCCATCGCTGAAGGCAAGAACCCCGACCTGCTGCCGGCGGGCGTCTCGGCCTACAGGGATGCGGGCTTCCTCCGGACGAAGATGAATCTTCGCGACATCCCCGAAGCGCCCGGTCTCTACGAGATCTTCGCGAACGAAGACCTCACTCAAAGCCTCCTGGTGACAGGTTTTTACGACCGGATGAGACTTTGGTTTGTGCTGGGATACGAACGGGAATTCCGATTGTGGATCGGACCGAAAGACCCCCGAGGAACGGCGACCGTCGTGCTCGCCGACCTCAGCACGGAGGAGGTCAGCGAAGAGGCCACCGACGCAGCGATCCATCGGCTCATGCTGCTCAGCGCGGCGCTCTTTCTCGTCGCTCTTGGCGTCAGCGAGCTGATCACCCGCTGGACGCTGACGCCGTTGCGTCGTCTCACGGGACGCGTCGCCCGCGAGGAGGCTGCCACGAAGGGAGCCAGGTTCCATGCCGACTTTCCTCGGGACGAAATCGGCCAGCTGGCGGCCGCCCTGGACGATTATCGCAGCCGGCTGGAAGAGGCCTTGGCGCGCGAACGTCGCTTCCTGTCCGATTGCAGCCACGAGCTGCGGACGCCGATCGCGACGTTGACGACGGCCTTGGATATCCTGGACACGGAAAACGGCGCCGGAAACGGCCAGGTCAAAGCCCGCTTAAGACGCTCTGTCCACCGCATGGAACGATTGGTCCGGACCTTCCTACTGCTGGCGCGGGAACAGACTCCCCCGAACGACCCCGAAGAAATCGACATCGGCAAGCTGGTCCTGAATGTCGCCGAAGAAGTCCGCACGCTGAACCCCCGTAGCACCTTAGCGGTCGGACTCTCGTGCCCTGAACCGGTCCTAGTCAGGATCAACGGAGAGGCGCTGGCGATTTTGTGCCATAATCTCATCAGCAACGCCTACTTGCATGTGGGCGAAGGCCGATTGGACATCAATATCCTGCGTCAGGACAGATCCGTTACCGTTGTCTTTACGGATAACGGACCAGGCTTGCCGGAAAGCCCCTCCTCCTACGCCCGCGGCGGCAACGGCATCGGCCTCACGCTGGTGGAAAGAGTCTGCAAAGCCTGCCGATGGACTTTCGTCCGGGGAGCCGCGCCGGAAGGTGGCGCAAGGCTTGAGATTGTCATCCCCGAGTGAGATGCGAACGGACGGCTCGGCGAGCCGTCCCAATCAAACAGACGAGGGCAGTACGCGGTGCTGCCCCTACCTCATTATTTAGCCTCCGCCACGAGCACCTCGATCAGCGGCGCGGCATCCGGCAGGCCGTGGGGGTGGTGATCGCCGCCTTCTTTCGGGAAGAGCTTCATGCGGCCGCCGTTGTCCTGCCAGAGCTTGATGACATGCGCGGCGTTGTCTTCGAACGGCACGGTCTTGTCGGCGGTGCCGTGACAAGAAATCAGGAACGCGCCGGCTTTGATGGCCGGGAGCAGGCCTTCGGCCGGCTGGAGCGACTTGGCCTTGGCTTCATCGTCATTCGCATAACCGAACTCGGTCTTGTACAGCGCCCAGTCCTTCGCGCTTCCCTTGCTCTGGTGCGTCAGGGCGACGCCGCCCGGCCAGGAACGGATATCGCACACGCCGTTGTCGAGATAGAGCACGCTGACGCGGTCGGGATGCAGACGCGCCCAGGCATTGATGTATAAGCCGCCGCGAGAGATGCCGAGGAGCGCCGGCTTAGCGGAGAGCCCTCGCTGGGTGCGCAGCTCCGCGTAGACCTTTTCCCAGGTCGCCATCGAGCGGGCGGAGCCGAACTGGTTGCTCACGCCGACATAGACGACGTGCCAGCCTTTCTCGACGAGGCCGTCTTCGAGCTTCTTCAGGTGGCCACCAAACTCACCGACCCAGAGCCAGGGCTTACCCGGGGCGGCTTGGGTCGGAACCTTCACCGTCACCGCCTTGCCGTCGATGGTGAGCTTCTCGACCGTGGCGGCCGAAGCGACGGCGCAAAAGGCCATTCCGAGCAGAGCGAGGAGAATGCGGGGCATGACGTTTTTTATGTGCAAAGGTGCAAACGTGCAAAGGTGCAAATGTGGCGACGGCTCCCGATGCCTTAAGTTTTGCACTTTTGCACAGGGGCTTTGCCCCGATTTGCACTTTTGCACCTGCGCTGGCACACCTGCTTCTTGCCAGCAGGGGCAAGTCCGCCCTATCTCATCCTCCTATCCACTTATGAAACCCGTACTTCTGGTGATCCGCGACGGTTGGGGTGAAAACCACGACCCCAAGCATGACAAGTTCAACGCCGTGAAGCTGGCGAACATCCCGGTCTCGCGCGGCCTCACCAAGGATTGGCCCCGCACAGAGATCATGGCCCACGGCCTCGATGTCGGCCTGCCGGTCGGCATCATGGGCAATTCCGAAGTCGGTCACCAGAACATCGGCGCCGGACGCATCGTCGACCAGGAGATCGTCCGCATCGACAAGGGTCTCACCGACCCGGCGGGCATGCGCCAGATCAAGGCCTTCCGCGGCCTCGTCGAAAACGTCAAGGCCACCGGCGGCGCAGTCCACCTGATGGGCCTCTGCTCCGAAGCCGGCGTCCACTCCACCCTGCCCCACCTCTACGCCCTGCTCCGCCTCCTGAAGGAAGAAGGCCTCTCCAAGGTCTTCGTCCACGCCTTCATGGATGGACGCGACAGCCCGCCCACCTCGGGCCTCGGCTACCTCAAGCAGCTCGAAGCCGAACTGTTGAAGATCGGTATCGGCAAGGTCGCCAGCGTCGCCGGCCGCTTCTGGGCCATGGACCGCGACAACCGCTGGGAACGCGTGAAGACCGCTTACGACGCCCTCACCGGCGCCCCTGCCCCGGAAGCCGCTTCGGCCGCCGAAGCCGTGCAGGCTTATTACGACAAGCCGACCGACTCTAATACGACCGGCGACGAGTTCGTCCCGGCCACCCGCATCAAGGGCACGGCCTACATCCAGGACGGCGACTCGGTGCTGTTCTTCAACTTCCGCGGCGACCGCCCCCGCGAGATCACCCGTGCCTTCATTGATCCGGAGTTCAAAGGCTTCCCGCGCGGGAAGCTGCTCAAGATCTTCTACGCCACGCTGACCAACTACGAAAAGGGCCTCTGCCCTAACGTGGTCTTCGATAAGCCCGCCAAGATGGTGAATATCCTCGGCGAGTGGGTCGCCAAGCAGGGCATCCCGCAGTATCGCACGGCGGAGACCGAGAAGTTCCCGCACGTGACCTTCTTCTTCAACGACTACCGCGAGGAAGCCTTCGCCGGCGAAGAGCGCGGCATGGCCCAGAGCCCGAAGGAAGTCTCGACCTATAACCAGAAGCCCGAGATGTCGGCCGCGCACGTCACCGAGATGGCCAAAGCCGCGATCCTCTCCGGCAAATACGGCCTCATCGTCGTCAACTACGCCAACCCGGACATGGTCGGCCACACCGGCGACCTCGCCGCGGTCTGCAAGGCCTGCGAAGCGGTCGACAGCGGACTCGGCGTCCTCCTCGCCGCCATCGACCAGGTCGGCGGCAAGGCCCTCGTCACGGCCGACCACGGCAACGCCGACCAGATGTGGGAGCCGGAAGAAAACTGCGCCCACACGCGCCACACGCTCAGCCCCGTCGAGGTCATCCTTTACGGTGCCGGCTGCAAGGCCCTCAAGACTCGCCCCACCGGTCGCCTCGCCGACGTCGCCCCGACCCTGCTCGCCCTCATGGGCCTGCCGAAGCCGGCGGAAATGACCGGCGAGTCG
>JBILHF010000132.1:0-3597 GCA_044350605.1 Opitutales bacterium
GGCCGGTGGTAACGTCGCCGTCGCCTTGCTCGCCAACAGCCTCGCCACGGGCGCCGCGCTCTACGTCATCATCAGCCTGTTCGGCCCGGTGTCCGGCGCGCATCTTAACCCTGTCGTCACCCTGATGGCTTGGGTTGATCGCGCCATCGAGGCCCGTCAGCTCTTCGGCTATCTCGCGGCGCAAGTCGCCGGGGCGATCGCCGGCGTCTGGGCCGTGCATGCCATGTTTGGGCAGGCCATCCTGCAGGTTTCGACGAAGCCGAGGTCTTCCGCTGGGCTATGGTTCAGCGAACTCCTCGCTACGTTCCTACTTCTGATGCTCATTCGCGCGGCTTCGTCCCGCCAGGATGCCAAGCTGCCGGCGTATGTGGCCCTCACCGTGACCGCGGGTTATTGGGCGACCTCCTCGACCTTCTTCGCGAACCCTGCGGCCACGCTCGCCCGCGGGTTCACCGATACGTTCGTCGGGATTCGTCCCGCCGATATCAGCCCCTTCCTGCTGGCTCAGCTGGCGGCTCTCGGTCTGGTGCTATTGGTCGCCCGGTGGCTGCGCCGTTGAACTGAAGGCGCACTAGGCCCGTTCAGGACTTCAGGTAGCGCTGGGCCAGTTCGATCCACAGCGGGATGCCCACGAGGAGGTTCAGCGGGAAATTGATCGTGAGCGAGAGACCGAAATACAAGGACGGGTTGGCTTCCGGCACCGTGAGTCGGAGCACGGCCGGGACGGCGATGAACGATGAGCTAGCGGCGAGCGTCATCAGCAAAGCACCGTCGCCGGCGGTGATCGAGAACCAGCGGCAGAAGAGCAGGGCGATCGCGGCGTGTACGAACGGAGAGATGGCTGCGTAGGCGAGGACCGGGGCCTGGCCCCAAGATACCTTGCTGAGGTTGCGGGCGACCATCAGGCCCATGTCCAGGAGGAACAAGGCCAGGATACATTTGAATAGGTCGAGGAAGACTGGTTGCAGCACGGCCTTGCCGGGTTCGGCGGAGACGTAGCCGATGACCATCGAACCCAGCAGCAGAATCTGGGTGCCGTCGGTGAGCGACTCATGCAGGATCTTCCCTGGTTTGATGCCGCTGGCCGCGGCGTCACCGGATTGATTGCGCAGGAAGCCGGCGGCGATCACCGCGAGTACGATGGCCGGAGATTCCATGATCGCCATCGCGGCGGACATGTGGCCGCCGAAGGCGAGTCCGGCGTCCTCCATGCGCTGCGTCGCGGCGATGAAGGCCACGGCGCTGACCGAGCCGAAACTCGCGGCGACGCCGACCGCATCGAAGGGGGGCAGGAACTTGCGGAGGAGGAAGTAGCCGAGCAGCGGGATGAGCGTCGCCAGGAGGATGGCGCAGCCCAGATCGGTGAGGACGCTTTGGTCGAAACCGGACTTGGCCAACGCGAAGCCCCCCCTTGAGCCCGAGCGAAATCAGGAGCATCTGGCACAGCATCCGGGACGCCTGGGCGGGAATTTCCAGATTTGAGCGGACCAAGCCGGCGAACATACCGAACCCGAAAAAGAGCAGGGTTGGGTCGAGTAATTTTTACATCGCCAAGTGCTTGGACCTACCTTCAATTGATTAAAGGCTATTCTAAAAAACCACATATAGTATTATAACTATGAACGTAACCTTCCGCCAACTCCAACTTTTCCGTGCCCTGGTCTCCACCGGTAGCATCAGTGGCGCCGCCAAGGAAGCCAATATCACGCAGCCGACCGCTTCGGTGCATCTGCGCGATTTATCGGAAGCTGTCGGCCTCCCGCTCTATGAAGTGATCGGCCGCAAGGTCTTCCTCACCGAAGCCGGCCGCGAACTCGCCAAGGCCGCGCGTGGCGTCCAGGTCGAGTGGGACAACTTCGAGCAGAACATCCAGACCATGCGTGGCGGCGAGAGCGGTCTGCTCAAGGTCTCGATGGTCAATACCGCGCAGTATTTCGCGCCGCGTCTGCTCGGCTCATTCTGCGCCACCCGCCCCGGCGTCGACATTTCGATGGTGCTGCTCAATCGCGATGGCGTCATCGATCGCCTGCGTCAGAACCACGACGACCTTTACATCATGTCGCGTCCGCCGACCGACCTGGCGCTCAGCGCGACGGCCTTCATGCCTAACCCGCTCGTCGTGGTGGCCCCGGCCAATCATCGCCTGGCGAAGCAGCCGGCCGTATTGCTCAACGAGCTCGGTGACGTCCGCTTCATCACGCGTGAGCGCGGGTCGGGCACGCGTCTCGCCGCCGACGATTATTTCCGCCAGCGCGGTTTCGATCCCTCCGTCCGTTTCGAGCTCGGCAGCAACGAGGCGATCCTCGAAGCCGTCGCCGGCGGGATGGGCATCGCGATCGTCTCCGCGCACTCGATGCGTAAAGGCGCGCACCCGGGCCTGGTCACGTTGCCGCTCGAAGGCTTCCCGCTACAGTCCAGCTGGCAGATCGTCCATCCTTCCGGACGTCGGTTGTCCCCGTTGGCCGCGGCCTTCAAGGCGCACCTCATCACGGCTGCCAAGGAGATCGTCGGCTCTAAGGAGATCCTCGGACTGGTGGCCTGAGGCCGGGATATCCGGTTGCGGCAATGGGCGCGGATGTCTCAGATGAGGCATGCCCCGCACGCTAAGCCATTGCCTCGGATTCTGGCTCTTTTGCGCGACGATTCTTTCGCCCGCCCTGGTCGCCGCGGTAGAGCCGTCGGTTGAGCGAGCGCATGCGGAGACGTGGAGGCGCTTCATCGACGAGCACGGCATCATGCGGGATTACGTCGGTGAGCTCCCGACTCCGGAGGATTGTCGTCTGGGTAAGCCCAACGCCATCGGTTGGTGGAGTCCGATCGAGAACGGGCCGATGTTCACCGGCATGTATCTGCATGCGATGGTCGAAAGGGCCCGTCGCACCGGTGCCGCCGCCGACAAGCAAAAGGCCCGCAAGCTTTCGCAGGGACTGATGAAGTGCGCCTCCGTTTCGGATGTCCCCGGGTTCGTCGCCCGTGGCGTCGGCTCGGATGGCAAGTGTCACTACCCGCTGAGCTCCGATGACCAGATGCACCCGTGGTTCCTCGGCCTGCATGCTTATCTGCTGAGCGATATCCCTTCGGCCGATGAGCGCACTGTCCTCGTGGCGAAAGTCCGTGAGGTCGCTGATGTCCTGGAGTCGACCGGCTGGCGCGTACCCTGCGACGGCGCTTTCAAGGGTGACTTCCGGGGAGCTTTCAAAGGCGAGCATTTCCGCGATGCGGCCCGTTACGTATACATGTTGCGTGCCACCTATGATATGACCGGCGACGCCGTCTGGCTGGAGCGCTATCGGCAGGCCCTTGGCGAGAAGCCTCCCGGCTCGGCGGAAACGCGTCAGGAGATCTGCGCCTTGGGTTGCCCGCGCGACCTAGGCTTCATCCCCACGCTGCAGAAGGGCCAGTTCTGGATCTACGTCGGTACGCAGGCAGGCCTCTTGCGGCTCGCCGCCGTCGAGACGGACGCCGCCGCTAAGGCCGCTTATCGCAAGGGGCTCGACGTCACGGCGCAGTTCGCGCTGTCGTCGGTCGATACCCACGCGATGTTCGATAACGGCGACCAAGGGTTCTTCGGCACCGCTGACTGGCGGGTCGCCAATG
>JBILHF010000048.1:0-12047 GCA_044350605.1 Opitutales bacterium
TAGCCGAAGAACGTGGCCTGGGTGCCGCAGAGGGCGTTGATGCGCGAGTAGGGGCGGGGGCTCACGACGTCGTGCTGGATCATGATGGTGCGGCCGAGCTGCGTCTTGATGATCGAGGTGTTCATGTCGCCGCAGACGAACTTCTCGTCCTTGTGCTTGCCCTTGTTCGGCTGGTGCTTGTCGCGGAACTGGGTGAGGTTGAACTCCGGCGAGGAGACGGAGACGACGAACTTGAACGCGTCACCGCGGCCGATGTTCAGATACTGCGCCACCGGGCCGAGGCCGTGCGTGGGGTACAGGTTGCCGTCCATGAAGCGATGGTAGTCGCGGCGCCAGTCGCCTTCGCTGCCGAGCGACCAGAGGACGCCGCCGGCGAGATTATGGATGTAGGCGCACTCGGCGTGCTTGAGGTCGCCGAAGAAGCCCTGACGGGCGAGGTTCAGGACGAAGAGCTCTTCTTCGCCGTAGCAGCAGTTCTCGATGATCGCGCAGTGGCGCTGGGTCTTCTCGGACATGTCCACGAGCTGCCAGCACTCGTCGACGGTCACCGCGGCCGAGACCTCGATGAAGACGTGCTTTCCCTGCTCCATGGCCTTGAGGGCCATCGGGACGTGCCACTCCCAAGGGGTGGAGACGTAGACGACGTCGATATCGTCGCGGGCGATCATCTTCTCCCAGGCGTTCTCGTCGCCGAAGTA
The DNA here is from genome assembly GCA_044350605.1 of Opitutales bacterium. Classification (GTDB taxonomy): domain Bacteria; phylum Verrucomicrobiota; class Verrucomicrobiia; order Opitutales; family UBA953; genus UBA953. The sequence goes on from JBILHF010000048.1 coordinate 699, forward strand.
CATCGCAGGCTCCTTGCCGGTCTTCTTCTTGACGTTCTCGGCGGCGCTCTTGGCGCGCTGTTCGACGATGTCGCAGACGGCGACGACTTCGGCGAACGGGATGTTCGCGGCGGAGTTCACGTGGCCGCGACCGCGGTTCAAGCCGATGAAGCCGCAACGTACCTTTTCGGTCGGCTTGGTGGTGAGGTCCCAGACGGGCTTGTTGCCGGCGGGACGCGGGCGCGTGACGGAGATATCGCTCGCGCTGAGGAGCTTGAGGTCGCGCGGGTCGGGCTTGGCTTCGGCCGAGGGCACGGCGCTCAGGCCGAGGCCGAGGCCGGCGAGGGCGCCGAGTTTGAGGAAGTCGCGACGATTGGAGTTTTCGGGGAGGTTCATGGCGATAGAGGGGTAGGGGTGGGGTTAGGAAATGATGGGGAGGGGTTTGAGGGTCTTCCAGCCGCCGCGGGTGAAGTCGGGATAGGCGACGGGGATACTGCCATCACGCACGGAACGATCGGAGAGGTCGAGCAAGGCGGACCAGGAAGCGGCGTCGTAGACGGTGAGGTCCGGGGTGATGCCCTGGCGGATGCAGTCGAGGAAGCGATGGTTCATGACGTGATCTATGCCTCCATGGCCGCCGACTTTTTTAGCTTCAACCATCAGCTTCTTGAGCAGGGGGTGCATGTTCGCCGTCATGAATTTCTTCAGTTTATCGCCTTCGTAAGTCCACGAGTGGCTGCTCCGCTTTTCCTTCGGATCGAGCAGCGAACTCGTGTTATCGGCGTCGACCGCCAGGCGGTTCGGATAGCCGGCGAAGGTCGCCAGCGAGCCGCTCAGCAGGTTGATGCGTGAATACGGTCGCGGGCTGGTGTTGTCGTGTTGGACGACGATGGTGCGGCCGAGCTCGGTCTTCAAGATCGTCGTGCTCATGTCACCGTTGACGAAGGTCTCGTCCTTCGACCGGTCGCGGTCGGGCTTAAGGCGTTCGCGCAGCTGGGTGAGCCCGAACTCCGGCGATGAGACCGAGACCGCGAACTTGAAAGCATCGCCCCGTCCGACGCCCATGTATTGGGCGATGGTGCCGAGGCCGTGGGTGGGGTAGAGGTTGCCCTGGAGGAGCGTCGAATAGCGCCGACGCCAGTCGCGGCCGACGTCGAGGAAGCTTGTGCCGGGCTTGCCTCGCTGGTCATGGATGTAGGCGCACTCGCCATGCTTGAGGTCGCCGAAGAAGCCTTGGCGTTGGAGGTTCAGGACGAAGAGCTCTTCTTCGCCGTAGCAGGCGTTCTCGAGGATCGGGCAGTGGCGCTGGTATTTTTCGGAGGCATCGACGATATCCCAGCACTCATCGACCGTCAGGCCGCAGTTCACTTCGACGAAGGCGTGTTTGCCCAACTCCATCGCGCGGACGGCCATCGGCTTGTGCCATTCCCATGGGGTGGCGACATAGACGACGTCGATATCATCCCGGGCGACCATTTTTTCCCAGGCGTTCTCGTCTCCGCTGTAGATGGCCGGCGTCTTGCCCGTCTTCTTGCGGACGACTTCGGCCTGGGCCTGCGCGCGTTCGTCCAGGATGTCGCAGAGCGCGACGACTTCCACGAAGGGCGTGGCGACGCACGAGGCGACGTGGGCGCGGCCGCGGTTGAGGCCGATGATACCGACGCGGATCTTCTCCTGCGGTTTCGTCGTGAGGTCCCAGACCGGCTTGTTGCCGGCCGGGCGTGGCCGCGTCGTGCCCATGTCGGCGGCGGCACGGTGCTTCAGCTGCGCCGGATCAGGCTTAGCCTCGGCCGACGCCGCCAGGCCTAGGCCCGCGAGGGCGCTCAACTTCAGGAAGTCGCGACGGTGGGTATGGTCAGGTTGACTCATGGGGCGTGAGCGGGGGTGACTCCAAGACAGCAAAGCCCCGAAGCGGTTGCAATGGATTTGCCCGCGAGGACCCGCCAAATCACCAGGTTATGAAGCCTTGGGACGCTTTAATGCCAAAGACCGCCAGATTACGCACGGTATGGGCCATAAAACAGGGGAGCAGCGAACGGTCCGGGTTCAACGGATTGAAACGTACGACGTACAGCCAGAGCGAGGTGATGAAGGCGAAAGTCGCGTTCACTTTGCCTTCGGCCGTGCTGAGGTCGAAGTTGTGGATGAGCGCGAAGACTAGCGAGCCGATGATCATCAGCGCGAGGAGCTTGCGGCCCATCAGTTCGCCCGGTGCCACGAAGCCCCGGAACAAGGCCTCTTCGATGACCGAGGCGCCGAGCAACTGGAAGAGGAAGACTGCGGGCAGGATGCTCTGCTGGTCGGTGAGGCCGGCGCGCTTCTCGACGGCGGCTTCGGCGATGGTGATGAGGATCGCTCCGGCCGCGGCGGCATAATACGCGGCCATGGGCGCGTAAGTCGTTCCGGGCCAGAACTTCTCCGGTTCGCCGGACAGGCGGCGCTTCCGGCGTTCGCGCGCCCAGGCGACGAGTACGAAGAGCCCGAGCAGGCAGTAGAGCAGTCCTTTGGCGGCGGTGAGATCCATGAGATCAGCGGACGCCGAGCACCCAGGCCCGGTAGGCGGGCGAGGCGTGGTCAGCGGTGAAAGTCAGCCACTGCGGCACGGCGTAAGGATGGCGGGAATGGACCCAGGCTTCGAGGTCGGCGCCCTTGCTCGCGGCGAATTTGAAGGTCACGCGGAACTCGTCCTCGTTCTCGACCTTGCCTTCCCAGACGTAGTGGGAGCGGATCGGGCCGTCGACCTGCGCGCACGCGGCCAATCCAGCCGCGACCGCATCGGCGGCAAGTCGGTCGGCTTCGTCGCGCGAGGGCAGGGTGGTCAGGGCGATGGCGACGGCCTCAGTCATGCCCTTCGTTGTCGCCCTTCAGGTAACGCTCGGTGATGATCTCGATGAGCATGTCGCGGGCTTCCTTCACCGAGTCGACGTGTACGTAGAAGTTACGGTCCTCAGGCGAGACCATGCCCCATTCCTGGAAGGTCTCCATGTTGACCACGTTTTTCCAGAACGGGGAGCCGAAGAGCAGGATCGGGAACTGCTTCTTGGTCTTACGCGTCTGGATGAGCGTGAGCATCTCGAACAGTTCGTCGAAGGTGCCGAAACCGCCCGGAAAGGCCACGAGGGCCTTGGCGAGGTAGAGGAACCAATATTTGCGGACGAAGAAGTAATGGAACTCGAGGTCGAGCTCGGGCGTGACGTAAGGGTTGTGCTCCTGCTCGAAGGGTAGGGAGATGCCGAGGCCGACGGAGCGGCCGCCGGCTTCGTGCGCACCGCGGTTGGCGGCTTCCATGATGCCGGGACCGGCGCCGGAACAGACCAAGAAGCGCTGCCACTCCGGGAGCTGCAGCGACCACTTCGTCATCTCGAAGGCCAGCTCGCGGCAGGCCTCGTAATAGGCGGAACTCCGCAGGTCGATCTCGGCGACGCGCAGGCGATGGGCGCATTCGGCGCCGTCGCACTTACCGCTCGCCGCCATGGCCTTGGCTTCCTCGAGGCGCTTGCGGGCGACGTCCGGCGGCAAGGTGCGCGCCGAGCCGAACATCACGACCGTGTTGCGGACGTTATGTTTCTTGAAGCGCAGGTGCGGCTCGGTCATCTCCGTCAGCACGCGGATGCTCCGGGCCTGGGGGCTACCCATGAACTCGGGGTTGAGGTAGGCCTTGGGCGGGGTGGGCCTCAGTTTGCCTTTTTCCGGGGTCATAGGCCTATCCTCCCCCGCCATCGGGCACCTGCAAGCCGGGAAGCGTGGGGCTTGACACCCTTGGGGCCGTCCCCTTGGCTGTCCCCTTTAAAGCCATGCATCCGACCTACCGTCCGTCTAAGATCTCCCGCGCCCGCAAGTGCGGTTTCCGCGCCCGTTCCAAGACCCCCGGTGGCCGTAAGGTCCTGGCCAAGCGCCGCGCCATCGGCCGTAAGCGCCTCGGCGCCTCCTAATTCCCTATGCGTCTCCCGCGGGAGCGTCGAATTCGCGCCTCGGCCGAGTTCAGCCGCCTCCGCCAAGAAGGCTCGCGACTCGATTGCGGGCCTTTTCTTTTGAACTTCCGTCCGTCGGGTGCCCCTGGTCCGGCGCGGTTTGCGGTGATCGCCGCCAAGAAGAATCTGCCGCTGGCCGTGGACCGTAACCGAGCCAAGCGTCTGGCTCGGGAGCTTTTCCGGACCGATGCCGCCGCCTTTCCGGCCGGCTGGGAGGTAGTGCTGGTCATCCGCTCGGGCATGTTGAAGCGCTCCCTGGCCGAGCTGCGTAAGGTCTACGCCGCCGCGGCGGCCCGCATCACGGCGGCGAAGCCCGGCCCGTCGGCATGAGCGAGCCCCGGCCATCCCTGCTCGCCTGGCTCGCGCTGGCCATCGTGCGCTTCTACCAACGTTTCCTTTCCAAGCCGCTGCACCTGATCCCGGGTTCGGGCTGCCGTTTTCATCCGACCTGTTCCTGTTACACCGCCACGGCGCTCAGGCGCTTCGGCTTCTTCAAGGGCGGCTGGATGGGCTTCCGGCGCATCTGCCGCTGTCATCCCTGGGGTGGATCGGGCGTCGATGAAGTGCCGGAGCGGTGAAGGACCCGGCGATTCGCTTAATAGACTCGCCCTCCCTAGGCATTGTGCAGTGTTTTGGTCACGTGAAGCCGCTGTTTTCGAAGGTCCTAGGTTCGCGTCAGGGGGGTGCCTTGCTTCTCGCCTCCAGTTACGTCCTGCTGGGCACGCTCCTGCGGGTCGGTTTGCTCTTGGCCTCGGCGGGCGAGGTCTCCTGGGGCTGGCCGACTTTCGCCGCGCTTTTCCTGGGGCTGCTTTTCGACCTAGCGATGGCCTGGCTGCTGACCCTCCCGCTGGGACTGCTCGGTATCGTCTGGCCTGCTTCTTGGTCGACCTCCCGCTGGCTGCGCCTGCCCTTGCGCGCGGCCTGGCTCTTCGGCGCCTTCCTCTTCACTTTCTGGAAGATCTCCGAGATCCTTTTCTGGGAGGAGTTCGGCGTCCGCTTCAACTTCATCGCGGTCGACTATCTCGTCTACACGACCGAGGTCGTGAAGAATATCCGGGAGTCTTACAACCTTCCGTTGATCATCGGCATCGTGCTCGCGATCGCGACCGGTCTCTTCCTGCTCTGGCGCCGACTGGGTTTCGTGCGTCGCTGGGAAGAGGGCGCCGCCGCCGATGCCAGTCCGCGCTGGCGCGACTTCGCCGCGCTCCTGTCGCCCCTGCTGCTCTTCCTGCTGGTCGCCTATTTCGTCGGCCGACACGACCTCAAGGACGCCAGCGCCGCGCGTTCCTCGGTCGCTGAGCGACTGACGGCCGGCCTCCGGCACATGGGCGATGTCCAGCCGGGCTTCCCTAACAGCTACGACACCGAGATCGCCAAGAACGGCGAATACGCCTTTCTGGCGGCCTTCTGGGCCAACCAGCTCGAATGGCACCGTTTCTATCCGTCTCGCCCCGACGCCGTTGAGAAACTCCGCGCGACGCTGCTGTCCCAGGGTGGCAAGGCCGTCTCCGCCGGTCCGCGTGACATCACCCGACGCATCACTCCCGCTGTTCCCGTCCGGAAGTGGAACGTCATCCAGATCACGATCGAGAGCCTGAGCGCGGAATACGTCGGTTGCTACGGTTCTCCGGAATATCAGCCCAAGAACCTCACGCCTAACCTTGATCGTATCTCCCGGGAGTCCCTCTGGTTCTCGCGTTGCTACGCTGGCGGCACCCGCACCGTCCGCGGCATGGAGGCGCTATCGCTGTCCATCCCGCCGATCCCGGGTCAGTCCGTGCTGCGCCGGGCAGGTTGTGAAAATCTCACGACGTTGGGTTCGGTCCTGCAGGCCAAGGGCTACGCGACGGCCTTCCTTTACGGCGGCGATGGGTTCTTCGACAACATGAACACCTTCTTCGACGCCAACGGCTACGACATCGTCGACCTGCCGCGCCAGCTCGGCAGAGGGAAGCAGCCGACCTTCGCCAACGCCTGGGGCGCCTGCGATGAGGACGCGTTCGCGTGGTCGCTCGAAGAGGCCGACCGCGCCCACGCTGCGGGCAAGCCCTTCCATCATTTCGTGATGACGACCTCGAACCACCGTCCGTATACCTGGCCGGCTGGCAAAATCGACCCGAAGCTGATCAACCGCGAAGGCGGCGTGGCCTATACGGACTACGCCATCGGGGCCTTCCTGAAGGCCGCGCAGACCAAGCCTTGGTTCAAGGATACGGTCTTCGTCATCGTGGCCGATCACTGCGCCTCCGTCGCGGGTAAGCGCGAGCTCGAGGTCCGTAAGTATGAGATCCCGCTCTTCGTCTGGTCGCCCGGCAACATCGCGCCCCGCAAGTTCGACACGATGATGAGCCAGATCGACGTCGCGCCCACCGTGCTCGGCCTGCTCGGCGTCGATTATCTCTCGCGCTTCGTCGGCACCGACGCGCTGGCGCCGTCTTACCGCCCCCGCGCGTTCATCAGCAACTACCAGAAGGTCGCCATGCTGCGTCCCGACGGCCTCCTGACGGTCCTCAAGCCGGTGCGTCAGGCGGTCCAATACCAGGCCGACCTCTCCACGGGCGCGCTGACGCCGGTGACCACGCCCGACGCGGCGGCGGTCGAGGAGACGATCATCCATTACCAAGGAGCCGATGAACTCTTCAACCATGGCGGACTCAAGAACCCCGAAAAACCTCGCACCCGTTGACCAGCCTTCCGTGGTCGTTCCGGGGCTCGCCTTGGCGGCGATCGTCGGCTTCTTCGGCTTCCATGGCACAGGCGGCGAGTGGCTTGACTTCCGGGTGCAGGCTTGGTTCTGGGACGGTCGTGATTGGCTGATCCCCAAGAACTCCGGTTGGTTCCATCAGGTGGCCTACACGGGCCCGAAGGTCGTGCTCTATGCTTTCGCGCTCTGGTTGCTTTGGGTGATGGCCTTGCCGGCCCGCTCGCCGGCCTGGCTCGGTCGCCGCCGCGCCGCGTATCTCTTCGTTTCGATGGCGGTGATCTCCGTCGTCTGCGTGCAGTTGCGTGCGGTCTCCCAGATGGCGACGCCGCGGGATCTCACGGTCTACGGGGCCGTCGCGCCGAATGCCTGGGACCATCTGCTCCTGTTCGATGCCAAGCCCGCGAATTACCCGAGCCACGCCTTCCCGGCCGGTCACGCCAGCGGCGGCTTCGCGCTCCTGTCGCTCGCCTTCGCGTGGGCGTCGGCTACTTCCCGCCGCCGGGGCTTCCTCATCGGATGCGCCTACGGAGGCGCGATGGGCCTCTACCAGATCGCCCGTGGCGAGCACTTCCTCTCGCACACGCTGGCGACGGCCGCGCTCGCCTGGCTGCTGGCGGCCGTCTTGGCCCGCTGGCTGAAGCCCGCCGAGGTCAGTTCGACCAATTGACGATGTTGTCGGCGCGGAAGGGTCCGTTCGAGCCGGCCTCGTCGAAATAGCTGGTAGGGACGATGCCCGAGCGGATCATCGTGCTGCCGCCGGCGGGAGCCGAGTCCCAGTATTCGGCAAGCGCAGGCGGTTCGCCTTGGACGGCGGGCTCGATGAAGTTGGCGGAGCAGGAGACTACGAGGAAGCTCGGAGATTTCCACTCCTGGAAGCGGGCTTGGGTGGTCAGCACGCGGTAACGGTAGTCGTAGGGGTTGCCCCAGGCGTCGACGAACTCGCGGCAGGCGGCGTTGCCACCGCGCCAGTCGTTGGCGCTGATCTGGGAGTCGTCGTTGGTCATGACGTCTCCGGTGCTCAGGAAGCTGCGGATCTGACGATTGGCACCCGGGAGGGAGGCGTCATCAAAGGCGAGCAGGCTGGGCGGGTTACCCGGGGTCGCGAAACGTAGGAGGCGACGGCCGAGCAGCTGATCGAGGAGGTCGCGGCGGAAGCGGTCGTCGGTGCCGGTGGCGCAGCAGGGGAATTCACCGTAGGCCTTGCGGTAGCTCTGGGCGGCCATGGAGATCGCCTGGATCTCGCCCTTGGATTTGGACTTGTTGCGGCCGATGTTGGCGGCCTTGAAGAGGCCGAAGGTGATCGTGGCGAGGATGCCGATCACTGCGATGACGACGAGGAGCTCGACGAGGGTGAAGCCGGCGCGGCGGGCGGAGGGGCGGGACATGGGGTAAGGGGCTTAGATGTGGCGGGAGTCGTTTTCGTCCTTCTTGACGTAGCCGGAGTCCTGTCGCTGGTGGTTCACGGCGTTCTTCTTCAGGTAGGCCTGGTAGACGTCGTCCGCGGACATGCCCAGGACCTGGGCGATGGAGATGAGGAAGTGGAAGAGGTCGATGACTTCGACGCGGGCGTTCTGTTCGTCGAACTTCTGGTATTTGGCCCACCACTTCCAGGGCACGGAGTCGGTCAGCTCGGCCATCTCCTGCTGCATGGCGCGGAGGTAGTTGAGGACCCATTTGATCTTCTCCTCCTCGGTCATGCCGGCGGTTTCGACGCCGATGCGCTTGTTGAGCGCCTGCTGCATCTGGAAGATTTCTTCGAGCTTGTCGGACATGGGTTCGATTAGGGCGGGAAGGGCGCCCTGGGGCAATCCCGGAAGCGCCTGCCCGGCCGGTCCGGGGCCTGAATTGCTCTTTGCAGGGAAGGGCGGACTATGCCTACCTGTCCCCGTGTCCGCCACCAGCCTCCTCAGCTCCCTCCGTAAGCCCGAAGTCCTCGCCCCGGCCGGCGAATGGGACTGCGTCCGCGCGGCGGTCGAGAACGGCGCCGATGCGGTGTTCTTCGGCATCGGTCGTTTCAACGCCCGCGTCCGGGCCAAGAACTTCGAAGAGGCCGATCTGCCGGAGCTCATGGCCTACCTGCATGGCCGCGGCGTGAAGGGCTACGTGACGTTCAATACGCTGATCTTCCCCGACGAACTGGCCGAGGCCGCGCGCACGCTCCGCTCGATCGTCGCGGCCGGCGTGGACGCCGCCATCGTCCAGGACCCTGGCATCTGCCGGCTCATCCGCCGCATCTCCCCCGATTTCCCGATCCATGCCTCGACGCAGATGACGGTGACGAGCGCGGCGGGCGTCGATTACGCCCGCGGTCTCGGCGCTTCGCTCGCCGTCCTCGGCCGCGAGGTCTCGATTCCGGAGATGCAGAAGATGCAGGCCGAACAGGCCGCCCAAGGCGAACCCCTTGATCTCGAGGTCTTCGTCCACGGTGCGCTCTGCGTCGCTTACTCCGGGCAGTGCCTGACGAGCGAATCCCTCGGCGGTCGCTCGGCCAACCGCGGCGAATGCGCCCAGGCCTGCCGCCTGCCTTACGAACTCGTGGTCGATGGGGTGGTCCGTGATCTCGGCGATAAGGCCTACCTCCTCTCCCCGCAGGACCTCGCGGGCATCGAAGTCGTGCCTGATCTGATCCGCGCCGGCATCCGCTCTTTGAAGATCGAGGGCCGCCTGAAGTCCCCTGAATACGTCGCCGCCATCACGAAGGCCTACCGTCGCGCGGTGGACGCCGCCTGGGATGCTTTCTCCAAGGGCGCTGATGCCGACCGCGCCGCGCTCCAGGTCCGTCAGGAGGAAGACTACGCGATGCAGATGACATTCTCGCGCGGCCTCCACACGGGCTGGCTCCGCGGCATCGATAACCAGCAACTCGTCCACGCCCGCTTTGGCAAGAAGCGTGGCGCCTACCTCGGAACGGTCGTCGACGTCGCCTCGAACGGCGTGACGATGCGCCTCGAAGGCCCGCTCAAGCCGGGCGACGGCGTGGTCTTCGATCAAGGCAAGCCGGCGGAACGCGAGCAGGGCGGCTTCGTCCACGGCCTCGAGCCCGCCCGCGGCGGTCTGACGTTCGTCCGCTTCGGCCGCGAAGACGTCGACTGGTCGCTGGTGAAGACCGGCGCGATCCTCTGGAAGACCAAGGACCAGGAACTCGACAAGCGTCTGCATGACTCCTGGGACCGCGAGAAGGCCAACTTCCGTCGCCCGCTCCACGCCAAGGTCATCGGCCGCCTCGGCCAGCCTCTGCGCGTCGAATTCAACGACGGCGAAGGCCACGTCGTCGCCGGCGAGACCACGATGCCGTGCGCCGCGGCCGAGAAGCGTCCGATGGACGTCACCACGCTCCGTGACCAACTGGGCCGCCTCGGCGACACGGGTTTCGAGATGGGCGAGCTCCAGGCCGACCTCGAGGGCGCCCTCATCATCCCGGTCAGCGAGCTGAACCGACTCCGCCGCGACCTCGCCGAGCAGATCACGAAGCTCCGCAGCCAGCCGCTCCGCTGGACCTTGCTGCCTTACGAAGAAGAGGCGACCAAGGTCGCCCCCTTTGAGCCGAAGCGTCCCGGCGAGGCCGAGATCATCGTCGTCATCCGTGAGCCCGAGCAGCTCGAGCCCGCCCTCGCGAGCGGCGCCCGCGTCATCTACGCGGAATACGAAGACCCGAAGAAGTTCCGCGCCGCCGTGGCGCGCGTCCGCGCCTACGAGCAGGAAGCCGGCCGCAAGGTCGAGTTCTGGGCCATGGGCCCGCGTATCCATAAGCAGGGTGAAGGACGCATCAGCGAGATCGTCCTCTCCTGTGAGGCCGACGGCTACCTGGTGCGCAATCACGAGGATCTCCGCGCCTTCAAGGGCAAGCGCCTCCGCGCCGACTTCTCGTTGAACGTCGCCAACGGCCTGACCGCCGAGTGGCTCATGCGCGAGCACGCCCTCGAAGGACTCACGGTCTCTTACGACCTCAACTCCGAGCAGGTCACCGCGCTCTTCCAGTCCGCCCCGCCGGAATGGTTCGAGGTCACGGTCCACCAGCACATGCCGATGTTCCATATGGAGCACTGCGTGTTCTGTACCTTCCTCTCCAAGGGCAAGGATTACCGCGACTGCGGCCGCCCCTGCGAGACGCACCGCGTCAAGCTGCGCGACCGCGTCGGCGCCGAGCACATCCTCAAGGCCGATGCCGGCTGCCGGAACACGCTCTTCAACTCTCGCGCCCAGACCGGCGCCGAATACGTCACCCAGCTGCTCGCCCTCGGCGTCCGCCGCTTCCGCGTCGAATTCGTCGACGAGGATGCCGCCACGGTCTCACGTACGCTCGAGAAGTATCAGGCCTTGCTGAAGGGAGATATCGACGGTACCGCCCTCTGGAACGACCTCAAGGTCCTCAACCAGCTCGGTGTCACGCGCGGGACGATGAGGGTAAGGCTCTAAGCGGTTGGCGTTTGACCGAAGTGAAAGGGAGTCCAGCGTGTCCGCATGGATCGCCGCTCCTTCCTTTCCCTCGCCGCCGCTTTGCCGGCGCTCTCGGCTTTCGCTCAGGGCGCCACGACGCCTGCTTTCGCCAAACTGCCGATCGGCGGGATGGACAAGAAGCTGACCCCGGCCTTCGCCGCGGCCGGCTACGGCTACCTGGAGCTCTTCATCACCGCCGAGATTGTCCCGGGTAAGGAAGACGACGTCTTCGCCAAGAACCTCGCCGCCCTCAAGGCG
>JBILHF010000101.1:0-4765 GCA_044350605.1 Opitutales bacterium
CCCGAAACGACTACCCACACCCCCATCCCTACCCATACCTCTACCTAGATTTCGGGGTATTTTCCTTCATTCTACCCCTGACCCTACCCCTACCCCTACCCCTATTCAATTGCCCTACCCTGCCCCATTCTCCAACTTACGGCCCATGTCCGCGCCCAAGGCCCGCTTCACCCTCGAATTCGAAAAGCCCCTCCGGGAGCTCGAGGACAAGATCAACTCCCTCCGCGCCTCCTCCGAGACCGCCGGGATGGACGTCTCCAAGGAGGTCAAGTCCCTCGAGGCCAAGATGGAACAGACCCGCCGGGAGGTCTACGGCAACCTGAACCCCTGGCAGCGCGTCCAGCTGGCCCGCCACCCCCGTCGCCCCTACTCCCTGGACTACATCGGCATGCTGTTCGATGACTTCCAAGAACTGCATGGCGACCGCCTGTATATGGACGACGAGTCCACGGTCGGCGGCACGGCGTTCTTCGAAGGCCGCCCGGTCATGGTCATCGGCCAGCAGAAGGGCCGCGACACGAAGGAGAACCTCCGCCGCAATTTCGGCTGCCCGAATCCCGAAGGATACCGCAAGGCCCTTCGCCTGATGAAGATGGCACACACCTTCGGACTCCCCATCATCACCCTCGTCGACACCCCCGGCGCTTTCCCCGGCATCGGCTCCGAAGAGCGCCACGTCGCCGAAGCCATCGCCGTCAATCTCCGCGAGATGAGCCAGTTCGGCGTGCCGATCATCACCTTCGTCATCGGCGAAGGAGGCTCCGGCGGCGCCCTCGGCATCGCCGTCTCGAACAAGGTCTATATCCTCGAGAACGCTTACTACTCCGTCATCTCGCCCGAAGGCTGCGCGGCGATCCTCTTCAAGGACCGCGCCCACGCCCCCAAGGCCGCCGAAGCCCTGCGCCTCGACGCCCCCAACCTCCTCAAGCTCGGCGTCGTCGACGGCGTCGTGAAGGAACCGCTCGGCGGCGCCCAGGAAGACCCGGCCGCCACGGGCTCCGCCATCCGCAAGACCCTCCGCGACTCGCTCGCCGACCTCTCGAAGGCCTCGCCCGAGAAGCTCATCGCGATGCGTTACGCGAAGTTCCGCGCGATGGGCGTCTTCTCGGAATAAGGCGCCCGGAAACGGCCGAACAAAAAGGGGCGCCGGTCGGCGCCCCTTTTCATTACGCGTCTGCTCGACGGCTCAGCCGCCGTTCGCCAGCACGCGGACGTAGCGGGTGAAGTTACGGCCGTGCTGGAAGACGATGCGACGGAAGTCGGCGGGGTCGGCGAGCGTGGATTGACCGCGGAGTTCCTGGAGGCCGCGGAGTTCCTTGGAACCCTCGGGCGTCAGCAGGGTGAGCGAGATCTCCACACCGCGCACGGTGTATGGCATGTAAGGCAGCGGAGCGATGCCGACCGGCGCGCCGACCGTCAGGTTATCCGGATACAGACGGTTCGAGTAGACGCGGAGACGGCCGAGGAACAGATCCTGGGGATGCACGGCGGCGGCCGTCGGCATGGCCACCGCGGCCGGAGGGACGCCGCTGGCGTAGCGAAGGGAGGCCGTCGGGGTCGTCGCGGCGGCGGTGCCGGTCTTGAAGGCCACGCCGTAGCCGCCGACGGCGGCGTTGGCGCCGTTGCGGGAGGTGTCCGCCGCGACGGCGAAGACCGGGCGGAGCACCGAGTCGACGCGACCGAGCGGATCGCGCAAAGTGGCCGGAGGCACGACCGTGGCGGGCAGCGAGGAACTGCACCAGAGGGTCAGGTTCATCGCGACGACATTCGAGGCGATGAAGTTCTGCTCGTCGAGCGTCCAGCAACCGGGAGTCGCGTCGATCAAGGTCTTCGCGCGCGGACCGCTGGCGCCGGCGAGCGGGGCGTATTCATGGACGGTGCGGCCAGGGCGCGTCCAATAATTCCAAGGCGAGGTCGGCACGGCGTTCGTGCCGTCCATGATTTCCTTAAGACCTTCATTGAAGGTGTTCTCCGGGTCGACGACCGTGCGATAGACGCCATAGACCTGCTGGATCCTTTCTCCCGGCATGTCGAAGGGCGAGCGATGGCCGATGCGATAGGCCACGGCGCAGACGTCGCCGCGGAGCTGACGACGGCCGGCGGCCTCGGAAGACCAGCGCGGACGGTCCGCGGGGGTCGAGAAGAGCATCACGATCGGCTGGTCGACGCGGTGGACGTTGCCGACGGCGGCCGGCGAGCCGGCCGGGGCGCCGTTGCCGCCCGGGATGACGATCTCCATCCAGCAACGACCGTCGGCGCGGAGCACGGCGGTCGAGAAGTCGTTCTCCATCGCGTCCAGGACGCCCCGCGCCTCGGACTGCGTGGAAAGATCCGCGACCGCGCGGTCATAGACGCGCATGGTGTCGGCCGCGATGGTCACGACGGTCAGGACGATCACCACCATGATGGCGGTGGAGACCATGACCTCGAGGAGGGTGAAGCCGGCGCGGAGGCCGTGGGCGAGCTTTCTCATCGGCTGATGACGATGTTCTGCACGAGCAGAGGGGTGACGGAGTTATCCTTGAACACGGAGGCGTCGACGTAGTCGTGCGGGAAGAATTCCGCGACGACGGGCAGGTAGGCGAGCGGATACAGATTAGGGTCGTTGGGCAGGTTAGACGTGCCGGGAACGTAGCGGTCGACGTCGGGCTCGCCGGTGGTGGTGTTGATCTGGAAACGCTGGCCGTTCAGGAGCTTCGACAGCGAGAGGCGGACGCGCATCGGCGTACCGACGACGTTGCGGGCGGAGGCGCCAAGCGCGGTGAAGTTGTCGCCGTTACGCTTGGCGGTGGCGACTTCCATGACGGAGGGATTCGCGGAAAGCGCGAAAGTCGTTCCGTTGAAGTCGCTGGTCGCGGAGACAACCTTACGCTCGTAGACGTAAAGCCAGACCGCGGTGCGCGAGGAATTGTCCTTGGCTTGGCAAAGCAGACGATAGACGAGGTCGAAGTTCGAGGCCGGCTGCGTCGTGGCGTTCGGATCCAGCGGAGGGGTGAACAAGGCCGAGGCCTGGTGCAGATACTCGTTATTGACGGACACTCCGGTGGTGTCCGTGCTCTGATGGACGATGATCGAGCGGGGGTTGTCGAGGGCCGCGACCAGGCGGGTGACGCCGGAGAGCGCGCGGTTGGTCTGCATGATGTCGTCCACCTGCTGGAAGGTGGAACCGAGGATGCCGACCAAGGAGAGGATCGCGACGCCGACGATGCCGATGGCGAGGGTGACCTCGACCAACGAGAAGCCGCGACGGGCGGACGGGGTTTGACGGAAGGGTTGCATCTTAGGGAAGGGGTTTACCTGGCTCGCTCCATCTCATCGGAGTCGAGGGTCATGGAGATGTCGCCGTTGGGCCGCAGCATGACGGCGGCGAACTGGCTTTCGGCGGCGACGTCGATCGCCGCGCGGCCGGCGCCGGTGTTGCGGACCGTGCCGAGGGCGAGGACGAGGACGGTGCGGCCAAGATGATTGGAGGCGCCGGTGCCCTGAAGTTCGATATAATACCACCTCTTGGCGTTGAAGTCCGTGCCCATCGCCGCAAGCGCCGTAGGCTGCGAAACCGGCGCGTACGACATGGTCGGGGGGTTGGTGGTCGGCGAATCCTGAGCGCTGCCGGTGATGTTGTCGGCGACCTGGCCGATGTTGCTGCGGCGGGTGCCGGAGGCGACGGCGAGCTGCATGGTGGTGCCGACATCGGAAGCCGGCGGCACGAAGACGACCCCCGCAGGCAGCATCTGCGCCGGCTCCGGGGAGTACCACTTATAGGGCAGCGAAGCGGTGTTGGTGATCGACGCCGGATTGGTCGCGCCGAGGTCGGTCGAGCTGACGCCGCCGACGGCGAGCACGACCTGGCGGAGATGGTTCACTTCATCGTCCGGATCATTGAGGATCAGCAGACGATAACGCGGAGCGTGGGTGATGCCCGTGCCGCCGGGGCCGCGGTTCATGAGCGCCATCGCGCGCAGGGTGCGGATGGACGAGCCCATCATGCGCTGGCCCGCGGCCAGGCCGCCGCCGTCGCCGGCGTTCAAGCCGAGGAAGAGCGAGGAGATGAGCAGGATGATCGTGATGACGACCAGGAGCTCGATCAGCGTGAAGCCCTTGCGGGCGAGGGAACGGGCGGACATTATTGGATGGCGAAGACCTGCGCGAAATCAGAGGCGCCCAGGCCGTCGAACGATTCGAAATCGTCGCCGAGGTCGGTGGTGTAGATGATGATGCGGGCGGGCAGTCCGGCAGCGGTGGCCATGTTGCCGAGCTCGCCGGGCAAGGACGCGGCGCCGCCGGGCGGGTTGATATTGCGGATGCTGGTGTTATTATCCGTGTCGAAGATCACGCGGATGCGGCGGTTGCCGAAACGGTCGACGAGACGGCTGGCGTCGCTGAAGTTGGTAGGGTCCTCGAAGTCATCGCGACCGAAGGCCACGAACTCCTCGGCGTTGCGGTTCAGGGCGCGACGGTCGGGCACGGAGAGGGCCGAGCCGGTGGGCTGGCGGCCGGAAAGGGCCCGGACGAACCTGCCGTTCACCGCCGCGTCGCCCAGGTCATGCAGGGTGTCCGTGGTGGTGGAATAGGTCGAACCGATGTTCGGATAGAAGCCGTAGGTCTGCTTGTAGCGGGCCAGGGCGCTGGCCCACTGGGAGAAGGCGGTCTGCGCCGAAGACTGACGGGCGCGCTTGCGGATACCCCCGATGGCCGGGAACAGGGCGGCCGCCAAGACGCCGATGATGGCGATGGCGGTCAGCAATTCGATCAGGGTGAAACCGGG
>JBILHF010000022.1:0-27467 GCA_044350605.1 Opitutales bacterium
GAGACGAGGATGGCCGCGATCGCGGCCCAGCCGTAGTGCGCGAAGACATCCGCCGTCGACCAGCTCCACTTGGTCGCGACCATCACGATGGGCGGGGCGGCGAAGTTCGTCAGCGCGCCGCCGACGGAGATGTTCACGAAAAGCAGCGCAAGAGTGGCATACTTGAGGCGGTCGCTGGGCTGCAACGCATAGAACTGCGCGGATAACAACAACGCGCCGATCGTCATGGCCGCGGGTTCCGTGATCAGCGAGCCGAACAGCGGCGCCAAGGTGAGGATGACGAACCAGCGCGCCGCGGTGCCGTCGCCGAGCAGCCACGCCACGCCCCCGAGCAGCCGCGCGGCCAAGGCCATGACGGGCCGCGCGGCGGCGAGCGTCATGATGATGAAGACGAACAAAGGCTCGACGAACTTGGACGGGCCGACCGACGGCGTGCCCGCGAGGACGGCGGCGTAATCGCCGGTCTCGACGTAACGGCAGGCGAAATCCCAGCCCTTGCCGGGCCAGGCGATCAGGAGGCCGAAGAGGACGAAGGTCCAGATGCCGAAGACGGCTTCGACCTCGCCAAGCAGATGCATGACCGCGGCCCGCAGGGAGGAAGATTCCCCGCGCTCGTTGACCGGCGCCCTGCCCTCGCGGACGGCCTCGCGATGGGCCTCTTCCAACTTATGGGCGGCGCGGGCGAAGAGCGGAGCGGAAAAAGCATGCAGGATGGCGAGTCCGAACACGACGCTGGCGGCCAGCAGGAAACCATCCTGTCGGACGGCGTCCGCGAGCTGCGTCCAGAGATCGGGCGTCGTGGGCATGCCCCGACCAAAGCAGTGCCCAGCCCGTTGGCAATCTCCTCCGCCGACTAACGCTTCGCGGGCTCGTCCGGCCGGGCCCCGCCCAAGGCACGGATGAGGTCCACCTGGGCCGCGATCCGCTCAAGGCGGACCTCCGCCACCGCGGCCAGCGATTCAGCTTGGTCACGTCGGGCGACCAGGAGCTCGGAGGGACCCGCCTGTCCCGCCCCCTGCCGGGCCTCGGCGACCCGGAAAGCATCGCGGGCGGCGCGGGCCCGTCGTTCGGCGGCGCTCGCCGCCGCGGCGGTCTCGCGGACATCGACCAAGGCGTCGCGCACCTCGCGGAAAGCATTCAAGACGGACTGCTCGTAAGCCGCCGCCGCCTGGTTCCGGACGGCCACGACGGCGTCGACGCGCGCGGCCCCGCGGCCGGCGTCGAAGATCGGCAGCTGCATCCCGAGCCCGAGGGCCGAGGTGCTGTTGCGCGGACCGAAGAGCGACTCGAGCTCCGGACTCTCGGTGCCGAGCGCCGCGGTCAGGGAAAAGGTCGGGAAACGGGAGGCCTTCACGAAACCGATGCGGGCGTTGGCGGCGACCAGCGCCTGCTCCGCGGCGAGCACGTCCGGACGGTGACGAAGCAGGTCCGACGGCAGGCCAGCCGCGACGGGCGCCGGCACGCGCAGGGCGTCGCCGGTGCGCGGCGCGATGACGAGCGCGGGCTGACCGGTCAGCGCGCCGAGCAGATGCTCGGCCTGCGCACGGGCCCGGCGCGCCGCTGAACGACGTGCGACGGACTCGGCCCGGAAGACTTCCGCGGCGGCGACCTCGGCCGGCCCGGCGGCGCCGACGCTCACCCGACGCGCGATGAGTACGACCTCGGCCTCGCGGGCGGCGAGGATCTCCGTGGCGGCGGCCGCCCGGATCTCGGCCGCACGCAGCTGGGCGTAGGCGCGGACGACGGCGGCGCCGACGGCGAGACCGACGACCCGACGGCCCTCTTCGGCCTGGAGCAGCTGGGCCCGGGCGCCTTCCTCGGCGCGACGGAGCCGACCCCAGAAATCGAGTTCGAAGGCGGTGGAGATCGCCGCGCGCTGGTTCGTGCGGATACGGCCGTTCAAGGCGAGGTTCGGGTTGAAGCCGCCTTCGCTGATCTTGATCTGCTGCGAAGTCACGTTGGCGTCGACCTGCGGCAACGAGGCGCCTTCCACCTCGCCCAGCACGGCGGAGGCTTGCTCCACCCGCGCGACGGCCTGACGGAGGTCGGTGTTGGCCGCGAAGGCGCGCGCGACGAGCGCGTCGAGTTCCGGATCGCCGAAGGACTTCCACCATTCGGCGCGGACGACGGAGCCGCCCTTCCCCGCCTCGGGGTAAGCGGCGGCGGTGGGCGTCGCGGGACGCTCGTAATCGGGACCGAGCGCGCAACCGGCGAGCAGGCCCGCGACGATCAATAAGGAGAACGAAGGCTTCATGGCTGGACGACGGCCTTCTCCTTGCGGCCGGAAAGGAGGTGGAAGAACCAAGGGATGAAGAGCGTGGCCACGAAGGTGTCGAGGAGCATGCCGCCGAGCACGCCGGTGCCCATCGACTGGCGCGCCGCGGCGCCCGCGCCGCCCGCGAAGGCGAGCGGGACGACTCCGAGCACGAAGGCCATGGAGGTCATGACGAGCGGACGGATGCGCATGCGGGCCGCTTCGATCGCGGCCTCGGCCGCGGAGCGTCCGGCGCGTCGCGCGCTCTCGGCGAACTCGACGATGAGGATCGCGTTCTTGGCCGCGAGGCCGATGAGCGTGACCAGGCCGATCTGGAAGTAGATATCGTTGGGCATGCCGCGCGTGAAGATCGCGAGCAGCGCGCCGAGCAACGCGAACGGCACGGTGAGCAGCACGCCGAGCGGCAAGGCGAGGTCTTCGTAGAGCGCCGCGAGGATCAGGAACACCATGAGCAGCGCCAGGAGGAAGGCGGGCAAGGCGGAGGTCGCCGCGCGCTTCTCCTGCAGGGCCTGCGCGGTCCAGTCGATCCCGTAGCCCACGGGCAGGAGGTCTTCGGCGATCTGCTCGACGAGCGCGATGGCCTCGCCCGAGCTCACGCCAGGCGCCGGCGCGCAGATCAGGCGCGCGGACAGGAAGCCCATGTGGCGTTCGAGCTGCTCCGGACCGGACGAAGGCTTGAACTTCACGAAGGTCGAAAGCGGGATCATCTCGCCGTTGCCGGCGCGGACATGCACGCGACCGGCGGCGGCGGAGTCCATGCGGTCGGCGGCTTCGGACTGCACGAGGACGCGGTAAGTGCGGCCGGCCAAGGTGAAGTCGTTGGCGTAGACGACGCCGATGGTGGCCTGCAGCGCTTCATGCAGTTCCGGCAACGACACGCCGAGCGTGGAGGCGCGGACTTCGTCGACCTCGGCCAGCACCTGCGGGACGGAGGGACGAAGGAACACGCGGATGCCGGTGAGCTCGGGACGGGCGCGCAGGGCGGCCTCGAGCTTCTCGATGTTGGCCGCCAGTCGGGCCGGATCGTCGTCCTCCTTGGCCTGAAGGTAGAATTCGAAGCCGCCGGCGGTGCCGATGCCGCGGATAGCGGGCGGATTCACCACGAGGCACATGCCGTCGGGCTGCGTCATGCCGATGGCGTTGAGCTGGCGCGCGAGGGCTTCGCCGCCCGGCGGACGTTGTCCGAAATCTTTCAGGGGCAGGAAGATCGTGCCGGAGTTCGTGCGCTCGCCGCCGCCGAGCAGGTCGAACCCGCTGATGGCGAAGGTGTGGCGGACGGCCGGGTTCTCGCGCAGCTTGGGCGTGAGGTCATCCATGAAGGTCTTCGTGCGGTTGATGCCCGCGCCGTCCGGGAGAGCCACCATCGCCAGGAGGTAGCCTTGGTCTTCCGGCGGCAGGAAGCTGCGCGGGATGGACACGACGAGCGCGACGTTGGCAAGGAGGATGCCGAGGAAGCCGCTGGCGGCCGCGCGCGGATGGTCGAGGAGCCAGCGGACCACGCGGCCGTGCCAGGCGGCGACGTGACCGAAACCGCGGCCGAAGCCGTCGACGAGCCAGGCGAGCCGACCGCCGTCGCCGGGGACGTGCGGCTTGAGCATGAGCGCGCAGAGCGTCGGGGTCAGGGTGAGCGCGACGAAGCCGGACAGGATGACCGAGAGGGCCACGGTGACGGCGAACTGACGATAGAGCACGCCCGCGATGCCGCCGAGGAAGGCGACGGGCAGGAACACGCAGACGAGCACGCAGACGATGGCGACGATCGCGCCCGCGACCTCACGTACCGATTCCTTGGCGGCGTCGAAGGGACTCATCCCCTGCTCGCGCATGAGCCGCTCGGTGTTCTCGAGGACGACGATGGCGTCGTCGACCACGATGCCGATGGCGATGACCATCGCGAAGAGCGTCAGGATGTTGATCCCGTAGCCCATGACCCACAGGCCGGCGCAGGCGCCGATCAGCGAGACGGGCACGGCGATCATGGGGATGAGCGTCGCGCGCCAGGAGCCAAGGAAGAGGAAGACGACGATCGCGACCAGCAGCGCGGCCTCGAAGAGCGTATTGCGCACCTCGCCGATGGCCGAGCGGACGAACCGCGTGGTGTCGAAGGGGATCGCGTAGGCGACGTCCGGCGGGAACTGCCGCGTCAGCTCGTCCATGCGCTTGACGATGCGGTCGGCGGTCTCGAGCGCGTTGGACCCGGTCTGCAGGAACACGCGGATGCCGGCCACGGGCTTGCCGTCGAGCATGCTCAGCTGCTCGTAGCTCTGGGAACCGAGCTCGATGCGGGCGACGTCGCGGAGGCGCAGGGCGCCTTCGCCGGCGCCGGCGCGCAGGACGATCTCTCCGAACTGCTCCGGCGTGGCGAGGCGGCCGCGGGCCACCACGGGCACCACGAAGGCGGCGTCGACCGAGGGTTCCTGGCCGAGCCGGCCGACGGCGTACTGGGTGTTGGTCGCGCGGATGGCGCGGACCACCTCGGCGGAACTGACGCCGAGCGCGGCCATGCGGTCCGGCCGCAGCCACACGCGCATGGCGTAGTCGCGGGCGCCGAAGACGCCGATGTCGCCGACGCCGGGGAGCCGCTTGAGCTCCTCGACGACGGTGGACGAGGCGTAGTTGCTGAGGAAGACGGAGTCACGCGTGGCGTTGGGCGAGACGATTGAGACCGACATGAGGATGTCGTTCGACCGCTTCTTGGTGATGACGCCGAGGCGACGCACCTCCTCCGGCAGACGGGGCTCGGCGAGCTTGACGCGGTTGGCCACGAGGATCGTCGCCATGTCCGGGTCGACGCCGTTCTCGAAGGTGACGGTGATGCTCAGCGCGCCGCTCGACGAAGCGTTGGAGGAATAATAAAGGAGGCCTTCGACGCCGTTGATCTGCTCTTCGAGCGGGGCGGCGACGTTGTTCACGAGGGCCTCGGGCGAGGCGCCGGGATAGCTCGCGACGACGGTCACGGTCGGCGGCGCGATCTGCGGATACTGCGAGAGCGGCAGGTTCAGCAGCGCGAGGCCGCCGATCAGGACGATGACGAGCGAGAGGACCGCCGAGAAGATCGGCCGGCGGATGAAGAAGTCCCAGCCCATTTACTTCTTGGCCGGAGCGACGACGACCGGGGAGCCCGGACGCAGCTTATGCAGCTGATTGAGGATGACCCGGTCGCCGGCGCGCAGGCCCGCGAGGATGACGATGTCCGCGCCCTGGGTCTCGCCCAAGGTCACGGTGCGGGCTTCGGCCCGGTCACCCGCGCCGATGACGAAGACGGAACGTCCGGAAGGGGCCTGGACCAGCGCCTGCTGGGGCACGAGGTAGGCGTCCTTGGCCTTGCCGCCGGTGATGCGCACGCGCACGAACTGGCCGGGGAGCAACGCATCGTCCGCATTGGCGAAACGCGCGCGGAGCTGGACGGTGCCCATACGGGTGTCGACCTGCGTGGCCGCGAAGTCGATCTTGCCGCGCACGGGATGGACCGAACCGTCGGGCCGCAGCAGCGCGACATCGGCGCCCGAAGCGCCTGCGGCGCCGGCCGGGAAGAGGCGGTGGAAATCCGCTTCGGATAGGCCGAAGCGCGCCCAGACTTCGTCGGCGCGGACGACGGTGGTGAGCAGTCCGTCAGGGCCGATCGGATTGACGAGGGTGCCCTCGGTGCGGAGACGACGGCCGGCCACGCCGGCGATGGGCGAACGCACTTCGCAATAATCGAGGTCGAGCTTGGCGAGTTCGGCGCGGGCGGCGGCGGCCTCGCGGGCGCCGACGGCGGCGGCGGCCTGCGCTTGGGCGTCGTCGGCTTCCTTGCGGCTCGCGGCCTTCTGCTTGAAGAGCGTGGCCTGACGCGTGGCCTCGGCGGTCGCCTGCTCCGCCCGGGCGGCTTCCTGCGCCAGCTGGGCGCGCGCAAGCGCATGGGCGGCGGCATACGGCGCCGGATCGATGCGGAAGAGAAGGTCGCCGGCCTTAACCTTGGCGCCTTCGGCGTAATCGACGGTCTGCAGGATGCCGGTCACGCGCGCCCTGACTTCCACCTCGCGGACGCCTTCCAACTGGGCCGGGGCGACGGCCTGTTGGGCCAGGTCGGCCGGAGCGACGGTGATGATGGCGACGGGGAGCGGGCCGGCGACCGGCGGAGCGCTCTCCTGACGGCAACCGACCAAGGCCAGCAAGGCGGCTCCGAGCAGAAGGCGCTCGACAGAAAGGGGTTTACATACAGACATGTATGTAAATCTAGACACCCCGACATGGCTCGCAAGACCAAAGCCGAAGCGGCTCAGACCCGTGACCGCATCGTCGTCTGTGCCCGCGAGGTCTTCAGCCGCCACGGGGTCACGAACACGTCCTTGGAAGAGATCGCCAAAGAGGCAGGGGTGACCCGCGGGGCGGTCTACTGGCATTTCCGCGATAAGGCGGATCTGTTCATGGCCGTCCGGCAGCAGACCGGGGTCCTGCTCCGTTTCCCGGAGGAGTCGGCGGGCGACCCCCTCCGCAGGCTTGAACTCGGCCTGCAATCGGCGCTGAACCGCCTGGCCGAAGAGAAAGCCGCTCAGGAGACCTACGAGGTGATGCTCTGGAAATGCGAATACATCGGGGCCTTCGCGGGGGTCCGCCAGGACCTGATGACCGCCGGCGACCAATTCCTCGCCGACACGACCGCCCTCTACGCGGCCGCGAAAAAGGCGAAACTGACCCCTCCTGGCCTCGAACCCCGCCTCGCCGCCCAGGAGACCTTCTGCTTCTACGCCGGCCTGCTGAAGCTCTGGCTGGCCGATGAGACCGGCCGCGCCCTTCGCGGAGATGTGCGCCAACTCATCACCTCGCATGTCGCGAGCCGACGCCGCGCATCCTCGCAGAAGGCGGTTTGACTGGCCCTAACCTGCGGATTAGAAATCTCCCCGTGAAGGCCTTCCCCGCCCTGCTCGCTTTTCTGACGGCCTTGACGGCCGTGGCGGCCCCCGCGCCGGATGCGCCGCAGTCGCTACCAATCCTCTACGACCAGCCGGGCGACCGCTATATCCTGCGCATCGACAACCGTCGCTACCAGATGCCTTACCCGACCAAGGAAGGCATCGCGCGGCTGATGTCCGCCGCCAACTACCCGAGGACGAAGCTGCTCTTCGACGAATACAAGCGGGCCTTGGAAGAACGCGCGAAGGCCGAGTCCACCATCCGCAGCGCCCAGGCCAACGTCACGCGCGAGAACGAACGCGTCGCCCGGCTCAATCGCAGCCTGGACTCACTGCGCAACCAGCTCGCCTTGCTCCGCACGCTGCCGAACGTCGACCTCAACGAAATCTTGTTCCTGCAGAACCAGATCCGCGCCACCGCCGCCTCGCTGGCTTCGGCCGAAGCGCAGGAGGCCAAGGCCGGCGTCGCGCTCGACCGCACGCAAAACTCCGTCGAGGCGACCTTGCGCCGCGCCGACAAAGCCCGCGAGGACTACGTGTCCGCGCTGACCGAATACGAAAAGCCGCTCGCCGAAATCCGCGCGCTGGCGATGTCCTTCGGCTCGGCCCTCTGAACTTCCCCATGCGCCCCGCTTCCGCCCTCCTCCTCGCCCTCCTGTGCGTCGGCGCCTCGCTCCCGGCCCAGACGACCAAACCCGTCGCCAAACCCGCCGCCAAACCCGCGCCGAAGTCCGTCGACCGTTTCGCCATCCGTCCCGACGAGAAAGTCTCCTGGCATGACGTCCGCGAGACGGACCTCGAAGGCCGCGCCTTCCCGGAGGCCGAGCGCAAGAGCTACTTCGACCGCCTGCCCGCCGAGGCCGATGGCAAGGTGACGCCCGCGGTCTGGGGCCTCAGCCGCGACAGCGCTGGCCTGATGTTCCGCTTCCGCACCGACGCCACGACGATCTACGCGCACTACAAGGTCACCAAGCCGCAACTCGCCCAGCCGCACATGCCGGCAACGGGCGTCAGCGGCCTCGACCTCTACGCCCGTGACAAGGACGGCAAGTGGCGCTGGGTGCAGGTCGCCCGCCCAGGTGCGCAGGAGATGAAGCTCCGCCTGGCCGACGGTCTCGACGCCGGCGAACGCGAATACGCGATCTACCTGCCGCTCTACAACGGCGTCGAGTTCCTCCATGTCGGCGTGCCGGAGGGCAAGCAGTTCGTCGGCCTGAAGCCGCGCGCGAAGCCCGTCGTCTTCTACGGCACCTCCATCACGCACGGCGCCTGCGCCAGCCGCCCGGGCATGGTGCACACGGGCATCCTCGGCCGCCGTTTCGACGTGCCGGTGGTCAACCTCGGCTTCTCCGGCAACGGCCGCATGGACAAGGAAGTCGGCGACTTTCTCGTGCGCATCGACGCCGCCGCCTACGTCATCGATTGCCTCCCGAACATGAGCGGGAAAGAGGTCGCCCAGAAGTGCGTGCCGCTCGTGAAGCAGCTGCGCGCCGCGCGGCCTGACACCCCGATCGTCCTCGTCGAAGACCGCCGTAATACCGACTCCTGGATCATCGCCTCACGCCGCAAGCACCACGACGAGAACCATGCCGCGCTCAAGGCGGCCTATGATCAGCTCGTGAAGGAAGGCGTGAAAGGCCTGTCCTACGTGCCCGGCGACCACCTCTACGGCGACGACAGCGATGGCGCCACGGACGGCTCGCACGCAAGCGACCTGGGCTTCTTCCGCCAGGCCGACATCTTCGAGCCTTTCCTCAAGGCCGCCCTCGGCCGCTGACTTTCCCGCCGGTCCGCTGGCGTCGGGACCGCTTCCTTCCATCCTGACCGCCGATGAACCGCAGCTACCGTTACTACGACCTCATCCTCGGCGCGTTCGTCGCGGTGCTGCTCTGTTCGAACCTCATCGGCCCGGCCAAGGTCGTGCAGCTCGACCTGCCGTTCTTCGGCCCCACCGACTTCGGCGCGGGCAACCTGTTCTTCCCGCTCTCCTATATCTTCGGCGACATCCTCACCGAAGTCTACGGCTACGCGCTCGCGCGCCGCGTGATCTGGTCCGGCTTCGCGGCGATGCTCTTCGCAACGGTCATGACGTGGGTGGTGCTCGCGATGCCGGCCAGCCCGAACGAACCGTTCAGCGCGCAGCTGCAACCGGCGCTCGAGACCTGCTTCGGCGGCGGCTGGCGCATCGCGCTGGGTTCGATCATCGCCTTCTGCGTCGGCGACTTCCTCAACTCCTACGTGCTCGCGAAGATGAAGGTGCGCATGGGCGGCAAGCATCCGTGGGCGCGCTTCATCGGCTCGACCGTGGTGGGCCAGGGCGTCGACAGCCTCATCTTCTACCCGCTCGCCTTCCTCGGCATCTGGAGCCCGGCGACGTTGCTCGCCGTCATGGCCGCCAACTGGCTCTTTAAGGTGCTCGTCGAGGCGATCATGACGCCCGTGACCACCATCGTGTGCGCGAGACTCAAGCAGGCCGAAGGCGTCGACGCCTACGACACCGATACCGATTTCACGCCGTTCAGCCTCCGACGCTGACCGGACCGACCCCTGCTGGAGGGCCATAATCGGCCTCCAAAGGGCCTTTCTGTCATAATATCCGCCCCGGACGAAGTATCCGTTGACATCACCCCCCGGGACGAGCACAACACCCTCAGTCAATTTCACTCAGGTAAGAGCCTCCCTTATAAAGGACGCAGCAGTCGCGAGGGCGACTAACGGAAGCAGGAATCAAACTCTCCGTACCCGACCCCAGAGTCCCGTAGCTAGGACTCTGGACTTATTTGTCCCGGAAACGGGAAGACAGGCCGCACCACCCGTGCGGCCTGTTCCGTTTTGCCGTACCCAAGACCGGACTCGAACCGGTAAGCCTTTCGGCGGCAGATTTTAAGTCTGATGTGTATACCGTTCCACCACTTGGGCCGACGCCTCCAAGGTGCGGACGCGCCCCGGATTGGCAACCCGGGAAAGCGGCCGGCGTTCGCCTTCGCCTTGCCCTCCGGACCAAACCCGGCTTCCTTCCGCGCATGGATCGCTTAGCCCAGACGTTCGCCCGCTGCAAAGCCGAAGGCCGCCCGGCCTTCGTGAGTTACGTCTGCGCCGGCGACCCCGACGTCGAGACGTCCAAGGCCGTGCTGCTGTCCCTGGCGCAGAACGGCGCCGACGTGCTCGAAGTGGGCGTGCCCTTCTCGGACCCTCTCGCCGACGGCCTGACCAATCAGCTCGCGGCCCAGCGCGCCCTCGAAGGCGGCATGACCTACGACGGCCTGCTCGACGTGCTCCGCGCGGTGCGCGCCGGCACGGACAAGCCGATCGTCCTCTATTGCTATTATAACCTGCTGTTCTCCTTCGGCCTCGACAGCTACTGCGCCAAGGTGCGCGAAGCGGGCGCCGACGGCCTGCTCGTCCTCGACTGCCCGCCCGAAGAAGCCGACGAACTCATCGCCGCCTCGAAGAAGCACGGTCTCGCCAACATCTTCATCGTAGCCCCGACCACGCCGCCCGCGCGCATCGGCCTCATCGCGAAGCACGCCTCCGGCTTCATCTACTACGTCTCGCGCGAAGGCGTGACCGGTGAGCGCTCCGAACTGGCCGCCAACCTCTCCGCCTCGGTCGCCGAGATCCGCAAGCACACCGCCCTGCCCATCTGCGTCGGCTTCGGCGTCTCCACCGCCGCCCACGTCCAGGCCATCGCCAAGGTCGCCGACGGCGTGGTCGTCGGCAGCGCCCTCGTGAACGTCGTCGCCGCCCATAAGGATAATAAGTCCCAGGCCGCCGCCGCCATCGGCGCGAAGGTCCGGGAGCTTCTCGCTAAATAATTCAAGGGGTAGGGATAGGGGTCGGGGTTGGGGTAGTTAAATAAAACAAGGGGCTCTCTGCCTTTTGTCCTCTCCTACCCCTACCCCTGCCTCCACCCCTACCCCTTCGCTATCCTGTAATCCCTTGACCAAGGCCCTTACCTCCCCACTTTCCCCATGGTCCTAACCTCGTTAGGGCCACCGGAACCGCACCGCATGGCCCAACAAGACACCTGGACGAAAAAAGACCTGACCGGCATCGAAGAGCTTTCCCGCTCCGAGATCGAACTGCTCTTCCGCCAAGCCGACCAGTTCCTGCCCGCGCTCGCCCCGGGCAAGGGCCTCGACCTGATGAAGGGCCGCACGGTGGTGAACCTCTTCCTCGAGCCAAGCACCCGCACCCGCACGGCCTTCGAGATCTCGGCCAAGAAACTCGGCGCCGAAGTGGTGTCGATCAATACGACGGCCTCCTCCCTGGTGAAGGGCGAGACCCTCCGCGACACGGCCGAGAACATCCGCGCGATGGGCGTCGACGCCATCGTGATGCGCCACTCCTCCGCCGGCTCGGCCCGCTACCTCGGCTCGGTCCTCGACATCTCGGTGGTCAACGCCGGCGACGGCGCCCACGAACACCCGACGCAGGCCCTGCTCGACGCCTTCACGCTCCGGCAGCGGTTCGGCAAGGTCGAAGGGCTCAAGGTCACGATCCTCGGCGACATCCTCTTCAGCCGCGTCGCCCGTTCCAATATCCTCTGCCTCTCGAAGCTCGGCGCGCAGGTCACCCTCGCCGGACCCGCGACGCTCGTCCCGGCCGCGCTGAAGGAAGCCTTCCCGCAGGTCCGCATCGTCCATGACCTCAAGGAAGCCTTGAAGGACTGTGACGCAGTCATGCTCCTGCGCATCCAGCACGAGCGCCAGACGACCACGCACTTCCCCTCGCTCGGCGAGTATACCTCGCAGTTCGGCCTCAACGCCGAACGCGCCGCCTGGCTCAAGCCCGAGGCGGTCGTGATGCACCCGGGCCCCATCAACCGCGGCGTCGAAGTCGAAAGCGAAGTCGCCGACGGCCCCCGCTCGGTCATCCTCGAACAAGTCCGCAACGGCGTCGCCGTCCGCATGGCCGTCCTTCACCTCTGCACCGGAGCCATCAGCCGATGAATCCCGCCGACAACTCCCCCCTCTGGATCCGCGGCGCCCGCGTGATCGATCCCTCCGCGAAACGCGACGAAGCCAAGGGCGACGTCTTCGCCCTCGACGGCCGGTTCGTCGACCAGCTCTCCGCCGCCGACCAGGCCAAGGCCCGCGTCATCGACGGCACGGGACTCGTGGTCGCCCCGGGTTTCGTCGACCTCAACTGCCGCCTAGGCGAACCGGGCCGCACGGCCCGCGAGACGATCCGCACGGGCACCCGCGCGGCCGCCGCCGGCGGTTTCACGACCCTAGTCACGATGCCCGACTCGCTCCCCGCGGCGGACAACGTCGGCACGATCCAACTCCTCCGCGAGATCTGCTCCCGCGACGCCGCCGTGCGCGTGCTGCCTACAGGCACGCTCACCAAGGGCCATGAAGGCAAGGCCCTCGCCCCGCTGGGTACGATGAAGAAAGCCGGCGTGGTCGCCGTCACCGACACGACCTCGGGCGTGCAGAACAACGAGATCATGCGCCGCGCGCTGGAATACGCCGCGATGTTCGACCTCGTCGTCCTCGACCATTGCCAGGACAGCAGCATGACCGAAGGCGGCCAGATGCACGAAGGCGCCTGGTCCCTCCGCCTCGGCCTCCGCGGCCTGCCCCGCGCCGCCGAAGAAGTCGTGGTCTCGAGCGACTGCCTGCTCGCCGAGCTCACCAAGGCCCGCATCCACCTGCAGCACCTTTCGTCCGGCGGCTCCGCCGAGATCGTCCGTCGCGCCAAGGCGAAGCAGCTCTCGGTCACGGCCGAGGTCTCCGCCCTCCACCTGCTCCTCACCGACGCCGCGCTGGCCAATTACGCGACGAGCCTGAAGACGAATCCTCCTCTCCGCGAAGAGGCCGACCGCCTGGCGCTCATCGCCGCGCTCGTCGACGGCACGATCGACGCGGTCTGCTCCGACCACTCGCCCTGCACGGCCACCGAGAAGGACTGCGAGTTCGACCTGGCTCCGTTCGGCGCCGCGACCTTCGAGACGGCCTTCGCGGCCGCCCACACGGCGCTCGTCGCCGCCGGCCACGCCGACCTCTCGGTCCTCATCGCCCGCCTCACGCACGGCCCGGCCAAGGCCCTCGGCCTCTCCGCCGGCACGCTCAAGGCCGGCGCCCTCGCCGACCTCGTGGTCCTCGACCCGAAGGCCGCCTGGACGCCCGCCAAGGCCGACCTCGTATCGAAGTCCGGCAACAACCCGCTCGTCGGCCGCGCCCTCACGGGCCGCGTCCGCGCGACGTTCGTCGGCGGTCGTCAGGTCTTCGGCGCCTAAGCCACGATGGATGAGTTGACCCAGTCCCTCGACGCCTTCGGGCCGTGGGATTGGGCATGCGTGGGCGCGAATCTCACCGCCGCGGCCCTAGGGGTCTTCGCGATCCGCTGCTGGCGCGGCATGCCCGGCGTCCTGCCACCCTTGCCGGTCTCCGCCTCGAACGCCGCCCTCGGCGTGGTCACGGGAGTGATGTCCTTCGGCTTGGTGTTCGGCCTGGTCCTCGCCGCTGCGGCCCAGGCGTTCTCCTCACACTTCGGCCTCGCCCAAGCCCACGTGTTCACGGCGGCCTTCATCGGTCAGTCCGCCGCCGCCGTCACGATGGTTGCGATGGGCGCATTGGTGCCGGAGACGCTGCGCTGGGCTCCGGATGTCGCTTCCGACGAACCCTCCACGAGCCCGCTGCGCCGCGCGCTCCGCGCTTTCAGTTTCTCGCGACTGCTTCTGGTGCTGCTGATCCTCTTCGCCTTGGGCCTGGCCCTCGCGGCGATCTGGAAAGGCGTACACGTCGGCTGGACGCAGCTCTTCCAGCAAGGTCTGGTCGGCGAACCGCCGGCCGATGAGCCGCAGGACATCGTGGACTCGGTGCTCAAGACGGACGTCGATAGCTGGCGCTTCGGAACCATCATCCTCGCGGTGTCGATCGGGGCGCCGATCATGGAGGAACTCGCCTTCCGCGGCATGCTCTATCCGGGCCTGCGACGCCTGATGGCCGCCGGCTCCCCCGAGCACGCCCGCTGGATCGCGGTCTGCCTCACGGGTGCGATCTTCAGCGCGGCCCATCAGAGCCCTTCCGCCGCCCTGCCGCTCTTCGGCTTCGGCGCTTTCATGTGCTTGGTGCGCGACCGCTACGGCCTGCTGACCTGCATGGCCGCCCACGCATGTTTCAACGGCTGGAACTTAGTCTGGTTGAAACTGGCGCCTGCCGCCTCCACGCTCTGACCCCATGGGCGCCCTCACGACACTTGCGGACCGCTCGGTCGCCAAGCTGACCGAGGAGGAGATCATCCGCCGCGTGGTGCAGTCGCTCGCCGACGCCGCGCCGGCTTTCCCCGAAGGTCCCGGCGGTGATTGTGCCCACCTCCCGACGACGGGCGGACGTTCCATCCGCGCCAGCACGATCGATTCGGTGATCCTCGGACGCCACTTCGACGCGGCCTGCGATGGCATCCGCGCCGGCGCCAAGCTGGTGAACCGCAACCTGAGCGACCTGGCCGCGGCCGGCGCCACCCCCTCTGATGCCCTGCTCTCGCTGGTCATCGGACCCGACGTCGACGCGACGTGGCTGACCGACTTCGCCCATGGCGCCGGACGCGCCGCCGCCAAGGCCGGCCTCCGGATCGTCGGCGGCGACATCTGCCGTGGCGCCCAGGGCTCGTTCCTCGGCACGCTCGCGGTCCAAGGGTTCGCCCACCGTATCCTGACGCGCAAGACCGCTGCTCAGGGCGACGCGCTCTTCGTGACCGGCCAGCTGGGTGGCTCACTCTACGGCAAACACCTTGATTTCGCCCCGCGCCTCGCCGAGGGCGAATGGCTCTGTGGCCACGGTGAAGTGACCGCCTGCACCGATCTTTCCGACGGACTCGCCAAAGACCTGCCCGGACTGCTGGGACCGAAGCTCGACGCGCGCGTCGACTTGGCCTCCCTACCGGTCTCCGACGCCGCGAAGTCGCTCGCGAAGTCCGACGGTAAGCCGGACCTCGAACACGCCCTGCAGGACGGTGAGGACTACGAGCTGCTCTTCGCGGTCAGCGCCGACCGCGCCGACCTGCTCGAAGCCTCCTTCCGCAAGGCCTTCCCGCTCACGCCGCTCACGCGCCTGGGCACGATCGAAGCGGGCACGGGCTTGGCCCGCGACCTGGCGGACGGCGAACCGATCAAGGTCCGCGGCTTCGGTCACTTCGCCTGAGAGGCCGGTCCGCTTAAATGCGGAAGCGGCGGATGGCCACGAAGAGCGCGAAGATGAAAGCCGACGCCCCGAAGGTGACCGTCACGGTCTCGTAAGTGGCGAGCAGTTCGATCACCTGGTCCAGCAGTTTGACGGATTCCTTCGTGTCGCGTTCGGCCAGCACCAAGGCGGAGGTCGCGGCGGTCGCGGTGACCTCGACGTTCTTGTTGTCGGACTTCGTGCCTTGGTCGGTGAACAGCACGACGGAGGTCTCGGCCGACTTCATGGCCGTCTTATAAGCCTCGACGGAGGCCTGCACGCTCAGGGTCGTAGTGCGGACGCGCTCGGTCGTGCCCTTGAGTTCGTGGCTGAACCAGAGGCCGGCCAGCGAGACGAGGAGCGTCACGACGGCCATGCCGACGATGCCGATCTCGGCTTGGATGAGGTTGTTCTTGGCGGATCGACCGCGGCTACGCTGGGCGCACATGACGTTTTTTGTTTAAAGGTTGAGGGTGGCTTGGCCGTCGTCCGGCTTCTTGGCCTTGGGTTGCTTCTCCGCTGGTTTCTTGGCGCCCGGCTTCTTGGCGGGAGCCTTCTTGGCCGGCGTCTGCTTGGCGACGGGCTTCTTCGCGCCCTTCTTGGGCACGGCCTTGGCCGGGGCGGCCTTCTTAGCGGCGCCGGCTCGGCGACGACGCTTCGGCTTCTTCTTGCGCGAGAAGAGGTTCTTCCAGGCGGGTGTCTTCTGCTTGTCCTTATAGCCGAGCTTGCGGCGGATGTTCGAGGTGATCCAGTCGACGAGCTCCGGGGCGACGGCGCCGCAGAGGCCTTGGACGATCGCCTTGTTGAGCGAGGACAGTTCCCACTGGAACATCACGAAGTAGGCGATGACCGCGAAGATCGCGGCGGCGAGCACGTGCCGGAGCGAACGCTGCCAGCTGGCGTCGGCGGCTTCGTCGACGAGGAGTCGTCCGACCATCGCGGCGGCGCCGATGAGGGCGACGATCCAGCCGCCGGCCTTGAACGCCATCAGGGCGACCTGGAAATTATTGGCGACCGCCGCCACGCCCTTGACCGGGGCGGCCTGCGCCGCGGCTTCCGCGAGGACCAAGGCCAAGGTCATACGCGTCCCTCCCCGGCCCGGAGGCCGTTCCCCGCGGAACGGGGCGATGATGTGAGGAGACGACGCAAGGCGAAGGAGTACCCCGAAGGATACGGTTCGTAAAAAGGGGAGGTTCAGCCTTGGGCCGGCCGCCTCCCCTCTCAACCCCTAATTATAAGGTAAATATGCGAAACCGCCCTTAAAGCGCCGCTTTTCGGGCCGGGCGTCCTTCGTCGACCTCGATGTAGTCGTACATCGTGTCCACGCCGGCATCGGCGGTCAGGCCGTTCTCCTTGAGGCGACGAACGAGCACTTCGTTGGCTTCGTCGCGCCAGCCGCGCTTGGTCATGAAGCCGTTCCAGATCTCGATGTCGTTCGTGGAAAGTTTGCGACCCTTGGCCTCGGCCCAGACAAGGACCTCGTCCTGCGTCGCAGCGGGATTCTGCAGCACCCAGACGCGAAGGTCGTCATACTTGATGCCGAGATACTGGCAGCAACGGTCGTCGAAGGCCTTGCCGAGGTTGTTCACGAAGTCGGCATGCAGCTGACCGGCCGCGTGCAGGCGGATCTTCGAGACCAGGCGAGGAAGGTAGACGAAACCACGGACGGCTTCGTAGGGGCTGAGGAGACCAGGAACGATGGGCATGGGTGTGCGGTTAGATGAAAGATGAATGATGAGGGATGGAAGATAAAACCTGAATTAGGTGTTAGCGGATAGCGGTTGGCGGTAAGCGGTTAGAAAAATGAAGGCCGGATAAAGGGCCGGGAGCCTAGCAACGGGGAAGATTTCCGACACCCATTCTGGCGCTGCTGGGTGGAATTCCGAACCGCCAACCGCTATCCGCTAACCGCCATAACCTCGCTTTCACACATCCTGCCCTCGTGTCCTCGTGCCCTCCATTACCTTGCCCTCCTCCCCTCCCTGCCTTTCCTACCCCTACCCCGACCCCTGCCCCTACCCCTTCAAAAAATGAAACTCCTTCTCGCCCTCCTCCTCGCTGCCACCGGCTTCGCGGCCGACATCGCCAAGCCGGCGTTCTCGTCGGCTAAATACGACAAGGACATCGCGGCCTACGAATCCGCGGACAAGGCCACGCCTCCGCCTCAGGGCGCGTTGCTCCTCTCGGGCGCCAGCACGCTGCGCCTGTGGAAGACGGCCGCTCGCGATTTCGCGCCCTATCCGCTGATCAACCGTGGCTTCGGCGGCTCGAAGACCACGGAAGTCCTCGGCTACATGGATCGCATCGTGCTGCCTTATCATCCTCGCGTGGTCATCTTCCACTGCGGCAGCAACGACATCAACGCCGGCGACACCGCCGAGGCCGTGGTCGCGCGCGTGACCGAATACCATCGTCGCCTCCGGGCGGAAAACCCGCACGCCCAGCTCGTGCTCCTTTCGACCACCCAAGCCCCCTCCCGTCGGACGAAGTGGGCCGAGATGAAGAAAGCCGACGAAGGTTTCCGCGCCCTCGCCGCCGCCCATCCGGAGGTCCGGTTCGTGGATATCAACCCGGCGCTCAACCTCCCCGACGGAGAGCCCCGCCCCGACGTCTACCTCAAGGACAACCTGCACCCCTCCGAAGCCGGCTACGCCGCGATGCTCAAGGTCATCCGCCCCGCCGTCGACGCGGCGTGGAAGGCGACTGAGGCCGCTTTTAAAGGCAAGTAAGCGGCCTGCTGAGAGCATGGAGTATCGAGCATAGAGTTTCGGGGTAAATAACCCTGCATTCTTTTCCTATACTCGATACTCCATACTCCATACTCTAGTTTCTGATGTCATCTCCCTCCGCCATTCCTACCGCTGAACGTTTCCCGAACGGGCCGTTCACGCGCTACATGGTCGGCGAAGGAATCTCGATGACGGGCACCTGGATGCAGGGCATGGCGCTCGGCTGGGTGATGACCGAAGTCGTGGTCCGCGACGGATTGCAAAGCTACGAAGGCCTGCTGCAGGCCGCGCCGCACCTCGCGAGCGGCATCGTGATGCTCCTGCTCTTCCGCCTCGGCGGCGCCTACGCCGACCGCCATGACAAACGTTTCATCCTGCAGGTCTGCCAGGTCGCGCAGATCGGCTTCGCACTGGCAATCGGGCAACTCATCGCGCACGGCGCCCTGCACACCTGGCATCTGATCGTGGCCGCCGCGCTGCTCGGCATCTCCAGCTCGTTCGAGATGCCCGCCGCCGCGGCGATCGTCCCGGAACTCGTGGCCAAGGAGAATGTCGCCAAGGCCATCTCCGTCGACCGCGCGGTCTTCCACGCCACCCGTCTCGTCGGGCCGGCCGCCGCCGGTTATCTCGTGGGCCGCTACGGGGCCGAATGGGCCTTCTACCTGAACGCGGCCTCTTTCGTGGCACTGATGATCGCCTTGGCCACGCTACCGCGACGTCCGCAGGGCACGGCCGAAGAAGAGCAGAAACGTCAGGGCGGCGCCGGCGAAGGCTTCCGGCACGTCAGCCAGGACAAGCCGAGCCTCGCGATGGTGGCGCTCCTCGCCACCAACACGCTCTTCGTCTTCCCGGTCATCATCGTGCTGCTCCCGCTGTATGCGAAGAACGACCTCCACGCCACGCCCGAGCAGATGGGCCTGCTCATGCTCTGCTCCGGCGCGGGCTCGGTCTCCGGCTCGCTCCTCATCATGGCGCTCAAGCCGGCCATGCGTCGTCTGGCGATCCTGGCCGGCATGGTGCTCGCGTGCGGCGCCCTCGTGAGCCTCAGCCAAGCCACCGGACTGGTCTGGGCCGGCATCTCGCTCGTCAGCCTCGCGGTCGGCGTCTCCACGCTCGTCGGCCTCGCCAATACCATCGTCCAGGAACGCTCGCCGGCCGAACTCCGCGGACGCGTCTCGGCCGTCGCCGGACTGAGCTTCTTCGGCTTCCTGCCCTTCGCCGCGATCATCATGGGCTGGATGACCGACGTGTTCAAATTGCGTAACGTGCTCCTCGGTTCGTCGATCTGCTACGCCGTCATCGGCTTCATCGTCATGCTGACCGTCGGCAGCAAGGTGACGGGTGAGCGGGAAGAGAAGGCCTGAACCCGCTGCTCACGCCCTCGCCATGACGGCATCCCGCAGCACCCGCTATCGTCGATTACAAGAAGGAGGTGATCTCGACGTGCTGGTGGTGGGCGGCGGCATCTCCGGAGCGCCGGTCTATCAGAAAATGCGTCTGGCCGGATACCGGGTAGGATTGGTCGACCAGGGAGATTTTTCCTCCGGAACGAGCCAGGCCTCAGGCATGCTGATCTGGGGCGGCCTGCTTTATCTGACAAAACTTGATTTCAAGACCGTCCTGAAACTGTGCAAAGCGCGCAGTGAAATGATGCGGGACTTTCCCGCTGAGATGACCTCGCTTGATCTCGACTACCGGGTAGGGGTAGGCGGCAATCACGGGGCCATCAGGGCATGGCTGGCCTTGCAACTCTACTGGCTGATGGGCGGCTGCAAGTTGAAGAGACCGCGGATGGTGAAGCATCCGCATGCGGTCCGCTATCAGGAGGCGATGCTCCGCGAGTCGGACAGCCGTTTCGTCATCGACCGCATTCGCGGATTGGATTCCGAACATGGCATCGCGCTGAATCACTGCAAGTTGGTGCATGCCGATTTCGACCCTGGACGTCGGGTCTGGAATATCGGATTGCGCGATGAATTGGATGGCCGTGAGCATGTGGTGCGTGCCCGGGCGATCGTGAACGCAGCGGGCGTCTGGGCGGATTCCGTCAACCGCACGCTCGGCGTGGATTCACCCTATAAACATGTGTTCAGCAAGGGTGTCTATCTGGCTTTTGCAAATGAGGGCTCAGAGCGCGGAGCGGATGTCTATCCCATGCGGCAAGGCGCCGATGTGATCACCCGTGTGCCGTGGGGACCGGTGTTGATGTGGGGACCGACGGAGACCGGAGTGGATGACCTCGCACGCGGCCTGGCGCCGGACCAACAGGATGTGAGGTTCCTCCTTGAGGAGGCGAAGCGCAATCTGCCCGGCCACAGGATGGGAGCCGAAGATGTCGTATCGGTGCGTTGTGGCGTCAGGCCGCTTGCCGTGCCTGCTAACTTCCGCAAGGATGTCTATCCCCTCACCCTGTCCAGACGTCATCGCCTGGTAACCGATGAAACCAGACGCGCGATGGTGATCTATGGAGGCAAGCTCACCGGCAGCCTGCAGATGGCAGAGGTCGTGGAAGCCCGCCTCCGCGACTGGCTGGAACCGCGATTTCCCTGTTTACCGCCAGTCTTGGCAGCTCCCGAGAGAGCGGGCAGCCATGGTTTCGTCACTCCCGAGTGGGCACGCGATCATGAGTTCTGCGTGACCATTGATGATTACGTGCGCCGGAGGACGTCTATCGCGCAATGGACGCCGCGCATGGGGCTGGGTCCCCAGGGGGACGGGCGGACGGCGCTTTTGGATGTGGCGAAAAAACTCCTGATGAGCGGTGATGACACCGCCGCGGAGACGATGGTGCGCGCCTACGAGGAACGCGTGCGTTCGACCTATGATCCGCTGCTGAACCTTTAAAAAAACCGCCCCATGACCACGAAACCGTCGACGATAGTCACCCTTCCGCAGGATGAATATTTGAAATGGCCGGTATTCCGGGCCGAGGACGAGCAAGCCGTGCTGCGGGTGATGCGTGATGGCAACGTGAGCACGCACCCGGTGATCCAGGAACTGGAGAATGACTTCCGCGCCTTCACCGGGCGTCGGCATGCGCTGGCGCATTGCAACGGAACCAGCGCGCTGATGGCGGCGTTTCATTCGCTCGGCTTGCGACCGGGTGATGAGGTGCTGGTGCCTAGCGCGACGTTCTGGGCCTCCGTCTTGCCCATGATCTGGTGCGGCCTCGTGCCCGTGTTCTGCGAAAGCGAACCGGCAACGCTGGGTCTCGACCCGGTGGACGCCGCGCGGCGGATCACCCCGCGCACCAAGGCGATGGTGATCGTTCATCTATGGGGGCTGCCTTGCAAGGTGGCGGAACTGACGGCCCTCGCGAAAGCTCATGGCCTGCGCATCATCGAAGATGCCTCGCACGCACATGGCGCTTCAAAAGATGGCGTGCCCTGCGGTCGCATGGGGGATGTCTCGGTCTTCAGCCTGCAAGGGGACAAACTCGTGCCGGCGGGCGAGGGGGGCGTATTGATGACGGATGATGACGCGACCTACGATCGCGCGCTCTGCATGGGCGATATCACGCGCATCATCCGCATGCCCACGGCGGACCGACGGTTTGCCGCGACGAGCTTCGGGATCAAGACGCGGATCGCGCCGATGTCCGCAGCATTAGGAAGATCAATGCTGGCGAGACTGCCTGAGACGAATTCCGCCAGGAATCATCATCATGCGCGGCTGGCCGCGACCTTGGAAGACCTGGGTTTCGAATGCTTCCTGCCGCCGGAGGGCGTGGAGCGAGTCTGGTTTGAGTTCATCATCCGTCATCGGATTGAGAACATAGACGCGGGAGCTTTGGTTGAATGGTTGCAACAGGCTGGTTGCCGGGTGGGCGTGCCGCGCTACCCGTTGCTCCATCAGCAACCCTATTTCACCGAAGGGCATTGGCGTGCCGCCGGTCGTTATCCCGAGTCAATCACGCTACCCGCATCCGATGACATTTCACTGCCCTTCACGGAACGCATGAACCGCACCCTTCTCCGATTACCGAATTTCAACCATCCGGATGCGGGCGCACTGGTGGATCAGTATGCCGAGGCATTTCGACAGGCGGTGCGGGTCTTCGGTCGTTAATCCAAACCAGCGACGGCAGCATGGTGACGGGCGAGCGTGAAGCTGCGAAATAACTCAAAGGGAGACCGGAAACCGGAAAGGATGCTACGGGCATGCACCCCAGCCAATCATCCGGTCTCCGGTTTCCCCTTTGAGTCCTGATTAGGACTGGCGAACTCGTTCGCGTAAAGTGGTGCTCCCGTTGGGAGTCGAACCCAAATCGCCGGCTTCGGAGGCTAGCATTCTATCCATTGAAATACAGGAGCGTGAGGTTTTTAAAATCACCCTAATCGAGGGTTAGTCAACCCTTCCCGAAAACGCCCGCAGGCTCGACCTACTTGGCGGGCATCACGCGGTCCGCGAAATCGGCGTAGTTCTTCCAGTCCTCGAGCAGGATGTCATGCGGACCAGGTCGGATATGGTAGCCGACCGTCTTACCCACGGACTTGCTGACAGGCGGGTATTCCTTGGTGCCGAGCCCGGGCTGACCCAACACACGATAGACCGGATCGGCGTGCACGGCGCCGAGGAATTCGCCGAGCGGATCGGCCCAGCTGTCTTCGGACGCGCTGGCGACGTAGAGCGGACGCGGGGCGCTCAACGCGAGCAGGTAATGGGCGTCGAGCGGCAGCTGGTCTTCCTTTTCGGAGAAGGTCTCGAAGCGCGCGGTGAACCAATGCGGGAACCCGCGGCCTTTGTAATGTCCCGAGATGACGCCGACGGTCTCGCCGAAGATGCGCTTGTTGAGCGCGGCGCCGCCGCAACCGGAGTTATTGGAGATCACGAAGGCGAAACGCTGATCCTGCGCGCCGGCCCAGAGCGAAGCCTTGCCGAGGCGCGAATGGCCATGCACCGCGGCGCGCTTGGCGTCGACGGACGGGACCTTCTCGAGTACATCGAGCATGCGCGAAAGACCCCAGGCCCAGCAGCCGATGGCACCCCATTCGCCGTCTTGCCATTTCGTGTTCACGCCGTCCGGAGAGATCGCCGCCCGGAAGCCATTCTTCCAACCCTCGGGATGGTCGGGCTCGAAATCGCCATAATAGACGGTGGCCGAGGCGTAGCCGCGATCGATGAGGGCTTCGAATTCCCAGCGACGGGCCTCGGTGCCACGGAGCGCAGGATTGGCTTGGGTCGCACCCTTCAAGGCCCACTGCTTCGAGACCCAGCTCGAGGTGACGAAGACGGCGGAGTCTTCGACAGTGGTGTGGTTGCTGCCGAAATTGAGCCCCACAAAGACGGGCGCGGGACGCTTAGCCGCATTCGGCACGTAGAGGAGCATATCGAACGACGGCCCCTTCTTGCCGATCGGCCAGACCTTGAACTGCGTGCGCGTGGCCTTGCCGCCGAACGCGTCCTTGGACTGCTCGCGGACCTCGACCACGGCCTCGGCCTGCAGCTTCGAAGTGTCCGGCGTGCGGCCGAACATGTTTTCCTCGACGAGTCGGAAGACCTCCGGACGACGGACCTCATTCCAGGTCTTCGCGTCCGTCACCTTGCGTCCATCGGCACACACCAAAGGATCGGGCAAAGTATACGGCGGGACCTTCGCCTCGTCGGAAATCGTCGCCGGCATCGCGGCCAGCAGGAGCAGGGGTAGCAGCATGCCGCGACTATGCGTGATTTGGCGGCCCATGGGAGCCAAATCACGCATAGTCGCGAGGGGGCACGGGTTTCGCTGGCACGGTGACAAGGTAGGGTTGAGCGCCCTCGCTCAACCGCGGCTGACCAAGGTGGTCAGCCCTACCTCAAGACAAAACCCAAAGGGAAACCGGAGACCGGATAGTTAGCTGGGGGAAATGTCCGCAGCATATATTCCAGCTTCCGGTCTCCCCTTGAGTTAAGCCTTCCCCTTGCCCCCGTGTCACCATGCCCACGTGCCCCCTCGTTTGAAGTTTAGGCGTTTATCGTTCCCAAACTTCAAACGCATACCCCAACCCCTGATACTCGCCCTTTTTCGACGAAACGAGCTTGGTGAAGATCTTCTGCCAATCGGCGGGAAAGAAACGGTCGCCTTCGAAGTCACGGTCGATGCGGGTGATGAGCAGGCGTTCGCACAGGGGCGTCCCCTCGGCGTAGATCCGCTCGCCGCCGGTGATCCAGACCGGCCCCGGCCACTGGTCCATGCGGTCGGCGATGACGATGGCCTCGGCCAGGGAAGCGGCACGCTCGGCCCCGGGGAACGACTTGGCGGGGTCACGGGAGACCACCACGGTGCCCCGGCCCGGCAGGGCCTTGCCCAGTTCGGCGTAGCAGGCCGGCCCCTCGATCATGACGCCTCCCGCCGTCTGGTCCATGAACCAGGCCAGGTCTTCCGGAATATGCCAAGGAAGCTTCCCTTCGCGCCCGATGACCCCGTTTCGGGCCACGGCGACGATGCACTGGAGGGGCTTGGGCACGGCTCAAGGGATGTGAACAACCCCCGCGAAGGCAAGCACCGGGCGGACTTGGACGGGTTGACACCCGCCGAAAGCCTAGGGTAAGTTGCCCGAATGATTACCTGGCTCCAGAACGCCACCGGCAAGCACCACCGTCTGATCTTCGGCTTCCTGCTGGTGGTCATCGTGGTCTCCTTCGTCTTCTACGGGTTTGCCGGACGAGGCGCCCTGACCGGCGGCCCCGCCTACATGTATCAAGGCGTGAACCTCAATGACCCCGCCGTCCGCAAGCGCCACAACGACGCCCTCTTCTTCGGCCAGATGACCGGCCAGCGCATGGACCCCAACGGACTCGTCCAGCGCGTCGCCGAACTCGCCCTCGCCGACAGCCTCGCCATCCCCGCCCCTTCCGCCGTCGAGATCCGCCGCCTCGCCCGCGAAATGACCGCCGCCTTCGACAGCAAGAGCAACGACGGCCTGAACAAGTTCCTGGAACTCGCCGGCAAGCAGCTCGACGCCGCTGACCTCGACGTCCGCGCCCGCTTCGAGACCTTCATCAAGGACTCGTGGCGCATCCAGAAGGCCCGCGGCGCCGTCGCCGGTTCCGGCCATGTGACCGCCAGCCAGATCAAGCGCATGCTCGACCGCGTGCGCACCAAGTGGACCGTCGATGTCGCCACCTTCACCGCCGCCGGCTTCAAACCCGACGTGAAAGTCGACGACGCCAAGGTCAAGGAAGCCTTCAATACCAACATCGAAGACTACCGCCTGCCCGCCCGCGTGGCCGTGACCGCGGTGACCATCGCCTCGACCGTCGCCGACACCGCGCCGGTCAGCGACGACGAGATCATCAACATGGGCTACAACCAGGCCGAGAAGTTCAAGTTCGAGACCGGCAAGATCAAGGAACAGGCCCTCGCCAAGCGCGCCGAGCTCGAGAAGCTCGTCCGCACCGAACGCGCCATCACCAATCTCGCCGGCCAGATCTCCGATGAACTCGCCGAGAAATTCCCGATCGATACCGCCAAGGCCGACAGCAAGGAACTCGCCGCCTGGATCAAGGCCAAGAACGCCAAGATCACGACCATCCCCGCCTTCGACGTCACCGCCGCTCCGTCCGTCGCGCAGATCCCCGCCGAAGCCCTCCGCGTCGCCGGCGAACTTACCGAAAAGGAATGGCGCACCGAAGTCTACCGCTCCGAAGCCGGCGCGACCTTCATCCTGCTCAACCAGCGCACGCCCGACCGCCTGCCGACTTTTGACGAAGCCAAGACCAAGGCCGTCGAGGCCTGGAAGAAGTCCCAGTTCAACCGCCTGCTGTCCGAAGAAGCCAACAAGCTCGCGAAGGGCATCAACGAGGACATCGCCGCCGGCAAGTCCTTCACCGAAAGCGCCAAGGCGCGCAAGCTGACGCTCGCCTCCCCCGAAGCCTTCACCTCCCGCGCGCTCCCCGAGTCCCTTCGTGGTGCCAATGAGAGCACCGAACTCCTCATCGAAGCCGCCGGCGTCGGCAAGGTGACCTCTCCGATCCGTACCGCCAACGGCGACTTCGTCTTCATCCGCCCGGCCAAGGCCGACCTGCCCAAGGACGCCACGAACGCCGAAGAGAGCCGCATGGCGACGATGCAGTTCTCGATGTACATCGCTGAAAACATGGCTCGCGGCCTCGTCCAAGACATCGTCCCCCCGCCCGTCGAGGCCAAGTAAGGGAGTCTTAAGGCCCACTGGAACCCCTCCGGAGGCCTCCTCCCGAGGGGTTCTTTATTTGACCCCGATTACGGCTTTACCACCCCCTACCCCAACCCCTACCCCTTTCTCATCCAAATGTCCCAGGTCCGCGTCCGCTTCGCCCCCAGCCCCACCGGTTTCTTCCACATCGGAAGCGCCCGCACGGCCCTGTTCAACTGGCTCTACGCCCGCCACACGGGCGGCAAGTTCATCCTCCGCATCGAGGACACCGACAAGGAGCGCAACTCCGACGCCTTCCTGAAGGTGATCTTCGACTCGATGCGCTGGCTCGGCATGGATTGGGACGAAGGCCCCGAGGCCGGCGGCGAGTACGGCCCCTACTTCCAGTCGCAGCGCACGGAACTCTACAAGGCCAAGCTCCAGGAGCTCGCCGCCAAGGGCCGCGCCTACGAGAAGGACGGCGCCTGGTGGCTCCGCCTCGAAGGCGCCCGCACCGCCGCCTACGACGATCACCTGAAGAAGGATTACGAGAAGGTCGACGCCGCTCCGATGGTGCTGCACGACATGGTCCGCGGCCAGGTCGCCCGCGTCGAGGACCGCGACTTCGTGATCTTCCGCTCCAACGGCGAACCGGTCTTCCACTTCGTCAACGTCGTCGACGATATCGAGATGAAGATCACGCACGTGATCCGCGGCGAGGACCACCTCTCGAACACCTCGAAGCACCTCGAGCTCTTCAAGGCCTTCGGCGTCGAACCGCCGAAATACGCGCACATCCCGCTCATCCTCAAGACCGACGGCCCGGGCAAGATGTCCAAGCGCGACAAGGGCGCCCTCATCGAGGAATACCAGCAGCGCCGCTACCTCCCCTCCGCCGTCCGCAACTACCTCTGCCTGCTCGGCTGGACGCCCGCCGACGGCAAGGAAGTGCTGCCGATCGAAGAGATCATCAAGCAGTTCGAGATCTCCGCGGTCCACCAGTCCAACGCCCGTTTCGACGAGCGGAAGATGTCGCACGTCAACGCGCAGACGCTCCGCAACCTGCCCGCCGCCGAGTTCGCCGCCCTCGCCCGCCCGATCCTGCTCGAGACGAAGGTCATCGACGCTTCGGTCTCCGACGCGCGCCTCACCGAGGTCCT
The DNA here is from genome assembly GCA_044350605.1 of Opitutales bacterium. GTDB lineage: Bacteria > Verrucomicrobiota > Verrucomicrobiia > Opitutales > UBA953 > UBA953. The sequence continues at coordinate 27,321 of JBILHF010000022.1, forward strand.
GGGCATCGTCCAGGAGAAGGTGATCTCGCTCGAACACCTGCCGGAGTTCATGGGCTTCTTCTTCACGGCCGACTTCAAGAAAGACGAAGGCGCGATGGCCAACCTCACCAAGAAGGGCGGCGATCCCGTGGCCCGCGTCCGCGAGCT
>JBILHF010000135.1:0-3545 GCA_044350605.1 Opitutales bacterium
TCTTCGTCGCCTCCCCCGGCGGCAAGGCCACCCTCGGCAACATGGCCGACTGGGTGAAGAAGCACGGCTACATCGCCATCCTCCTCGACGAATCCAAGAACGGCCCATGGGATCCGAGCGTCGGCAATTTCCTCGCCGCGCACCAGGACGCCGTGAAGCGCTTCCGCATCGGCCCCGGCCGCAAGGTCTGCACCGGCTTCTCCGGCGGCGCGCGCGCCAGCTCGATCTTCGTGAGCATCGGCGACAATTTCGGCGGCGTCATCCTCCAGGGCGCCGGCACCGGTATCCTCGACAACGGCCTGCGCGGCCTCAGCGGCGTGCAGATCCCGGCCGTGGTCGTGACCATGGGCAAGAAGGACTCCAACCGCGGCGAGATCAAGCAGCTGCAGGCCACGCAGGGCGACCGCCTGCAGGTCTTCGAATTCGAAGGCGGCCACCAGTGGGCCCCGAAGGACGTGATCGAGAAAGCCCTCGATCACGTCGACGGCAAGCTGCCGAAGTAAGCGGTCCGTCTTGCCAACGCGCTTCGGCGCGGACATCAAGGACGCAACCCCATGCGTACCCTCGCCCTCATGTCCGTCGCCCTACTCGCGGTCCACGCCGACGCGGCCGCCCCGAAGTTCAACGACCCGAAGCCGCAGGCCTACCACCTCACGGCGCGCGCCAGCGAGGTCGACCCATCCGCGAAGGCCTATCCTGAGATCGAGTTCTACCTCGACGCCAAGGGCAAGCCGGCCGACGTCCAGACGGCCGACGTCGACACGCGTGTCGCGCCCCGCGGCCAGCTCGTCGTCTGGCTGATGGGCCATAACCCCGTCATCGCCGAGAAGGTGAACGGCTACGGGTACCACCACATCAGCGTGCACTACGCCCGCGGCTGGTTCGGCAAGCTCAACACCGTCCCCGCCGACACGCAGCATCTCGGCAATATCCGCCTCGAGGCCACCGCCGGCGTCGACGCTTCGAAGTCGGTCGAGATCGCCGAAGCGGATTCCGCCAAGGGCCGCGCCACGCGCCTGGTGCAGTGGCTTGTGAAGAAGCACCCGCAAGGCCGCTGGGAACAGTTCCTCATCGCTGGTGGCAAGGAGCTCGACTGGACCAAGGTCGTCGTCGGAGGCTCCTCGCACGGCGCCACGTCCTCCGCGCGTTTCGCGATGCACCAGCAGGTGGCGCGCGTGATCATGTTCTGCGGCCCGCGCGACAACACCGAAGACTGGCAGGCCGGTCCTTCGGCCACGCCGCTCAACCGCTTCTTCGGCTACACCCACGTCCTCGACGGTGGCTGGACCGATGATCACTACCAGCGCTCCTGGTTGATGCTGCGCCTCAACGAATACGGACCCATCGTGAACGCCGAAAAGGAGAAAGCGCCTTACGGACATTCTCGCCGCCTCATCGCGGACGCTCCGATGAAGGGCGACGCCAAGAAGCAGGCCGGCGCCGCGCACGGCTACGTGACCCCGGGTAAGGGTTCGCCCAAAGACGCGCAAGGCCGCCACCTGCAGGAGGACGTGTGGAAGTATCTCTTCACCTCCGACGTCGAAGTCACGGGCAAGCCCGTGCCGGCCGAAGCGGGCGTCCGGATGAACCAGCGCCCGGAAGACAAGGCGAAGAAGTAAGCCGACGCAGGGACGGCTTGCGCTCGGCGGCCTTTCGGCTGTTGGATGACCGCGTTCACCGTGGCCATCCGCATCGATCTCGTCACCCTCTTCCCGGCCATGGCCGACGGCTTCCTCCAGGAGTCGGTCATCGGGAAGGCCATCGACAAAGGCCTGATCGCCTTCAAGGCGCACGACCTGCGCGCCTATTCCAAGGACAAGCATCGCAAGGTGGACGACATGCCTTATGGCGGCGGACCGGGCATGCTGATGAGCTGCCAACCCCTCTTCGACGCCGTCGACGCCTTGGCCACCCCGGACTGCGAAGTGGTCTACCTTTGCCCGGATGGTGAACAATTGACCAATAAGCTGGCCAAGGAACTGGCCCAAAAGAGCCACCTGATCCTCATTTCGGGTCATTATGAGGGTATCGATCAGCGCTTCCGGGACAAGAAGGTCACCCGGGAGGTCTCGGTCGGCGATTATGTGCTCACTAATGGCACTTTGCCCGCCTGCGTCCTGGTCGATTGCCTCGGCCGGCAGCTGCCCGGCGTACTCGGGGAGGAAAACTCCTTGACGGGGGATAGTTACAACGGCAAGTTGCTCGCCTTTCCGCAGTTCACCCGACCCGCTGTTTATGATGGTCTCGAGGTGCCCCCCGTCCTCTTAGGAGGAAACCACGCCGAAATCGAAAAATGGCGTCGGGAAAGGCAAATAGAGAAGACAAAGCAACGCAGACCGGACCTGATGAAAGACCAAGAACACCAGCCATGAGCAACCATCCCCTCATCCAATTTGCCACCCAGCCCCAGCTGAAGACCGCCCGCGGCGACCATGAATTCAAGGTCGGCGACGGCGTGAAGGTCTCCACCAAGGTCCGCGAAGGCGACAAAGAGCGCACCCAGCTCTTCGCCGGCATCGTCATCCAGCGTAAGGGCGGCGGCATCCACGAAACCTTCACCGTCCGCCGCGTCTCCTTCGGCGAGGGCGTCGAGCGCACCTTCCCGGTCCACTCCCCCAACATCGAGAAGATCGAAGTCGAGCGCGTCTCCCAGGTCATGCGCGCCCGCCTCTTCTACCTCCGCGAACGCCAGGGCAAGTCGGCCACCAAGGTCAAAGAAAAGCGCTTCGACCCGACCGAGCACGCCGCCGCTGCGGCTGCCGCGGCCGCCGCCAAGTAAGCCTCCCCAGGCTGCTCCGAAACCCCGCCACTTGGCGGGGTTTTTTGTGCCCGGATCCGCGACGCGACCAGGCGGAAGCAGAAAAGGCCCTCCAGCCCCCTATTCGCAAGATACGCACTAAGTCATTTATTCACAGTGGCTTGTTTTGCGTGTTTTGAGAGAGGCGCCGGACCCTGGGGATAATTTTTCCCGAAAACCTGCCGGGGAAGGCTTGACTCTCCCCCTCCCTCCTGCGTTTTTCCACGTCCGTCTTTTGGAAACCCTCCGGGGGCGGCCACTCACCATCTTCTCCAAATCCAATGCTACGCATCCGCCTCCAACGCTTCGGTACGAAAAACGAGCCGACCTACCGCCTCGTCGTCGCCGAACAAGCCATCCGTCGCGACGGCCGTTTCGTCGAAGTCCTCGGCAACTACAATCCCCGCGCCCGTGGCAAGACCCCGGGTCTGGTGATCAACGTCGAACGCGTCGACCATTGGGTCAAGCTCGGCGCCCAGCCGTCCGACACCGCGAAGTCGCTCGTGAAGCGCGCGCGCGAAGAAGCCGCCAAGGCCTAAGTTAATTTACACGGCGGAAACGCCCACCCTGACGATGCTTCACCCCGCCACCCGGCGGGGTGATTCATTTGGTGAGGTCGCCGACGGGACCGAGGGCCTCAGTTGATCTTGTTCCAGCCGCCCTGCCCGTCCTTCTCCAGCTTCTGGAAGCCGGCCCGCGCCAGGCGCTGGTCGCTCAGGCCCTGCTTCATGGCGCCTTCGCCATACTT
>JBILHF010000136.1:0-3510 GCA_044350605.1 Opitutales bacterium
AACAGGTCGTCCGTCGGGATGCCGTGCTTTTTCATGACCTCGGCCGCGAGGGCGTTCTTCTCGACGATCGACTGGGCGGTCTGCTTCTGCGCCGGGTTATCCGGAATCGGCGTGGTGCTGGCCCAGATGAGCTTGGCGTCGGTCTTCTCAAGACGGGCGACGATGGCCTCGAGACGCTTCACGTAGTCGGCCGCGGGCGTGGCTCGGTCATGGATGCCGAAGTTGAAATGGATGACGTCCCACTTCCCTTCACCCAGCCAGACTTCGAGGTTCTTCAGGCCAGAAGCGGTCGGACCGCAGTTGGCCGGGGCGCGGTGAACGTTAGCCTTACCAGCGAGAGCCACCCGCGTCGGCTGTGTGTAGCCGCGGGAAACCGAGTCTCCGATGAGCAGTACCCGAGGCAGATTGGGATCATCCTTCACGAAGTCCCAGGCGTTCGACTTCCCCGCGATCTTGTCGCGCTTGTGGAGCGGCAGGTAAAAATTACCGAGCTGCCCCTGGAGCACTTTCTCCCAAGCCTGCTCCTCCGGCGAGAGCTTCGCGATCAAAGCCGCATAACGTTCGTCGACGACCTTGTCCTGCGCGGCTTTCTTCGCCGCGGCCTGAGCGGCGGCTTCCTTGGCGTTCGTGGGCTCGCCCTTCGGGGGCTCGGCAGCGACCAAGACAAAAGTCAGACCGAGTAAGGCAAGCAGGTGCTTCATGGCGGGGTAAGTCGATGCAACCAACCGGCCCGGAACCTTCAAGCCGTCACTGCCGCCCACTTGGCAGGATTCCTTACTTGGCGACTCCGCTCATCGGGTGACCCGTGACGGCCTTCCAGGCGATTTGCTGAAGCATCCGGTTGAGCTTCTCGGCCTCCGGCAACTTGGTGAGCTGGCTGACCACAGGCAAACCGACCGGGCTGCGACGATAGATGACCGAGAAATGACAGTAGGCCGAGAGGACGCGGATCTGCGGGCCAGGATGCCCAAGCGCGTCGGTGAAGAGTTCGTTCTGCGAACGGATGTCCGGCGCCTCGCCTTTGATGACCTTCTCACGCAGGGCGATGACGGCTTCACCGGACGGGACGACCACGATGTTGGCACCTTGAATCCGTTGATTGAGTTCCTTCACGTGTCCCTCGATCATCTGGAAGTAGGGCTCATGCATCGCACGCAGCTGAGCGACCGTCTTGCCGTCGCGGTCCAACTGTTTCGGACGCTCGCGGCTCAGCCAGATGGCGGTATCCTCATAAGCCACCCAGTTTTGCTGCAGCGTGAAACGGATCTTGGGATTATGTTCCAGCCCAAGCTTCACGAAATTCTCGATCCCCGCATCAGGCAGGACGGTCGGCGACATCGTGAACAAATCGGCCTTGCCCGACTCGAGGACCGGCTTGGCCTTGTTCTTGGCTGCGGGCTGGTCCCAGTGCTGGATGACCTTCGAGCCGCCGATGAAGGAGATCGCCAGCTGCTCGTGGCCTTGGATGCCCGCGGCCTTGGCCATCTCGGCGACCAGCGGCGGCATCCAGACATGGAAGCTGTGGCCGGCGGTGAGCACCTTGAGTCCGGCCGGCGGAGCGACGGACTCGACCGCCCGGGCGGAGGAAACCGAAAGGAGACACAGCAGGAGGAGCCAAACGGAGCGCATGCCGGGATACTTGACTATCCGCCACGTCCGTCAACTAAGAGACCTCCGGATGTCCGGAGGTCTCGTGCAGGCCAGATCGCTTGGCGCGAAAGCTTACTTGCTGCTGCGGTAAGGACCGGCCGGCAGACCGTCGGCGCCGGCGGAATAGACGCTCACCTCAGGGAAATTAGCCCAGGCGTAGCGCACTTCCTTGGGGGCCTTGACGCCGGTGACGGTCACGGTCGCGCCGTCCGCCTTGGCTTGGGCGAAGGCCCACTTGCCGTCGGCACCGAGCAAAGCGAAGCCCTTGCCGTCGTTCTTGAGCACGACCGGACGGTCGTAAGTGAGCACGAAGGCGTCGCCCTGGCGCTCGGCCTTCTTCACGCGGGGAGCCTCACCGTCGTTGCGGGTCTTATAGACGCGCTGAAGCGCGACGTAGGCGAGGCGCTCGCCGACAGGAAGTTTGTCCTTCGGATGGATGTCCTTCTCCTCGCCGAGATCGATGTTCACGGACTGCATGGCACCCGGGACATTGTCGGCGATCCACTCCATGGATTCTCGGATGCGAGGCCAGGTGGCGCCGTCTTCGACGGCCAACTCCGGCTTACGCGCCATGAAGCGGGGAAGTTGGACGATGATGAAGGGGAATTCCTGCCCCCAGGCCTTGTGCCAGGACTTGATCATCGAACCGAGGACCCACTTGTAGGCTTCGGGCTGATTGGCGTTGGATTCGCCCTGATACCAGATTGCTCCGCGCACAGAATAACCGACGAGCGGGGCGACCATGCCATTCCAATTCATGTGGGGCCCGTTGGTCCAGACAGGGGCGAGCCTGCCCGCATCCTGACGCAGTTTGGCCAACGCAGCCTTGTCCTTCTCGACCGCGATCTTGGCGTTGAGCTTCTCGACGGCGGCGGCGCGGGCCTTGATGGCCGCGGCTTCCTTGGCGTCGAAGTCCTTCGCATCAGGAACGTCGGCATACATGCCCTTCGGACCCCAGGCCTCGGCGCGCGTGCCGCCGATGGAGGTGTGGATCACGCCGACCGGTTGCTTGATATTGGCGCGCAGTTCGCGGGCGAAGAAAAGTCCGGTCGCGGTGAGGCCCTCGACGGTATCAGGAGCGGCGAGCTTCCAGGAACCCTGCACGTCATCAGCGGGCTCGGCCTTGGGCGTGCGGGCGACGGTGAAGACGCGGAGACCGGCGTCGGCGGGGCGGGACTTGGCGTCCGCGGCGGCAGTGGTGTTCTTGACGACCCAATCCATGTTCGACTGGCCGGAACCGATCCAGACTTCGCCGACGATGACGTCATGGGCGGTGAAGACTTCTTCGCCCGAGCTCACGACGAGATCCTTGCCCTGTTCGGTCGGCTTGAGGCCGGCGAGGGTGGCACGCCACTTGCCATCGGCGCCGGCGGTGGCGGTCGCTTCGACGGAGCCGAGCTTGACGCTGACCTTCGAGCCCGGATGGGCCTTGCCGAAGACGGCAGCATCACCGGCCTGAAGGACGGCGTGGTCAGAGAACAGGGAGATGAGCTTTAACTCTCCGGCCGAAACGAGCGCGGAGCAGCAAAGCACGAGGAGTGCGAGGCGGGGTAGCATGGACATTATACATCGCCAAGCCCGTTAGGTTGCCAAGTCCTAAGGACGGCCCAAGATAGACGAAACTCCTCCCCCGCTCCGCTGTTATATCAATACCATGAAGCACCTCCCCCTGCTCCTCCTCGCCGCCAGCCTCGGTTTCGCCGCCGAAGAAGCACCCCGCTCCCCGTTCCGCCCCGAAGGCCCTAGCCCAGAAGGACGCCCTAATCCGCGCCTGCCCGTCCCGCTCAGCCCGGACGAACAGAAGCGCCTGCGCGAGGCCATGGAGAAGGCCAAGCAGGACCCTGCGGTGAAGGAAGCCCA
>JBILHF010000137.1:0-3506 GCA_044350605.1 Opitutales bacterium
GTCGTGACCCTGCGCTTCCTCGGTCCGAACGCCCGCTCTGAAGTCACGCAGGTCTGCCAGGCCCGCCAGACGGTCGTCCCGGCCATCGTGCCGGCCTGGGCCACCGGACTCGAGTATGAGATCACGTTTACCGGCGGCGCCTTCCCGCAGGAAGCGTCCGTGCAGCTGATCGATCTGCCGGCCGCCCGCTGATGCTCAAGCGCGCGTTCGATATCGTCTTCTCGGCGTGCTGGCTCGTCGGCTTCGCGCCGCTGCTGCTCGTCGTCGCGATCCTCGTGCGCCTGAAGCTCGGTTCGCCCGTGCTCTTCATCCAGGAGCGCCCCGGCTTGCGCGCCCGCCCCTTCCGCATGGTCAAGTTCCGCACCATGACCGACGCCCGCGGTCCGGACGGCGAGCTGCTGCCCGATGAGCAGCGCCTGACTTCCTTCGGTAAGTTCCTCCGCTCCACCACGCTCGATGAATTCCCCGAGATGTGGAACGTCCTCGTCGGCGACATGAGCGTCGTTGGACCGCGTCCTCTGCTCATGCGTTACGTCCCGCGCTATGACGCCTTCCAGGCCCGGCGCATGGAAGTGCGCCCCGGCGTCACCGGCTGGGCCCAGGTCAACGGACGTAACTCGCTCAGCTGGGAGGAGAAGTTCGCCCTCGATGTCTGGTATGTCGATCATCGGAGCTTCTGGCTCGATATGAAGATCGTCGTGATGACTTTCTTCAGGGTATTTGCGCGGACGGGCATCAATTCCGGCGAAGGTAAGACGATGGAGGAGTTCAGGGGCAAAGAGCAGAAATAGAGGCCCGCTTGGTGCAAAAGTGCAAATCGGCCTGCGGCCTGTGCAAAGGTGCAAATGTGAAGACATTTTCGGGTCCCAGGTCTCGGCCCTCAGGTCTCAGGTACGGGTTCTCAGGTACAGGTGCGGGTGCGGGAAAATTCCGATCCTGAACCTGTACCCGAACCTGAAGACCTGAACCTGGCTCCCGACGGCTGAGACCCGAGACCTGAAAAGTTTTCTAGCCCCAGCCCCAGCCCTGGCTCTAGCCCTAAAAACACCGGTGCACTTTTGCACAGGAGCTTTGCTCCGATTTGCACCTTTGCACTAAGCGCGAGCCTCTAACTTTTAACTCCGAGCTTCTTCAACACCGGGTCCCGCGCGAGGGGTAGCTCTACCGGCTCTCCTCCGGCCTGCGCGGACTGATACAGCGCGAGGATCAATTCGACCGCCTTGCGGCCTTCGGTGCCGTTGACGGCGGGCTGCTTACCCGCGCGGATGGCGGCGACGGCTTCTTCGAGATTGGCGCGATGCCAGGCGTGGCCGATCGCTTTCGGATCATTGGCACCGGCGCCGCCGCCTTCGGTGGCCGGAGCGAGGACGGAAGCGTCGGCGGGCAGGGGCTTTTCGAATTCGAAGGCGGTGAGCTTGTCGTCGCGGAGGACGGCGGCGCCGGTCGTGCCGTGAATACGGATCTCGGCGGGGAAGCCCGTGCCGGACCAGCAGGCGGTCGAGCTGGCGAGCGTGGCGCGGCAGCCGTTGGCGAATTCGATCCAGCCCGTCGCGATGTCTTCGACCTCGATGCCGTCGTGGGCGACGAGACCCGCGGTGGCGGAGACCTTCTTAGGTGCGCCGAGGAGCCAGAGGAGCAGGTCGACCGTGTGGATGCCCTGATTCATGACGGCGCCTCCGCCATCGAGGGCGAACGTGCCGCGCCAGGCGGCGGAATCATAATAGGCCTGCGTGCGCCACCAAGGGATGAGCGCGCCGGCCAGGGTGAGCTTGCCGAAGCGACCGGCTTCGAGGGCCGCCTTGAGCGCGACGGCGCCGGCTCCGAAACGTCGGGGCAGGATGCCCGCGACCGTCACGCCGGCTTTGGCGCAGGCGGTGGTGAGTTCGTCGCAGCGGGCGAGGGTGACCTCGAGGGGCTTTTCGACCACGACGTGTTTGCCAGCCTTGGCGCAGGCGAGGGCAGGGGCGAGGTGATCGCCGCTCGGCGTGCAGAGGCAGACGATGTCGACGGCCGGATCGGCGAGCAGCGCTTCAGGCGTCTCGGCGAAAGTGATGCCGTGCTTGGCCGCGAAGTCGCGTCCCTTGGCCGGCGAGCGGTTATAGGCCGCGACGAGCTTCACTCCGGCGATCTCGGCGAGCGCCTTCGCATGGAACTCGGCGATCATGCCGGTTCCCCAGATGCCGAAACCAAGAGGCCGTTGGGACATGCGTTTACCTTAGGAGCGCTCGGCTGGGGCGGAAGAGTAAATGATGCTCGCCGCCTCGCGCTCGTGCAAAAGTGCAAATCGGCCTGCGGCCTGTGCGAAGGTGCAAATGTAAGCTGAGAGTATAGAGTTTTGAGTATGGAGTATCGGGGGAGTGCTTGCCTTGGGTAGGGTCAGCACTGCGTGCTGACCTAGGTATTATCGGTTAAAACGGGTAGGGTCGGGACCGCGTCACGACATAGCTGTATCGTGATGCCCGTTTCAGGTGACGGGTGCCAGCCATCGGGGCATCAGCCCTTCGGGTGTCAGCCGTTCAGCCTTCGGCAGCCGGCTCCGGGTTCCCGCGGCTGATGGCCGAGATGCCGACGCCCGAGTCGCCGACTCCCGTGGCCGTCACCCTGAGTTAGTTCCACCTTTGCACTTTTGCACAGGAGCTTGGCTCCGATTTGCACCTTTGCACCTTCAGGGGCCGCCTTTTTTCTGGCTTCACCCCCCTTATTCCCCGATTTTATCCACCATTGCTTATGCGTATTTTGGTCACCGGCGGCGCGGGCTTCATCGGGTCGAATCTGACCCGTCTTCTGGTCGCGGGCGGACATGCCGTCACGGTCGTCGATAAGCTCACCTACGCGGGCAATCTGTCCTCGCTCGCCGACCTGCAGGGCAAGCCGGGCTTTACCTTCGTCCAAGCCGATATCTGCGATGCCGAGGCCATGCGCCGGACCTTCGCGTCCGCCCAGCCCGAGGCGGTCATGCACCTGGCCGCCGAGTCCCACGTCGATCGTTCCATCGACGGTCCGGGCGAGTTCATTGCCACCAACGTCACCGGCACGTTCCAGCTCCTCCAGGCCGCTCTGGGTCACTGGCGCTCCCTTTCAGGTGCCGCGAAGGATGCCTTCCGCTTTCTGCATGTCTCGACCGACGAAGTCTTCGGCTCCCTCGGCCCGACGGACCCGGCTTTCAACGAGTCGACCCCTTACGACCCGCATTCCCCGTATAGCGCCAGCAAGGCTTCGAGTGATCACCTCGCCCGCTCCTGGATGGATACCTACGGCCTACCTGTCGTGGTGACCAATTGCTCGAACAACTACGGCCCGTATCAGTTCCCTGAGAAGCTCATCCCCGTCGTCATCCTGAAGTGCCTGCGCGGCGATGCCATCCCGGTTTACGGCAAGGGCGAGAACATCCGCGACTGGCTGTACGTCGACGACCACGCCCGCGCGCTCCTCGCCGCGGTCGAGAAGGGCACCCCTGGCCGCACCTATTGCATCGGCGGTGATAATGAGCGCCGGAACATCGACCT
>JBILHF010000049.1:0-11836 GCA_044350605.1 Opitutales bacterium
AAGATCCTTCACAACACCATCCTGACGAACGGCACCAGCACCAACGCGATCGAGTATCGTTTCGCCAACACCAAGGGCCTGGTCATCGCCAACAACATCTGCGACGCTCCGATCCTCGCCCGTAACGGCGCCGAGGCCGAGACCTACGGGAACGTCACCCTCACCGACCTCTCCGCGTTCGTCTCGCCGGCGGGAGGCGACCTCCGCCTCAGCCGCCCCCTGAAAGGCGTGAGCGGTGCCGCCGAGAAACTGCGGCCGCCGCTGACCCATGCCGATTGCTCCGACGATTTCTCCGGCCGTCCGCGCGACGCTACCGCCCCCGGCGATGTCGGCGCGGCACTGAAGCCGTAATAGATATAGGTGGAAGCGGTTAGCGGTAAGCGGTTGGCGGATAGGTAAAGGCATACCACTCAAAGGGAAACCGGAGACCGGATGATTGGCTGGGTTCTTTTCATCCCGCATCCTTCACGGTTCCTGACTTCCCATACTCTTCTGCCTCAAACTAACCGCTAACCGCCAACCGCTAACCGCCTAAACCTCCCATCGCTTCCTCCTTTATCATCTATCGCTCATCCTCCATCTTCCCACCCATGCCCTCCCGCAAATCCGCCTGGATCGACGTCACCATCCCGTTCGCCAACGGAATGCACACTTGGCCGGGTAATCCGCCGACGGTCATCAAGCCTCATGCGGCACTGGCCAAGGGCGACGTCTGCAATGTGTCGGTCTTCAACCTGAACACGCACGCGGGCACGCACATGGACTCGCCCTGGCACTTCCTCAAGGGCCTCGGTACGATGGATGACCTACCTTTCGACGCCGTGATCGGACCGTGCCGGGTGGTTGAGATCAAGGACCAGGAATCCATCAAGCCCGTCGAGCTGGCCAAGCTGAAGCTCAAGAAGGGCGAGCGCATCCTCTTCCGCACGCGCAACTCGCAGGTCAGCTGGAAGAAGAAGTCCTTCGACAAGGATTTCGTCTACGTCTCCAAAGAAGCTGCCCAATACCTCGTCGATAAAGGCGTCCGCACGGTCGGCATCGATTACTTCAGCGTCGGTGGCTTCTACAAAGACTCCGTCCCGACCCACCACATCCTGCTCGGCAAGAAAGTCTGGATCATCGAAGGCCTGAATCTCGCCAAGGCCAAGCCGGGACGCTACGAGATGATCTGCTTGCCGATCCGTATCGAAAAGGGCGACGGCGCCCCCTGCCGTTGCATCCTCCGCCCGCTCTGAGGTCACTTCAGCGACTTCTTACCCCGGGCGAAGGCGCTCGGGGTCACACCGGTATGACGACGGAACTGGGCGGTGAAACTGCTCTGGTCGCAGAAGCCAAGGCGCACGGAAAGCGAGCCCAGCTTCTCTTCGCCTTTGATGATGCTCTCACAGGCGGTGCGGATGCGGCACTTCATCCAATAGTCGCGAGGCGAAAGGCCGAGGGCCTCGGTGAAGCGACGCTGTAACTGTCGCACGGAGAGGTCGCACGCATCCGCCAAGACTTGCGCGGAAGGATACTCGAGCAGGTTCTCCTGCAGCATCTTGGTCGCGGGGCCGATCTTAGCGTTCTGGGAAGCGACCGGAGCCTGCCCCATGCACACGCGTGAGATGCCCAGAATACCGATGATCTCGCCCTTGCGGTTACGGACCGGATACTTACTCGTGACGTGCCAGTCCGGCAGGCCGACCGCATCCAGGCAGATCTCGATCTTGTCCAAGACCGGCTGACCCGTACGATAGACAATCGCGTCGTCGGCGAGATAGGAATCGGCCATCGCCCCTGGCGTCAGGTCTTGGTCGGTCTTGAAGAGCATCTCCCAGGCTTCGCGGAAACCGTGGCGCGTGGTCCAGAGTCCGCTGGCATAGAGGTGCTCGCCGGCGCGATTCTTGAGGAAACACAGAAAGCCCGGCAGCGAGTCGAAGATCGCCATCGTCTCGACGTCGATGACCACTTCACGCAGATACTCCTTCTGCTTCTGCAGGAGCTCGACTTGGCTGAATGACGCTTTTGGCATAAAATTGGTATGGGGTGATAAAAAAGACGGGCAAGACAATCCAAGTAGGTAAAACACCTGTCATTATTATCTAAAACCGATTTGCACCGGAGGTTGCAATCGGCAATCTCGGGTCATCCCCATGCGGCCGATTGTCCAAATCTCCCTAGACCTCACGAACATCGATGAGGCCCTAGAGACAGCCGCGATGGCCATGCGGGCGGGCGTAGATTGGCTCGAAGCGGGCACTCCGCTCATCTTGGCCGAGGGTCTCCATGGCGTCCGCGCCCTGCGCAAGGCCTTCCCGAACGTCCCGATCGTGGCCGACCTGAAGACGATGGACGGCGGCTACCTCGAAGCGGAGATGATGGCCAAGGCCGGAGCCACCCACGTGGTGGTGATGGCCCGCGCCCACGAAGAGACCCTCAAGGTCATCGTAAAGGCCGGCCGCGACCACGGCGCCAAGGTCATGGGCGACAACCTCGGCTGCCCCGACATGGTCGCCGGCGCCAAGCTCTGCGAAGATCTGGGCTGCGATTTCGTCATCCACCACATCGGCTACGACGAACGCCGGGGCATCGCCGCCCGCGGCCTCCGCATGCCCAGCCCGATGGACCAGCTCCGTGAAGTCGTCCAGGCAGTCAACGTGCCCGTCCAGGCCGTCGGCGGCCTCACCCTCGAGCAGGCCGTCCGTTGCCCGGAATACGGCGCCCCGCTCGTCGTCCTCGGCGCCCCGCTGACCATCGATGCCGACGCCTTCAAGACCGCCTCCGGCGACCTCGAATCCTCCCTGCGCCTCATCTGCCAGAAGGTCCACGCCTACGGTGACGTCAAAGTCGGCCGCTAAGCACTCCCCCTATACTCCATACTCTATACTCCATACTCTCACATGAATAACGCAGCCGTCGTAAACTTCGCCCCCGAAAAGGGCTCCGTCGAAATCCGCGAGATCGCCCGTCCCGTCATCGGTGAAGAAGACGTCCTGCTCGAAGTCGCCAACGTCGGCGTCTGCGGCAGCGACCTCCACCAGTGGACCGCCGACCACTCCTGGCCCGTCAACTACCCGGTCGTGCTCGGCCACGAATTCGCCGGCCGCATCGTCGAGCTGGGCAAGAAGGTCGAGGGCTGGAAGGAAGGCGACCGCGTAGTGAGCGAGACCGCCGCGATCATCTCCCAGAACAACCCGATGACCCGTCGCGGGCTCTACAACCTCGACCCGACCCGCAAGGGCTTCGGCTACGGCGTCAACGGCGCGATGACCAAATACGTCCGCGTCCCGCAGCGTATCCTGCACGCCGTACCCGACGCCCTGCCCTTCGAACAGGCCTGCCTCACCGAACCTTGCTGCGTCGCCTATAACGCCGTGGTGAAGAACGCCCGCATCGAGCCCGGCGACCGCGTGGTCGTCCTCGGACCCGGCACGATCGGCATCCTCTGCGCCGCCATGGCCAAGCAGTGCGGCGCCCAGGTCGCCATCGTCGGCCTCCCGCAGGACGCCCATCGTCTCGCCATCGCCAAGCAGTATGGCTGCGAAGTCATCATCGGCGACGCCAAGCCCTGGGCCCAGCAACGCGACGGCCTCGGTTGCGACGGCGTGATCGACGCCGCCGGTGCCTCCGCGACCTTGAAGATCGCCCTCGATATCGTCCGCCCCGCCGGCTGGGTCAGCAAGGTCGGGTGGGGCCCTCAGCCGCTCGGCTTCAACCTTGATCCGCTCGTGCAGAAGAACATCACCCTGCAGGGCAGCTTCAGTCACAACTGGCCGATCTGGGAGCGCGTCATCGCCCTCATGGCCAGCGGCCAGTTCGACGTCCGTCCGATCATCGGCGGCGTCTGGCCCATCACAGACTGGCACACCGCTTTCGAGAAGATGCATAAGGGCGAAGTCGTGAAGTCCGTCCTCAAGCCCGTCTGACCATGCGCCTGCAAGACAAAGTCATCCTAATCACCGGCAGCACGACCGGCATCGGCAAGGCCATCGCCAAGCGCTGCGTCCGCGAAGGCGCCAAGGTCATTATCCATGGACTCGAGAAAGACCTCGCCGCCGAGACCCTCGCCGAGATCGGCGCGGCCAACGGCGTCGTCCACATCGAAGACCTGATGTCCCCGGGCTGCCCGCAGCGCCTGGTCGACTTCGCAGTGAAGACCTTCGGTAAGCTCGACGGCGTGGTGAACAACGCGGCGATCGTCGCCCAAGGCAACATCCAGACCACCGATGCGGCCTTCTTCCACAAGATGCTGGCGGTGAACACGGTCATCCCGTTCCTGCTCATCCAGGCCGCCCTGCCCCATCTGTCCAAGGCCCGTGGAGCGGTCCTCAACATCGGCAGCGTCAACGCCTATTCCGGCGAACCGAACCTCCTCCCGTATAGCGTCTCCAAGGGCGCCCTCACGACCCTCACCCGCAATCTCGGTGACACGCTCCACCGCCTCAACGGCGTGCGCGTGAACCAGATCAACCCGGGCTGGGTGCTCACGGAGAACGAATCCAAGCGCAAGAAGGAGCATGGCCTCAAGGAAGACTGGTATGCCGACCTGCCCCGCGTCTACGCGCCCTCGGGACGCCTGATCACGCCCGATGAGATCGCCGCGGCGTCCATCTACTGGCTCGCCGACGAAGCCGGTCCGATCAGCGGCTCGGTCGTCGAACTGGAACAGCACCCCTTCATCGGCCGCAACCCGCCGAAGGATCCCGAAACCCTGCCGGGACAGAAAGCCTGACCATGCCGAAGATCGCCGCCTTCCCCAAGGCCTACATGCATGCCCTCTGCAAGGACGGCACGATGAAGCTTTCCGAGTGGTTCAAGCTCGCCGCCACCCTCGACGTCCAGGGCCTGGAATTCTACGCCGGCTTCCTCGAGATGGCCGACGAGTCCAACTGGCCGGTCTTCCGCCGTCAGGTCGCCGACCTCGGGATGTCCATCCCGATGATGTGCTGCTCGCCTGACTTCACGCATCCGGACAAGGCCTTCCGCGACGCCGAGATCGCCAAGCAGAAGCGCTGGATCGACATGACCCACGCGCTCGGCGGTTCCTACTGCCGAGTCCTCAGCGGCCAGCGCCGTCCCGAGCTCTCCGACGCCGAAGGCGTGCGCCTCGCCGCCGACAGCATCAAGGCCTGCATCCCTTACGCCAAGGAACGCGGCGTGACGCTCATCCTCGAGAACCACTACAAGGACGACTTCTGGCTCTATCCCGAGTTCGCCCAGAAGATGGATGTCTTCTGCGCCCTGGTGGACGCCCTGCCTTCCGACGGCTTCGGCGTGAACTACGACCCCAGCAACGCCTACATCGCCGGCGACGACCCGGTCGAACTGCTCAAGCGCGTCTCTAAGCGCGTCGTGACCATGCATGCCTCGGACCGTTACCTCATCGAGGGCACCCTGGAGGACCTCCGGAAGGAAGAAGGCGGCGCGGCCGGCTACGCCAAGCGCCTCCGCCACGGTGAGATCGGCAAGGGCCTGAACGACTACGACGCCATCTTCACCGAACTGAAGCGCGTCGGCTTCGACGGCTGGATCAGCATCGAAGACGGCGTCGACGGCATCGAACAGCTCCGTCGCAGCGCCGAATTCCTCAGACGTAAGACCAACCAATACTGGGGCTGAGCCATGTCTGACCGTAGAAACTTCCTGAAATCCGCCCTGCTTGCCTCGACCTTACCGCTGGGTGCTTCGGCGGCAGTCAGCCGCAAGGCCGAGCGAAAAGTCCTGTCCACCGACGTCCTCGTCGTGGGCGGAGGATGCGCCGGAAGCGCCGCCGCCCTGGCGGCGTCCCGCGCCGGAGCGAAGACGCTCCTGGTCGAGAAAGCCCCCTTCGCAGGCGGCATCGTGACGAGCGTAGGCCTGCCCTACTTCGATGGTATCGCGCACATCACGACCAACCGCGTGGTGGTCCGCGGCATCGCCCTCGAATTGCTGTCAAAATCCGGCGTCTGCGCCCCGGATGCGCAGAAAATCGCCAGCCATAACCCGACCATCCCGAACACCTTCGAATTCAAGCTGCTGCTCGACCGCCTCTTCAAGGAACAGCAAGGACGACTCGAGGTCCTGTTCAATACGTTCGTATGTGATGCGACCTCATCCGACGGACGCATCACCGAAGTGACACTGGCGAACAAGGATGGCCTCGTGACCGTGAAGCCCAAGGTGGTCATCGACTGCTCAGGAGATGCCGACGTGGCCGCATGGGCGGGCGCGCCGTACGAACAGAACAGCGAGGTCCAGCCCCTGACCCTCCACTTCCGCGTCGGCAACGTCGAACGTACGCCCGATATCACCAAGCTCTGCCGCGAGGCCCTCAAACTGGCCCAGTCCGCCGGCGAGCTACCGTATTACTACGGACCTGGCGTGATGTTCATGTTCGCGAAGGATGAAGTCTACATCCACGGCATCCGGGTTCCCGCCAATCCGACCGACGCCGCCGACCTGTCCCGCGCGGAGATGCAAGGTCGTGCGGACGCCCATGCGATGTTCCGGGCCTGGAAACAGCACGTGCCCAATTTCAAGGAGGCCTATTTCATCGAAGCCTACCCTTGGATCGGCGTCCGCGAATCACGTCGCATCATCGGGCAACACGTCCTCAGCGAAGACGACCTGATGAATGGCCGTCGCTTCGACGACGCCATCGCGACGGGCTGCTGGTTTCTGGACATCCATCCGAACAAGACCATCAACGGAGGAGCCAACGACTTCGACCCACGCAAGGTCCAGCCGGAGCCCTACGACATTCCATACCGTTCCCTCCTTCCGCAGAAGTTGGATAACCTGCTCGTCGCTGGACGCTGCCACAGCGCGACTCGTGGAGCCCATGGCTCGACCCGCGTCACCGTGACGGCCATGGCCCTCGGCGAAGCCGCCGGGGTGGCCGCCGCCCTCGCCTGCGAAACCAGGGCCGACGTCGCGACCATCGACGGGCGCAAGGTCCGTGAAATCCTCTCCCGCCGCGACGCCGGCCCCTTCACCGATGCCCGATAATCCCGACCGCAGCCACCCCGCCGGTTACGCCAAACGCCTCCGTCACGGCGAGATCGGCAAGGGCCTGAACGACTACGACGCCATCTTCACCGAACTGAAGCGCGTCGGCTTCGACGGCTGGATCAGCATCGAAGACGGCGTCGACGGCATCGAACAGCTCCGCCGCAGCGCCGAATTCCTCAAACGTAAGACCAACCAATACTGGGGCTGACTTTTATGCGCACGCTCTTCACGACCCTCCTGCTCCTCTTGACCCTTGGCACGACGGCCGTTGAAAAAGCCGACGTCGTCGTCGTGGGCGCGACTCCAGGCGGCGTCGCCGCCGCGGTGGCGGCCGCCCGCTCGGGAGCCAAGGTAGTCCTCCTCGAGGAATCCCGCCATGTCGGTGGCATCGTATCGGGCGGGCTCACCAATACCGACATCCGTAAGCACGGCGCCGTCGGCGGACTCTACGTCGAATTCAAGCGCCTCGTCGTCGAACACTACACGAAGACCTACGGCGCGAATTCGCCGGAAGTTAAGCTCTGCAAGGACGGCAACATGTTCCAGCCCAAGGTGGCTGAACTCGTCTTCCGCCAACTGCTGACCAACGAGAAGAATGTCCGCCTGATCGAAGGTGCCCGCGTCGTCGCAGCGCTCACGCCGAACGGACCCGCCACCCCCGGACGACGCCTCGAGGGCGCTCCGCCCAAGCAATTCAGCCCCAAGCAGAAACTGGCCGCGGTGACCTATGAGACCGCTTCAGGCCGCACCACCCTCACCGCGCCTGCCTTCATCGACGCCACCTACGAAGGCGACCTGGCGGCCCTCGCAGGCTCCGACTACCGGGTAGGCCGTGAAAGCCGATCGGACTTCAAGGAGAAGCATGCCGGCAAGATCTACGTCCGCTTTGGCGACGCCAACCCCCTGCCCGGCTCGACCGGCGAAGCCGATGCCGGCATCCAAGCATTCTGCTTCCGCTTCCACCTGACCAAGGACGCGGCGAATCTTTTGCCAGTCGAGAAGCCCGCCGACTTCAATCGCGACGACTACAAACACCTGCTGGCGGATATCCGCTCCGGCAAACTCACCGAACTCAAGCAAGCCATCCAGTTCTACCCGATGCCTGGCGGGAACTTCGAGATCAACAGCGACCATCCTCATCCGGACACCGGCGTGCCGAGCGAATCCCTCGACCTCGCCGAAGAGAACTACGGCTGGCCGGAAGCGGGTGTCGCCGAACGGGCCCGGCTCTTCCGACGCTACTGGAACTATCAGGAAGGCCTGATCTGGCTCCTGCAGCACGACGCAGAAGTTCCGGAAGCCATCCGCAAGGACGCCCTGCGATGGGGCTTCCCTAAGGACGAGTTCACCGACAACCGCGGACGCCCCCACCATATCTACGTCCGCCAAGGACGCCGTATCTGGGGCGAGCACACCGTGACGGAGAACGACGCCAAGTTCGTTCCTGCGACCGGACTCCCCGCCCGGCAGGCTGACGGTATCGCGGTCGCCGAGTTCGAGTTCGATTCGCACGGGGTCTCCAAGTTCGACCCCAAATATCCGGGCATCCGTGAAGGCTACTTCTTCATCGCGCACGACCCTTTCCAGATTCCCTACCGTAGCCTGTTGCCCAAGTCCGTGGACGGACTCCTCGTGCCTGTCGCCTGCTCGGCCTCCCACGTCGGCTACCAGACCATCCGCATGGAGCCGGTCTTCATGGCCCTTGGCGAAGCTTCCGGCATCGCCGCCGCTCAGGCGGCCTCCGCCAATGTCGAACTGCGCAAGATAAATGTCCCCGCCCTCCAACGGGAGATCCTGAAACGCGGCGGCGTCATCCTCTACGAAAACACGGCCAAGCGCCCCGAAGGACTTTAATTTCCAATGAAGACCATCAAGACCGATGTCCTTGTCTGCGGAGGCGGCTGCGCCGGCTCCGCGGCCGCCCTCGCCTCCGCTCGCTCCGGAGTGAAGACGCTGCTCATCGAACGTGCCGGCTTCGCCGGAGGTATCATCACCGCGGTCGGCCTGCCCTACTTCGACGGCCTGATCGACAAGCCGACCGGCCGCTTCGTCGTCCGCGGCATCGCCCTCGAGTTCCTCCGCGAGCTCGGCCTCGCCAAGCCCGATGCCAACCGGATCGATGACCTGCCGGCGCACCTGATCACCAAGTACTGGGGCTCGGTCTACATCCCGAACACCGACGAATTCAAGCTGCTCATGGACGGCCTGATCCGCCGCCACTCGGAGCACCTGAGCGTGCTTTACCATTCGCTCGTCTGCGACGTCGAGACCAAGGGCGGCCTCATCACCGCCGTCATCGTGGCGAACAAGGACGGGCTCGTCCGCATCGAAGCCCGCCAGGTCATCGACTCCACCGGCGATGCCGATGTCGCCAACTGGGCCGGAGCGCCTTCGGAAAAGAATCCCGAGATGATGCCCCTGACGATGCACTTCCGCATCGGCAACGTCACCCCGAGCAAGGAAATGGGCCCCGCCGCCAAGCAGGCGCTCGTCGATGCCCATAAGGCCGGCAAGCTGCCCGAATTCTACGGCCCGGGGCTGATCTTCGCCTTCGCCAAGGACGAAGCCTATATCCACGCCACCCGTATCGCCGGCGACGCCACCGATGCGGCCGACCTCACGCGTTGCGAGATGCAGGGACGACAGGACGCGTGGACGATCTTCCGCGAATGGAAGGAAAAGGTCCCCGCCTTCAAGGACAGCTACCTGATCTCGACCGGGCCCTACATCGGCATCCGCGACACCCGCCGCATCCTCGGCGTCGAGCGCCTGACGGTCGAAGACCTGCAGACCAATCGACGCCACGATGATGCCGTCGCCACGGGTTGCTGGTTCCTCGATATCCACCCCCGCAAGACGACGACAGACAAGCCCTTCGCCGGCTCGGGCTTCCAGCCTAAGCCCTACGATATCTCCTTCCGCACCCTCATCCCCCAGAAGGTCGGCAACCTGCTGGTAGCCGGTCGTTGCCACAGCGCCACCCACATCGCTTCGGCTTCCTCCCGCGTGACCGTGACGGCCATGGCCCTCGGCGAAGCCGCCGGGGTGGCCGCCGCCCTCGCCTGCGAAACCAAGGCCGACGTCGCGACCATCGACGGGCGCAAGGTCCGTGAAATCCTCTCCCGCCGCGACGCCGGCCCCTTCACCGATGCCCGATAATCCCGACCGCAGCCACCCCGCCGGGATCAGCCGTCGCGACGCTCTCCGCGGCGTCTTCCTTGGCGCCCTCGGCCTCGTCGCCCTGTCCCAGGACACCGCAGCCAAGGAAACCATCAGCCAGCCCAAGGCTCCCGACGAATTCGTCCCGGAGAACAACTACCCTACCTTCAGCGACGAAGCGGAGAACAATCAGTCCGCCGACCTTACGTGATGAAAGCCCACCTTCTCGCCTGTCTCGCCTTGCTTGGCACGCTGCTCATCGGCTGCGTCGGCCTGGGCAATGATGACACCTCGCTGCGACGCGCCTTCGAGGCCGCCAAGCCAGGCGATACGCTCGTCATCCCTCCGGGCGACTACGCGTTGGACGGCAAAGTGCCGATCCCGCTGAAGTCCGACCTGACAGTCATCGCCGAAGGGGCGACCTTCCGACTGCCTGAACACATGGGCGACAAAGCCCGTGCGGTGGTCTTCCAAGGAGAGGATATCCGTAACCTGACCTGGCGGGGCGGTCGCTTCGTGGGTCGCGTATTCGACCAATCGCGCGCCGACAACACCTGGGAGCCCAACGTAAACACCCGGGGCATCCTGATCACGACTTCTCCCGGCGGACATACTGAGAACCTGCGCTTCGAGAAGATCCAATCCGACGGTCTGGCCGGAGCGGCCATCACGGTCCTCGGGGCCGAGAAGAAAGGCTCGAAGAAGGAAATCCTGACCTACGCGAAGGATGTCCGCGTCACGGACTGCCGCCTGGAACGCACCGGCAAATACATGTGGGATTACGGCTTCCTCTGGCAGATCACGGTCTGGCCGGAAGAATACGGCGCAGCCGAGCATGCCCATGCGGCCAAATACTTCCGTCACGACCTGGTCCGAGACGACGTCAAGATGACCGCCGGGGACGATCGCGTATACTTCGACAACCAGAAGCCGCTCCCGCTCTCCAAAGTCCGCGAAGGACTCGAGGCCGACCGCGGTTATGACTCCCTCTGCTTCTTCGGGGACACCCTACCATCTAACCTCGTCCGCGGCCGCCAGTATTTCGTCGTCGAGAGCACTCCGACCTACGTGCGCATCGCCGATAAACCCTTAGGCGCCCCGATCCGCTTCCAGACCTCGGCCGGACCGAAGACCAAGCTCATCACCCAGCTCTTCTACGCCCACCTCGCCCTCTACTCCCCGAACGGCGCCGGCCCAGGCAAAGGGGCCCTCGATCTCGTCGGCTGCGAAGACGTGGATGTCCGCGGCAACACCCTGAGCGCCTTAGGCGACACGATGCACATCCAGAAGAGCCGCCGCATCGTCTTCGACCGCAACCAGATCACGGGCTCCCGCATGGGCGCCTTCTTTCTGGCCGAGTTCTGCCAAGGCGCCCTGATCACGAACAACTTCGTCGACGGGACCAACGGCTCCCGCGTGGTCAGCATCGAGCAGTCCAGCCAGGACGTGGTCGTGCGGGGCAACACCTTCCGCAACGGCGGACGCGGGTCCTGGATCAACCAGCCCCGCAACCTGCTCATGGAGGACAACGTCTTCGAGCACAACACGACCAAGTGCGAACGAGACCCCAAGCGCGGCCGCCGCAGCTTCGTGACCGGCGAGTATGAGGAATACGCCGAGGTCTACTTCACCACCTACGAAGTCGACGGCACCTACGGCAACGTGGTCCTGCGGAACAACCGCTTCATCAGCGGTCCGAACGCCAAGC
>JBILHF010000138.1:0-3494 GCA_044350605.1 Opitutales bacterium
CGGCGAACTCTTTCCGCTCCGCGGCGACTTCAGCGGGATCGCGGGCGAAGGGCGACTTATACTCCCGCTTTCCGGAGAGTTCACGTGCGCGTTTTTCCGCCTGATCCTGCTGCTCCGGCGAGAGCGCGTCGTAGTCTTCCTTGAACTTCTTAGGCTCAAGTTCATCGGAAACGTTGAGGAAGATCAGACGCCATGCCATCGATTCCACTGGGTCGACGGGCGTGCCCAGTCCTTCTTCGTAGACGAACGACATGATGTGGGCGGAGCGGTCGTGGCCGGCCAGGGCTCCGTCCCGGACCCAGGTCGCCACGGATTTGAAGCGTTTCTTGTCCTTCGCGTTGATGATCTCCTCGGCGAGGTCCGCCCGCGCGCCATGATGGCCGTGTTCGGCGGCGCGTAGCAGCCATTTGCGTGCTTCGGCGGGGTCGGCTTTGATGTCTTCGTCGTCCTCATAAAGCATGTGCAACGCGTATTCGGCATCGCATTGTTTCTGGTCCGCCGCCTTGCGCAGCCAGATGATTCCGGCGGCCACGTCTTTCTTCACGCCGACGCCGTAGAGAAGATCGCGTCCGTAGCAGGATTGGCAGAAGACGTCGCCTTTTTCGGCGCCGAGCTTATGCAGACGCGCCGCCGCCGCTTCATCACGCTCCGTGCCGAAGCCGATGAGGTAGCAGTTTGCCAAGACGAGGAGCTTTTCGGGGTCGCCTCCGGCCGCCTCGAGCTTGGCCTGAGCGAACGATGCTTCGGGGCTGAGCTCCTGGTTCTGCTTGGCGGCGGAATCGGCTCCGGCGACGGCCTTGCCGGCGGGACGGACCGGAGAAGGCTCGGTGAGGAGGATGGCCAAATAAGAGAACAGGCAGGCCAGCGCGAAGGCGGAGAAGGTGACGATGAGAGGGCGGACGTAGGGGCGCATGGGTGGGTTGCGACGGGATGTGGTGGAGTATGGGTGAGGAAAAAGAAAACGGTCTTACTTGCTGAGGATATCAGCCGGGGGTTCGGAACGGACAGCCGAGAACCAATGGGCCCTCAGTGCATGCTTCCCATGAGTAGTGAGGGGGAAGCGGCTGATGAGTAAGCGATAGGCCGGCACGGCCGCCTTCGGGTCGCGATACTTAAGGAGATTGCCGGCGTATTGCAGGATCTCGGCGCCGGCCGGGTCGTTGTCCGGCAGCAGACGGACGGCTTCCATGGCATGCCGGAAGGAAGCATAGCGCGCGTCGCGCTCGGAGAGTTCCGGCGCCTCGATGTGCCGGGCCTTCCAGTCGCCCAGCCTGCGTCGCTCCTCAGGGCCGGCCCCGATGAGGTTCATCGTGGGTAACGTCTCTCCTTCTATGGCTTGGCCGAGGCGTAGGCGGGGCGAATGCCCATAGCCGACATGCCAGCCCGTGCCGGACGACCAACTAAGTCCGAAAGGAGCATGCAGGATCGTCTCCCCGATTTCACCGATGAGGAGGGCGCTGCGCCAATGGGCGTCGGCGCGCGCGCGGTCAGTCAGGTCGGTCCGGGCCGCCGCGCGGCGGAGCAGCACATAGCTTGTCGCCCGCGCCCGAAGATCCGGGTTCACGTACTCCAGGGCCTCTTCCAGCCGTCCTGCACGCATGAGCCGCGAACCGACCAGCTCCCTCAGGTTCATCAGCGGCTCATGATAATAGGAACGGTCCATCTTCGGGTCGCACCGGACCAGCGGACGCCCGTCGACGTATGCTTTCAACGCTTCGAGTTCCAGCAGGCACTCCCCGACGTAGAAGGATTCGGACAGGTGCCGACTTTCCTCGAAGAGGCGTAACGCTTCGATGAAATCTCCTTCGGCCAGCGCGACCATGCCTAGCTCACCTTGGACGCGGTCATGGATCTCGCGCGGATCACACAGGTCGATGACGCACTCAAGGGTGCTGTCGTTGACAGCAAGCCTGATCGTATCGTCGGCGGATTTCTTAGTCAGATCGACGCTTTCGGCCGACGCGAGCAGACGCCGCGAAACGGCGAGGTCGCCGCGCAAGCGGAGGTTGCAACGCGAGAGCAGCAACCGGCGTAGCGGGTCGGAGGGCGGCAATAGCCGGGCGGTGGCGGCACAATCTACCCAGCGGTCAAGCGAGTATTGTAACATCGCAACATGGGCGGGCGCGAAGGACGAATCGATGCCGCCAGCCGCCAGGGCGTCGAGCCATTCGAGTCCGCGAGCCCTACGCTCTTCGGGTTCCATGTTATCGATGTCGATTTCATACCGCCGTTTTAAGAAGAAGAGCGTGATCAGCATGCGGAGGTCCGGGTCGCCGACCAACGTCTCGAAGCGACCCTCGCGGCAGAGTTTTTCGGCCAGCCATAGGCTGGAGTTGACCGCATTGGCGTGACCGCGGCGGGGCATGCGCAGGTAGGTGTCGAGGGCGCCGGCGAAATCGGCTTCGCCCATGCGGATCAGTCTTTCCGAGGGCAAGATCATCGAGCGAGTATGCGCCAGCCAGTAGGTCGTGTTCTCGCTGATGTTCGCCGGATCGAGCGAACCCTCACGGGCGTGTCCCGCGACCGACGTCAGGTCGGCGCGGATGGCGGCCAGTCGTTGCTTCGCCGCTTCGTCACTGAGCGCGTTCCAATCCTCGAGCGACATCGTCAGCCGCGCGCGGCGGTATTTGGCGATCGCCGCGAGCGGCTTGCGTTCCGCGGCCGGCAGCGCCAGGAGTTCGTCCATGAGCCTGATCGCCGACTCGCGGTCGGTCGCCAACGATTGCTCGTAGAGCGCGTAGGCCTTCGGGACGTCGGCGGTCGTCGCGGGCGGTTCGCCTCGCGCGGCACGAGCTTCGGCCTGCGCCGCCTGATAGGCGCCCAAGGCGCCGACGACTTCGGAAAGAATGATGTCGTCCGTCGGTTCCGGTTTCTCATCCTTGCAGATACGATCGCCGAACCGCGCCTTGAGCTCGTCCATGAAATTCAAATGCAAGCGGCTGAGTAGGCTGGCGTCACCGTTGCGCATGAGGTCGGCGAAGTTTGTGCCGCGACGTAGCGAG
The DNA here is from genome assembly GCA_044350605.1 of Opitutales bacterium. Classification (GTDB taxonomy): domain Bacteria; phylum Verrucomicrobiota; class Verrucomicrobiia; order Opitutales; family UBA953; genus UBA953. The sequence continues at coordinate 3,003 of JBILHF010000138.1, forward strand.
CTGCCGTAGAGCTCGTAGTCGAGCCGCTCGCTTCGTTCCGCCTCGACGTGCCTCGCCTCCTCCTTGGTCAGCGCACGCCCCGTCGGCTGGGCGTGCGTGACGACGTGCGACGTAGCCGCCGGCCGCAACGGCTTGTCGGTCAGCACGTCCGCAAAATACGCGAGGCCGAGGGCGAATGCGAGCGCGCCGACGATGATGAGCGAATTACGGAGTAGGGGTAGCAGGCGGGCGAAACGGTTCACGGGAGGATGCGAAAGAGCAGGGTAGGATTGTTGTATAAAGTTCTAGACTGACATTTCCGGGGCGTCGGCGCAAGGGGCGCGGGTACGCTCCGGAAGGCATAAGTAACTTATGACTACGGCGGACGGAGCATTAGGGCGGCTCATCGGCGACCGAAGGTCGCACGTTGAGCCGCGAGGGGGCACGTGGGCACGGTGACAAGGGGGCACGGGCATGGATAAGAGGCACAGAGGCTTGGAGGACCAGGAGACA
>JBILHF010000050.1:0-11595 GCA_044350605.1 Opitutales bacterium
CGTTGACGTTGCCGGTGAAGGTATTGGCGGCGCTGACGATCAGCGTGCCGTTGCCGGACTTGGTGACCGAACCGGCTCCGCCCGAGATGAACGAGGCCACGGTGAGCGCGTTCGCCGCGGTCGAACCACCGGTGTGGATGATGACTTCCTGCCCAGCCGCGAAAGTCTGGGCGGTGTTAGTGGCGGTGGCGTTGGCGCTGATGACGAACGTGGTAGCGTCCGTGATCGCAGTGATGGTCGCTCCGGCCGGGATACCGGTGCCCGTGATGGCCATGCCGGGGACTAGCCCCGCGGTGCTACTGACGGTGACGTTCGGCGAGCCGTTGGTAAGGGCGCCACCGGTAAGCGAGGCCGACAAACCGAGCGTGCCTCCCGTGACGGCAGCCGCCCCGGTGGAGTTATCAAAGAGTACGCCGCCGGACCTGAGGGTCAGGATTCCGCCCAGCGTGAGGGTATGGGCGCCCGCAAGCTTCAAGGAGTTGACAGACTCGGCGCCGGTGACGCTGAGATCGGCGGTCGAAAGGTAATTGGCGGTCGTCGAGAGGCCGGCCGCGGCCATCGGCGTATAAGAAGATAGCGCGGTGGCGGCAGCCCCGGCAATGCCGGGGACGACCCAGTTGACGCCGTTGAAGGTGGCCCAGCCGCCCACGATACCATTATTAGAGACAGGAGCGGTCGAGAAGATGACCGAACCTCCGCCGGGGACGGAAAGATCAAGGGTGGCGCCGGCGCCACGGGTACCCAACGAACCAAAGGTCAGGGCAGCGCTGCCACCGACGCCGGGGAGCACCTGGACCCGAGCGGAACCAGCCGTCGGGGTCAGCGTTCCAACGATTTCGGTCGAGCCGACAGTCGGCGCACCCTGGTAGACCAGCGTGCCGCCGGCCGAGTAGCGGAAGGACTCCGCGTCAAAGATGACGGCGGCGGAGTCAGGGAGGATATCTAAGTTGGTGCTGACTTCCAGCAGCTTGAGCAAGCCATCGGAGACCGTGGTGGTACCGGTGAGGCCGTTGCCCGGAGCGGCGGTAGGATTGAGCACCCAGGTGCCGGCGCCGATCTTCTGGAGATTGGTGGTGGTGGCCGGGAGCAGGCTGGTGATGGTGTTGTCGCCGGTATTGGTGCCGCCGAGGACGAAGGTCTTCGCGCCGGTGTTGGCCGTGATGGCACCGGTGAGGGTGAGCGGACCGTTGCCGCTGGAATTGAGGTAAGCGTTCGCCGTGGTGACGTTGAGCAGGATCGGCGTCGACAGAGTGGCGGTCGGACCGGTGTAAGTAAGCGTACCCGCCGTGGTGGTACCGTTACCGATGTTGATGGCCGAAGTGGTACCGAGCGAGCCGAGGCCAGCGACCACCAAGGTGCCTTGGCTGATCTGCGTCAGACCGGTGTAGGCGCCGAGCACGCCTTCCAGCGTGGCCTGACCCAGGCCGGACTTGGTGAAGCGATGCGCACCACCGGAAGTGATGATGCTACCGGTCAGCAGCGTGTCACCGGAACCCTGGAAGGTGAGCGTGCGAGCGTTGGTGGTGTTCGTGCGCCAGAGGTTGCCGCTCAGGGTGAGCAGGCCGGAGAGGTTGGTGTTGACGTTGAAGTCGCCGAAATTGCCGGCGGCACCGCCAAGCGTGGTGCCGATGAAGTTGCCGTAGCCGGTGAACGTAGCCCCGTAGCCATTGCGACCGCTGAAATTGTAATTGGTGACATTGTCGCCAGCGCCCTTGGAGAGGTTGCCGAAGGTGATGGTCTGACCGACGGCAGCCGAGGGTCCGGAAGCATCGCCGAGACCGTGGTCGATGAACAGATTGCCGCTGGCGTTATTGCGGAAGTGGAAGTTGCGGTCGCTCCAGTTGTTCAGGGCCGTGCGGACTTCGAGACCGCCGTTGACGAAGTCGACGTTCTGAGAGGTGCGGTTGAGGCCGAGGTTGGTCGGATCGGTCACGCGGATCCAACCGGAGCCAGCGCGCACCTGACCGTTGAAACGGTCCTGATCGCCCTTAATCCAGAGCGAGGTGGTGTAGCTCATCCCTTCCTTGTAAAGACGATCCTGGCCCGCGTCGTAGGAGACGATCTTACCGGAGATGATGAAATTACCGTCGCCGTAGAACATCGAAACGTTGCCGGAGCCGAGGGCAAGATCCCCCGAGATGGTGGTGATGCCGGGCGTGGCGTGGAAGCGCGTTTCCGTGCCGGAGCCCATCGTGACGCCACCGGTGAAGTTGTTGTTGCCGACGGAGAGAATGGCGCCGGAAGCGTTAGCCGCACCGGGACCGCGACCGGAAGCGGAAATCTCACGGGTGACGTTGATGCCGGAGATGCCGCCCTGGATGACGAGGGAGCCGCCGCTGAAGCCCGGGTTGCCGGTGTTGCTGTTGCCTTGGATCATCACCGGACCAATACCCGCGCCGAGCTGGGCGGACGAAGTCACGACCACGGCGCCGCCGCGGATCAGCAGATCGCCGGTGAAATCATTGCCAGCATTGGCGAGGACGAGCGTACCGTTGCCAGTCTTGAGCAAGCCTTGGTTGCCCGAAATCTTGGCGGTGGCGGTGACCCGAGACCCCAGGGCCACCCTCACGACCGGCTGCACGGGAGCCCCGGTAGGAGCGGCCAAAGTCAGCGCCGATGCGCCGGCGATTTCATACGAATTCCAACCGGAAAAATTCAGTCCGCCGATCGTAATGGCTTCACCCAACGTGACGACATTGCTGCCGCCGACGGCGCCGGCGAAATACGCCACGTCATTGAGCGTGAACGAGCTGGCAATGGTCGGTTGATCACCGAGCGTGGTGGTCGCGCCGCCCGCGTTGAACCAATTGGCCGTGGTCGTATCCCAGGCGCCGGTGCCGCCGAGACCTGCTACGGAACTATTAGTATCCCAGAATAAATTCGCCGCTTTCGCCTGGGGCGCCCGGGAAACGCCAACGCCGAGGAGAGCCGCGGCCACCATGAGGGAGGCACGCGACAGGGCACCGCGGGGGCGGGCTCGTCGGGGTGGGACGGACATCAATAAGGGGTGTAGCCGGGTAGGGACTACTCCCTAGAAAATGCCCCTATTTGTTCAGATTGGAAATCAATAATATGAATAAGTGCATTTTCCCGTCGTTTGTGAGACGCAGAGGTGAACTTGCCCGGCTGGTCCTGAAACCGGGGCGCTCAGGGCATGATCCGAGGGGGGTATCAACCTAGGGCATTGCCCATTATATGACTAAATCAGTCATATAATAGCCTAAATGAGCGATTCCCTCCTTCAGAGAATCAGCATGGCATCCCCGTAGCTGAAGAAGCGGTATTCTTCCCGAATAGCCTCGGCGTAGATCTCCTTGAGCCAGGCCACCCCAGAGGGATCCCCGGGGGTCAGGAACGCCCCGACCAGGCAGAGGAGCGTCGACTTGGGGAGGTGGAAGTTGGTCAGGAGGTGTTCGCAGCAGCCGATGCCGTCCCCCGGCTGGATGAAGAGGGAGGCCTCGGAGACGAAGTCCCCCTCATGCGCGAACCCCGGGACCTTGCGCAGGGCGTCCTCGCTCGCGCGCACGGAGGTGGTGCCGATCGCGAGACGCGGACGACGCTCCCGCAAGGCCTGCATGGTGCGGGCAGGGATACGATACGTCTCCGAATGCATGACGTGCGACGAAAGTTCCGAGGCGGTGACGGGCTGGAAAGTCCCGGGACCGACATCCAGAACCAGGTCGAAGGCTTCGTGTCCGCGCGTGCGCAGAATCTCGAGCAGCTCCGGCGTGAAGTGCAGTCCGGCCGTGGGCGCCGCCGCGGCCCGCGTGGCTTTCGGGTCCGCATAGACGGTCTGATAGCGCTCGGCGTCGTCGGTCGGCGCGAGGCCGCGCTCCTTGCGGGCTTCGACGATGTAAGGCGGCAGCGGGATCTCACCGAGGCGTTCGGCCAAGTCTTGCACGGTCTCTCCGGGCGGGAGTTCGAAGCGCACGCGGTATTCGCCGTGCGCGTTCTCGACGGCGACGGCGCGACGGCCGTCGACGATGAAGCCGGCCGCATCACCGGCGCGTTTGCCAGGACGCAACATGCACCACCATTCCAACGGATCCAGCGTGGGTCGGAGCAGCAGGCACTCGACCTTGCCGCCGGTGGGACGCACGCCGAAGAGGCGGGCCTTCAGGACGGAGACGTTATTGCGGATGAGCACGGTGCCCGGCGGCAGGAGCTCCGGCAGGTCGCTGAAACGGCGATGCTCGATCGTCCGCGTGGCGCGGCGCACGACGAGCAGGCGCGAGGCGTCGCGCCGCGCGGCAGGCGTGGCGGCGATGCGTTCGGGCGGGAGTTCGAAATCCAGCTCTTCGAGACGCACGCGATCAGGCTCCGGTCTTGGGCGGGGTGATCAGCAGCTGGCCATCGATGGCGCGGAGGGGCATGAACTCCGCTCCTGGCGGGGCTTTCCGCAGTTCTTCCTCCACGGCGGAAAGCTTGGCGTCCAGGTCGTCGATGCGGGCCACGAACACGGCCTCCGGCGTGGACGGCGTGGCGCAGGCGCCGTATTCGCGCATGGTGTGGTGCGAGAGGATGACGTGCTCGAGGCGCTCCATGAGCGAGGCTTCGAGGCCGACCTTGGTGCCGTGGGCGCGCACGATGAAGGCGCCAAGGACGAGGTGGCCGTGCAGGTTACCTGCGCGGGTGAAGCTGGCCTTGGCCATGCCGGGCTCGAGGCGGGAATACTCCTGGACCTTGCCCATGTCGTGCAGCACGATGCCGGCGACGGCGAGCGAATGGTCGACCTTCGGGTAGAGCGGCAAGAGGGCCTCGGCGCACTTGGCCATGCGCAGGGTGTGCTCGAGCAGGCCGTGGCGGAAGGCATGGTGCATGCCGAGGGCGGCGACGGCGTCGTGGAAGCGCTCGCCATACTCCTCGAAGGCGGATTCGACGGTGGTACGGAGGCCGGCGTGCGGGATGCGCGCGATGATGCCGAGGAGGTCGGCCTTCATCTTCACGGGATCGTGCTGCGAGACGGGCGTGAGGCGGCCCATGATCGCCGGATCCGAACGCTCGGCGTCGGTGACGGGGGCGAGGGAATCGACCTTGAGGTCGGGGCGGCCGTTGAAATCGCCGACGACGCCGCCAACGCGGACGACCGCGCCGGCCTTGAGGGTGACGAGCACGGGCTTGACGGGGGAATCGCCGAAGACGCGGATCTTGATGTCATCCGTGGCGTCCGCGATGACGGCCTCGTAATAGGTCGAACCGGTCTTGGCGGTCTTGGTGGAGATATCACCCAGGGCGCAGATGGCCTGGAAGCGCGAGCCGACCGGGGAGGCCTTGCTTTCGCGGAGGGTCAGGAGGATTTCGGACATGGGGCGAGAGTGGCGGGCGCGTCAGCGGGGGAAAGAAAATTGGTGAGAGAGTATGGAGTATTGAGTATCGAGTATAGGGAAGGGACCAGTTGGCCGGTCGAGAGGTAGGGACGGCACCACGTGCCGTCCTAAGTGCAAAAGTGCAAATCGGCCTACGGCCTGTGCAAAGGTGCAAAGGTGTGGTGAGCAAAAAGGGGTAGGGGTAGGGGCAGGGGTAGGGGTAGTTTCACACAAAGGGAAACCGGAGGCAGAAGATTGAAGTCTAAAGCAGCGAACGTCCTTTGTGGTTCACGATCCCGACCCTACCTCGGGGTAACGAACGAGCCCTAGCCCGAGCTCTGGCCCTAGCCCTGAAATCCGTCACTCCCCGATACTCCATACTCAATACTCCATACTCTCACCCGTCTGCCCTCTTGCCCTCACCTACCCCTACCCCTATCCCTACCCCTACCCCACAATTAAGCCCATGCGCATCCTCGCCCTCCTCCTCGCCTCGGTGGCCGCCCTGGCCGCCGAACCTAACCGCGCCTTGGTCTTCTCGAAGACCGTCGGCTTCCGCCACAAAGATTCGATCCCGCTCGGCAACGCCCTGCTCGCTCAGCAGTTCAAGGCCCAAGGCCTCGAAGCCGACATCACCGAAGACGCCGCGGTCTTCACCGCCGAGAATCTGGCGAAGTATCGCGTGGTCGCCTTCATGAGCACGACCGGCGACATCATGGGTGACGTGGTCGCAAAGGACGCTTCCAAGGAAGCTAAGGCCGCAAACGAAAAGATCGCGGCGGCCCGTCGCGCGGCCTTCCAGGCCTGGATGGAGAACGGTGGCGCGTTCGTCGGCGTGCATGCGGCGTCCGACGCCGGCGCGGCCGAAAAATACTGGCCCTGGTTCGCCAACATGGTCGGCGGTCTCTTCAGCGGCCACCCAGCCCAGCAGGTCGCGATCCTACGTCCGATCGTCAAGGACCACCCGGCCAACGCCCACCTCGGCGCCGAATGGAAGCGCAAGGACGAGTGGTACTCCTTCCGCAATCTCGCCAAGGATAACGTCGTGCTGCTCGAGATCGACGAGAAGTCCTACGCCCCGCAGAAGGGCAAGGAGATGGGCGACCATCACCCGATGACCTGGTGCAAGGAAGTCGGCAAGGGCCGCATGTTCTACACCGCGCTCGGCCACACCAAGGAATCTTTCTCCGAACCGGACTTCATCAAGCACCTCGACGGCGGCGTGAAGTGGGTGTTGCGGAAGTGAGCATCACGAGAGTATAGAGTCTGGAGTATCGAGTATAGGGGAAGACACCCCGTTAGTTGACCGGTTGACTAGTTGGCCGGTTGACAAGGGGGGGCAACCGATGCACGAGAGGCCCGGAGGCTCAGAGGCCCAGTGGACCAGAGATCAAACGTCTCATAGGGAAATCGGAGAACGCCAGCTTCGGGTTCGCGTGGCCGAAAGCCTCCATGCATTTCCAACCGCTAACCGCTTACCGCCACCACCTATCATGGGTAGGGTCAGCACTGCGTGCTGACCTAGCTGCATCGTAATCGGCCGCCGCATGGTGGCCGAAGGTAGGGGCGTGGCTACGCCGCGCCCTCCGAAGAGGAGTGCACGATGAATCGTACCCCCCACCCTGCGTTCACCATTCGGCGAACGCGACTAGGTCAGCACGCAGTGCTGACCCTACCTCGAGACAGGGCGGACGCGTCACCGACGCGACCCTACCTGGAGACACGGCTGACCGGGGCGGTCAGCCCTACCTCGAGGCAATCACTACCCCGATACTCTATACTCGATACTCCATACTCGCAGGAAGTCCCTACCTCACTTCACTCCTTCGAGCTTCTTGATCAGGCGGCCGAGGGCACCCTTGGTCGTCTCGTTGGAAACGGCCTGGGCGGCTTCGCGCAAGGCGGCGAGATCGCTCGGCTGAGCGAGCTTGAGCAAGGCCTTCTGACATTCGAGGCGCATGGACTCTTCCTTGATCGCGACGCACAGGGCGCCGGCGACGGAGCGGAGATTGCGACCGACGGCGGCCTTGATGAGGGCATTGCGCGCGGAGACATCGGCCTTAGTGTCGGTGATGCCGGCGACGAACGCATCGGTGACGCCGGGGCCGGCGACCTTGATGAGCGCGTCTTGGATGCTATCGGCGAGGGCGGCGTCCGACGCGAGTCCGGCGAGGACCGGGACGGCCTTCGCGCCGCCGACTTCGGCGAGGGCGAGCGCGGCAGGCACGCGCAGAGGCGAATCGGCCTTGGCGGCGAGAGCGGCCACCTGCGGCGTGGCGCCAGCAGCCTTGGCTTCGGCGAGAGCGGCGAGCAGCAGCTTGGCGATCTCGACGTCGGTCGAGCCGAGCAAGGCGGCGACCTGGCCGGTCAGCGGGGAGTTCGGCTCATCGACCAGGCGCTCGCGGACGTCATCCACCGCGGCGAGGCGGACGGAGACCGAGGCATCGGACTTCTTCAGAGCGTCGATGGACTTCGCGGCGCCCTTGCGGAAATCCTTCAACGCGGCCGTATACGCGGCGTGATCGACCGCCGGACGGTCCGCGGCGAACGCCAGCGAGGAGGCGAGGAGGAGGGAGAGGAGGCGCATGGCATTAATAAGGGGGCAAGTGGGCACGGGGGCAAGGGGACATGGGGAAGCACACGAGAGGCCCGGAGGCCCAGAGGCCTAGTTGATCAGAGATCCAACATCTCAAAGGGAAACCGGAGACCGGATCATTGGCTGGGGTGTCTTGAGGTAGGGACGCGATGACATCGCGTCCGCCCTAGGCGTAGGTCGCGGCGTAGCCACGCCCCTACCCTCGGCCGCCATTCGGCGGCCGCTAGGTCAGCACGCAGCGCTGACCCTGCCTTTCCCTCCTTCCCATGGAACGCATCCCACGCTACACCTGTCCTACCCCTGCCCCTACCCCTGCCCCTACCCCTATCCCAATGTCTTCCCTCAATCGTCGCTCGTTCCTGAAGAACACCGCGCTGGCCGGCGCCGCGCTTACTTTCCCCTCCATCATCCCGGCCTCCGCGCTCGGCAAGGACGGCACGGTCGCCCCGAGCAACCGCCTCCAGCTGGTCGGTATCGGCCTGAAGTCCCAGGGCGGCGGCGACATGCGCCAGCTGATGTCCAAGAAGGGCGTCCAGGTGATCGCGATCTGCGATGTCGACCGTCGCGTGCTGAAGTCGGTTTCCGAGAACGTCGTGAAGAAGGGCCTGTCCGCGCCGAAGCAGTATGTCGATTTCCGCGAGATGCTCGCGAAGGAGAAGCCCGACGCCGCGGTGCACGGTCTGCCGGACCATTGGCACGGCGTGATCAGCTGTGCGCTCCTCCGCGCCGGCATCGACGTGTACGGCGAGAAGCCGCTCGCGAAGACCTGGGCCGAAGGAAAGGCCATCGCCGACGCGGTGAAGGAAAACGGCCGTGTCTGGCAGACGGGCATGTGGCAGCGCTCCACCCCGAATTTCCGCCGCGGCGTCGAACTCGTCCGCAACGGCATGCTCGGCAAGATCCAGAAGGTCGAAGTCGGTACTGGCCCCAACAAGCAGGTCATGCCGCCCGCCCCGCAGCCGGGCGAGAAGGCTCCGGCCGAAGTCGATTACGACATGTGGGTCGGTCCGTCGGCCGACTTCGCCTACGACCCGCGCGTCTTCCACTTCCACTGGCGCTGGAACATGAACTTCGGCGGCGGCATGCTGCTCGATTGGGTCTGCCACCATCCGGACATCGCCGCGTGGGCGATGGCCAAGGACGCCGAGTTCCCCGTGTCCGTCGAAGGCACGGGTAAGCTCCGCGAAGGCCCTTGGGATACCCACGCCGATTATGACTACACCGTCGGCTATGCGGACGGCTTCAAGATGTCGGTCAGCAGCTCGTTCATGGGCATGCGTTTCCACGGCGAGAAGGGCGAACTCTTCGTCACCCGCGGCAAGCAGGAGTGCTCAATCCCGGGCCTCTGGGAGAAGGACCTCGGTCCGGACGCCTGGCGCTGCCCCGGCACGACCGACCACTTCCAGGAATTCGTCGACTGCGTGCAGTCTCGCCGCCGTCCGCTCTCGCACGTCATGGCCGCGCACCACACCACGACGATCGGCCACCTCGGCAACGCCGCGGTCTTCACCGGCCGTAAGCTTAAGTTCGACGGCGCCGCGGGCAAGTTCATCGACGACGCCGGTGCGACCGCGATGCTCTCGCGCGAACTCCGCAAGCCCTGGTCGCTGGAGAAAATCTGACGCGGGCGGTGAAGCCGCGAGGGGACACGCTGCTCAGAGTATGGAGTATCGAGTATAGAGTATCGGTTAATTGAAGCGGGCGCCTGCGGGCGCCCTTTTTGTTTGGTTAGGGATGCGATGACATCGCACCCGCTTGTCTCGAGGTAGGGTTGAGCGCCCTCGCTCAACCGCGGCTGACCGGGGCGGTCAGCCCTACCTTAATGCACCCAAGCCAATGATCCGATTTTCGGTATGGGTAGGGTCAGCACTGCGTGCTGACCTAGGAATCCGGCCGCCGGATGGCGGCCGAAGGGTGGGGCGTGGCTACGCCGCGCCCTCCTGCCTTGCTGTGCTCCCAACCGCCAACCGCTAACCGCCAATACCTTTTGAGGAGTGCACGATGAATCGTGCCCCTACCCTGCGTTCGCCCTGCGGCGAACGCCCTAGGTCGGCACGCAGTGCCGACCCTACCTATAGACAAGAGGACCCAGGCGGTTAAGGCGGAAGCCCCAGTTGTATCTTTCATCTATACTCCATACTCGATACTCCCTACTCTCGTCTCTCCCTCGATGCCGTTCCGTCGCGTAGCGCAGATTGCCGTCGTCCTTGGCCTCGTGGCCATGGGCGTCTGGGTCGTGCGCGGCAAGAAATGGGAGTTACTGCGTAAGCCGACCGAAGTCGTCCAAGTCGTGCCCGCGATCAAGCCGCGCTCCGCGGCGGACATCATCCCACAATTAAAGGGCCCACCCAAGCGCACCGGGATTACCATTAAGGACATGCTTGAAGGCAAGGTGCCGAAGCTCAATCAGCTCGAGGTTGAAGCCTTCCTGAAGAATCACGGTCGTACGACGACCAACCTCCTCGCGGCCTCCCGTATTCTCAAGGACCTCAGTTTCGCCCGCGAGGCCGCGAAGGCAGATCCGAAAGATCCCGCCGTCCAGCTCGAGCTCGCCCTGCGCGGCGAGACGCCGGAGGAGAAGTCGGCCGCACTTGCCGCCTTCCGTGAAGCTGCCCCCGGCAATTCGCTTGGTGATTACCTCGCCGCTCACCAGGCCTTCCTGTCGGGCGACACCGGCGCCGCCGGCGCGGCGCTCATCCAATCCTTGGACAATCCGCTCTTCGCCGACTACACGCAGAAGATCATCGCAGGCTCGGAGCAGGCCTTCCTTGATGCCGGCTATGACGCGACGTCTGCCTACGCCGCGGCCATGGGCGCCGGCGATATCTATGATTTGCGTGCTCGGCCAATGATTGGCGTGTCAGAGAGCCTCCTGTCTCTGCAGCAAGAGTTTATCCGTTCGGCCGACTTCGACGCCGCTGAGCCCACCGTCATCATCGGCCTCACGCTCGGTCAGCGTATTCTCGATCAAGGTCCTTACCTGATCGACCAGCTGGTCGGCATACGCATCGAGAGGGATTTCCTCCAGCAGCTCGACCCCCTGACGCTGGCCGGCCCCGGGGGACAGACCGCCGGCGAGCGGCTTGGGGTCTTGGACGCCAAACTCATGGAACTCCGCACCATGGTCCCGGCCTTCCCCGAGAAATTCATCGCCGCCGACGAAGCGACGCGGTCGCAGTATTTTGCCAAGATTAAGTCTGAGGGCGAACTCGCTGCGATGAGGTGGTTGGTGAATGGGAAGTAGGCGGCAGTGAGAGTATGGAGTATCGTGTATCGGGGGAAGATGCCCCGTTAGTTGGCCCGTTGGCCGGTTGACAAGGGATGCACACGATGAACGAGAGGCCCGGAGGCCCAGAGGCTCAGTTGAACAGAGATCCAACGTCTCAAAGGGAAACCGGAGACCAGATGATTGGCTGGGGGGTCTTGAGGTAGGGCTGACCACCCTTGGTCAGCCGCGCTTGAGCGAGGGCGCTCAACCCTACCCTACCTGTCACCCGTATCAGCGACTTTGCCTCTGATGTATTCCCAACCGCCAACCGCTATCCGCCAACACCTAACATTTGCAGCTTTGCACAGGCCGGAGGCCGATTTGCACGTTTGCACAGACGGTCGCGGTGAAATCCCGCCCCTACCCGCAACCCGCCACCCGAAGAAATGACAGGCCCGCAGCATCCTATCCGGTCTCCGGTTTCC
>JBILHF010000070.1:0-7309 GCA_044350605.1 Opitutales bacterium
CCTTCCATCGGCAGGCCGCACTCGTAGGCCTTGTCCTTGATGTAGTTGCCCTTGGCGCGCTGGCCGAAGAGGTGGCTGACGGCTAGGATGATCGCCGGGATCGAGAGGCCGAGGACGACCTGCACGAGGACGGGCAGGTAGGTGCTGAGGGACTGGGATTCGGCGGCGGCCATCGGTAGCGGACACAAAAAAGCCCTCGCCGGAGGAGGCAAGGGCTTTTGCGGGAAGCCGCCTTACTTGCTGGGCTGCAAGGGGCTGGGTGCGGCCTGCGCCGGACCCGGGATAGGCAGGAAGGAGGGCCCGGCGGGGGCGGCGGGCTGGCCGGCCTTCCGGAAGTCGGCGAGGGAGGCCGGAAGCTGTTCGGACAGCCAGGCGGGGGCCGTGAAGACCGCGAGCTTGTCGGCGGTGTTGGCCGGGTGCTTCGGGTCCGAGTGCGTGACGCGCGCGAAGAACTTGCCTGGATCGTTAGGCTGAGTGCCTGCGAGCTTGGCGAAGGCCAGCGTCGCGGTCGCTCCGTCGAAGGTCGTCAGCTTCACTTCCACCGAGCGCGGAGCCTTGGCGGCATCGGCGTCGTTCTTCGCGACCGCGTCGGAGGCGCGGAAAGTCGCCAACGTCGCGACGAGTTCTTCGAGGGCGGCGGCATCCTTGCCTTCGAACGGTGCGCCGGCCGACTTGCGGCTCAGCTCCACGCGTCCGTCTTTCCAGTTCAGCGCGATCGTCTTGATGTCCGCCGGCTTGGCCGAGAAGAGCGTCAGGTCGACCCACGAGGTGGCGTCGCCTTCGAGGTGCGCGGTGAAGTCAGTGCGGATCGCGAAGGCCTGACCGGCGAGGCGGGCGGAGTTGCCCAGGCCGTCTTCGGTCTGCTTGCCGAACTCGACGACCACGGAGCGGCCGTCGGTCGTCGCGAGGGTCACGGAGGATTCGGTGAGGCCGAGTTTCTCGAGGCGTTTCGGGTTGGCCGTCAGCTGGCCGTGCTGGCGGGCCTTCTGCAGGCCGCGGATGAGCGGCAGCAGCCGGTTCTCGACGTCGGCCGGCAGGTTGAAGCGTTCCGAGACCGTCCAGGCCTCGCCGGTCTTCACGACCGTCACGCTGCGCGGGCCGGACTTCACCGTGAGTGATTTCAGGGCGCCGAAGACGGCGGGATCGACGAGCGGGGGTTGGGCGGCCGCGGTTTCGACGGTCTCGCGCGTCAGACGGACGACCGCGAAGGCGATGAGGCCGAGGACGAGGGTGGCGATGAGCAGGGTCTTGTTGCGCATGGCGGATCAGGAAAGCTTGCGACGACGGACGAGGGCGTAGCCCAGGCCGAAGAGCAGGGCGAGGGCGGGGCCGGCGAGCAGGTTGAGTACCTGAAGACGGCGGCCGAGCGAATTGACGTCTTCGCTGAGTCCGCGGCGGATGATACGACGTTCCTCGGATAGCTTGTCGGCTTCGACCTGGAACTTCTCGATCTCGCGCTGCATCTCCGGCGTGATCACCAGGCCCTTGGCGGTGACGCCGCCGGACTGACGGGAAAGTTCCGCGATCTTCGCGTTGGCTTCCTCGAGGCGGCGCTCGATCTCATCGAGCTTGGCCTGGTAGCGGACCTGGGCCACGCGTTCGATCTCCTGCACGCGCTTGAACGGACGCAGCGAGGTGCCCTTCGAGCGGAGGCCGACGAGTTCGTCGCTGCCGCCGAGCGTCTCGAGGGCGCTGACCACGAAGCCGAAGTTATCGTTGACCGGTTCGGTGGCGACCTGGCCGCCGACCTGGCGCTGGCGCACCGTGAACGGATCCATCATGAAGTCCGAGTCGGCGACGATGATGAGACGGCCGGGCTTCTGGCTGGCCGCGAGATGCGGACCGGCGGGCGGCGCGACGGGAGCCTTGGGCGGTTCGCCCGGGCGGGCGGGTTCGTCGGCGGCCGGGGCGGGCGCGCCCTTCGGGTAGGCGGAGGTGAAGTTGCCCGAGACCGTGGCGGCGACCACGCGGGCCTTGCCGTCGGCCTTGAAGGCCAGCGCGACCTTCTCGAAGGGACCGGCGTTGGCGGCGGCCGTCGGCACGGCGCCCATGCCGGCGCCGGACTGGGTGACCAGCGGTTCGAGCCTGAGGCGCGCTTCGGCGCCGGAGATCAGCGCGATCGCGCCGGCTTCCATGAAGGCCATCTCCCGCAGATCGCTGACGAGCGGGGAGTCCGGCGCGAAGGACGCCGGACCGGCGGCGAAGGCGGCGGGGTATTGCACCGCATCGCCGCGCTGGCCGCGGATCGCGACGGAGGTCGCGGCGTCCGCCGTGACCGCGTCCATCTCGACGTTGATGCCCCAGGCGCGGAGCAACGCGGGGTCGCTCGCGGCGGTCATCGCCATCGGCGCCATCATGAAGGGCATGTTGCCCTGCGAGAACTTCTGCATGCGCGAGAGCGGGTCGACCGCGGCGAAGACCGCGCCACCCTTCATCAGGTGTTGGTCGACCGCGTAGGCCAGCTGCGGGTCGATGTGATGCGCGTGCACGAGCGCGACGACCGTGACGTCCTTCGGCAGGCCCTTGTCGGTCGTGTTCAGCGTCACTACTTCGAAGCTCTGGCCGAGTTCGGCCAGCAGGGCGTCGGCCGGGCCGGCGGACTGTTCGCCGCCCTGCGGCAGGGCGTTGGAGATCGGCAGCGAGCTGATCAGCGCGAGCTTCGGGCGTTCGAGGCGCGCGACCGAGGCGACGAGCTTGGACAGGTCGAACTCCAGGAACCGTTCGCGCGACGGGTCGAGCATCGGGATTCCGCGCACCGTGTCGGCGAGCTGGGCCGTGAGGCCGAGGTAGGCGTTGCCTTGCGAGGCGCGCATCGGGGCGAGCCCTTGGCGCTGGGCGCGCTGCTCTTCCTTCGTGTCCGGGCGCGGGTCGGTCACGACGAGGCGGACTTTGCCGCCGGAAGCGGTGACGTATTCGCGGAGGAGGGTCTCGACGCGGCGCGAGTAGCTTTCCAGGTAGGGGCGGAGCTTGACGTCGGAGCGGCTGACGAAGAGCTCGAGCGTCACCGGTTCGTCGAGTTTGGCGACGATGCGCTTCGAGCCCGGCGAGAGCGTGAACGTGCGGTCGGCGGTGAGGTCCGCGCGCGCGCCGAAGGCACCGAAGATCAGGTTGACGAAGAAGGCGGCCGCGAGGACGGCGGCGGCGGCGAGCAGGGCTTGGGATCGGTTCATGGCGGTGGGTCGGTTCAGCGACGTTCGACGATGATGGTGCTCAGGCCCAGGCCCGCGAAGGCCACGGACAGGAAGTAGGCGACCGGCCGGGCGTCGACCAGGCCGAGCGTGAAGGGCTCCAGGTTGCGCCAGAGGCCGAGGCGGCGGATCTCGTCGATGCCCGCGGTGCCGAAGGCGCCGGCGAGGAGTTCGTCGAAGACGCCGTAGCCGACGAGCACGAGGAGGAAGCAGGCGAGGAAGCCGGTCACGAAGGCGATGACCTGGCTGCGCGTGAGCGCGGAGGCGATGGCCGCGATGCCCAGGCAGGCGCCGGCGCAGAGCAGCGAGCCCGCGTAGCCGGAAAGGATCACGCCCCAGTCGGGATCGCCGAGCCAGCCGACCGTGAAGGCGACGGGCAGCGTCATCAGCAGCGCGCAGGCGAGGAAGAGCCAGGCGGCGAGGAACTTGCCGAGCGCGGCCTGCCAGACCGTGATCGGCCAGGTGAGCAGCAGTTCGAGCGTGCCTTGGCGGCGTTCTTCGGCCCAGAGGCGGGCGCCGGCGGCGGGGGCGAGGAAGGCCCACAGCCACGGATGGTAGAGGAAGAAACGGTCCAGGCTGGCGACGCCGGATTCGTAGAGCCCGCCGACGAAGAACGCGAGGGACACCGCGAAGGCGTTGAAGACCGCGAGGAAGACGTAGGCGAGCGGGGTGCGGAAGTAGCCGGCGAACTCACGGCGGAGCATCGCGGCGAAAGGCTTGAGGCCGGGGGCGGCGGGAGCAGGGGAGGTCATGGGGGAGGGGTCAGGCGGTGAGCTGGCGGAAGACGGCGTTGAGGTCGGCGCCACGGGCGAGGAACTTCTCGCGGGATTCGTCGCAGCGGACTTCGCCCTTCGCGATCACGATGACGCGCGTGCAGAGTTCGCCGACTTCTTCGAGGATGTGGGTCGAGACGATGACGGCCTTGGTCGCGGCCATCTCCTTGAGGATGCGGCGCACCTCGTGCTTCTGGTTGGGGTCGAGGCCGTCGGTGGGTTCGTCGAGGATCAGCACTTCCGGGTCGTGCAGGACCGCCTGCGCGAAACCGACGCGCATACGGTAACCCTTGGAAAGCGTGTCGATGCCCTGGGCGGCGACTTCTTCGAGGCGGCAGAGGGCCAGCGTGCGGCGGACGCTCTCGGCCGGGTCGGCGAGGCCGCGGAGATCGGCGGCGAAGCGGAGGAACTCGCGGACGGTCATCTCACCGTAGGCGGGAGCGCCTTCCGGCGAGTAGCCGAGGTGCTGCTTCGCGCGGACGGCCTCGTCGGCGATGTCGAAGCCCGCGATGCGCGCGGAGCCGGCGTCGGCGCGGAGATGGCCGGTGAGCATCTTCATCGTGGTGGACTTCCCGGCGCCGTTGGGTCCGAGGAAGCCGACGACCTCGCCGCGGTCGACGGAGAAGGAGACGTCGCGGACGGCGCGGAGCGCACCGTAGGACTTCGACAGGTGATGGGCTTCGATGAGGGGCATGGGGAGAGGGGTCAGCGGGTCTGCGGGGTGCCCTGTGAGGCGACGCGGATGCCGGCCTGCTGGAGTTTGTCGGAGATGCGGAGCAGGAGCTGCTGGTTGAATTCGAGCTGCTTGGCGTGGGTGGGGGGGAAATACCAATACATTAGACGGATGTTCACCGCCCACTCGCTGTAATCCACGACGTGCACGAGCGGCGGGTGGCTCGGCTGGGAGCCTTCATGCCCGGCGATCAGGCCGCGGATGATGTCGGCGGCCTCCTTCACCTTGTCGGCCGGCGTGTTGGCCTCGAGGTGGACGAGGTCCTGGGCGCGGATGAAGTCGCGGCGGGTCAGGTTGACGATCGGGCGCGTGGCGAGGTCGCCGTTCGGGATGGCGAGGCGCTGGCCGTCGAGCATCATGATGGTCGTCGAGCGCAGGCCGAGCGACTCGACCTTGCCTTCGTGGCTGCCGATGTTGATGACGTCACCGAGCGTGAACGGCTGGTCGACGATGAGCATCACCGCGCCGAAGACGTTCTTGATGGTGTCCTGCGAGGCGAAGGCCAGGCCGACCACCGCGCCGGCGAGCAGGCCGAGGATCGCGTCGGACGACTTCGGGTCGACGATCGAGATCGCCTTGAATGCGCCGACGAGGACCACCGCGATGCGGATGACCGTGGAGAACATCGGGACGAGGATGTCGTCGAGCTTGTTCTCGGAGCTGTCGGCGATCTTCTGGGCCCAGGCGATCGGCACGGCCAGCAGGTGGAAGACCGCCGTCGTGTGGGCGATCGAGCAGAGGAAGGCGCCGGCGACGGCCGCGAAGTCCAGCCAGCCGATGTGCGCGAGATAAGGCTTATTGGCCTGGAGGAGGAAGAGCAGGGTATAGGCCGGGAGGATGAGCGGCAGGGCCTTGCCGAGGGCGGACACGAAGGCGCCGGCGATCGGGCTGTTACCGAACTTGGTCGAGATCCAGCGGAGGACCTTGTCGGCCAGCCAGCCGGCCAGATAGGCGAGGGCGACGTAGCCGACGGCGTGGATGGCGATGTTGCCCCAGTCTTCGGGCGCCTTGGCGACGATGTTCTTGATGTCGCCGACGATGAAGTAGCTGGTCGGGGCGGCGGCGGGAGCGGCGGCGGCCGGAGTGGCGAGGGGGGCGATCTGGGCGAACAACATGGTCAGGGCGTGAGGGGGAGGAGGTATGTAGGACGACCTCCGTCTGTTTTCAAGCGTCACCGAACGCCCAATCCGCTTGAAGCGGGGCGAGCCCCTTGCCACGCTGGGCAGACCGGAATGAGCGAAACCAGCGAAAAAAAGCCCGCCAAGCCCGTCGTCCTGACCTGTGCCCAGCCAACCGGGCGTCTCCATCTGGGTAATTATCTGGGGGCGGTGCTCAACTGGGGCCGCATGCAGGACGACCATGAATGCTATTTCGGCATTGTCGACCAGCACGCCATCACGGTCCCCTACGTCCCGGCCCAGCTCCGGGAGAATACCTACTCCTGCCTCGCCCAGTATGTCGCCAGCGGCCTCGACCCGGCCCGCAGCCGCCTATTCGCCCAGTCGCACGTCATCGGCCACACCGAACTGGCCTGGATCCTCGGCTGCATCTGCCCGCTCGGCCAGCTGGAGCGCATGACGCAGTTCAAGGACAAGTCCCGCAAGCAGGAGTCGGTCGACGCCGGCCTGCTGTTCTACCCGGTGCTCATGGCGGCGGACATCCTCCTCTATAACGCCGCGCTGGTCCCGGTCGGCGACGACCAGAAGCAGCACCTCGAGCTCGCCCGCGACCTGGCCGAGAAGTTCAACCACCGCTACTCCGACACCTTCAAGGTGCCTGAGCCCTTCATCTCCAAGGTCGGCTCGCGCATCATGTCCCTGCAGGATCCGACCGCCAAGATGTCGAAGTCGGACCCCAATCACGCGGCCACGGTGTTCATCACCGACCGTCCGGAGGACATCCGGAAGAAGATCATGTCCGCCGTGACGGATTCCTCCGCCGAGGTCCGCGCCGGCGCCGACAAAGCCGGCGTCACCAACCTGCTGTCGATCATGTCGGCCTGCACCGGCCGCTCCGTCGCCACCCTCGAGTCCGAGTTCGCGGGCAAGGGTTACGGCGACTTCAAGAAGGCCGTGGCCGACGCCGTCATCGCGATGCTCGACCCCGTCCGCCTGCGCTACGACGAGCTCATCAAGGATCGCGGCGAACTCGACCGCATCCTCAAGTCCGGCGCCGAGCAGGCCCAGGCCACCGCTTTCCGCACGCTCTCCAAGGTCAACCGCAAGGTCGGCTTCGTCGAGCGTCCCCGCTAGGCCTCCCCTTACCCCGCATACCCCAATGAACCGCGAATTCGAGAAGCTGCTCAAAGAAAAATGGTTCCTGGTCGCCGCCGACCTCATCGCGGTCCTGGCGATCCTCCTCGTCATGCCCGACAAGCGGGACGGCCTGGATACGTTCCTCGTCATCTGCGCGATCCTCGCCGCATCGCTCATCGTGGTGGTCCCCGTGCTGAAGGACGGCGGCGGCAAGGCTGAGCGCCAGGCCGAACAGGCGCGCCTGCGCGCCAAGCTCGCCGAAGAGATCGACCTCCAGCGCGACAACATCCGCGCGGGCAATGAAGCGATGAACCGCCGGATCGCCGAAGCCGAGGTGACCGCGCGCAAGGCCGCCGAAGC
>JBILHF010000122.1:0-4114 GCA_044350605.1 Opitutales bacterium
GGCATCGGCCGCTGGCAGTGGATCTCGCCCGATCCGGAGGCTCCCGCCACCGTCGAAGTCTGGAAGAACGACCAGTCGCCGATGGGCGAAGCCCTGCATCTGCCGGGCGGCGAACCGGTGGAGGTCGACGAAGGCCACTTCGGCGGCGTCTGACATGCTGAGCGTCCTCGGCCTCTGCGCGTGGCTGGCCGCGGCCGATCCCCTGCCGCCGCCGCCCCCGCAGGTCTACTCCAACGACACCGTCCTCGCGACGGTGACGGGGGAGCGCGTCGCCGAGGTGAGCTTCGTGGCCGCGCATTGCACCGCGTTGCAGCGACACCTCGAGTTCGCGCTCAACCTTCCGCCGGTGCCCGGGGCGGTCGCCCGTATCGAGGTCGGCGACGTCCCGAAGCTCGCGCCCGTCGACACGCGTCTCGTCGGCAGCGCGGTCTTGATCATCCTCCGGCTGGGTTCGCCGCACGAAGCCCCGGAGCGCGCCGCCCAAGCCGCCGCGCAGGCCTGGCTGGCCCGCGTGGCCCTTGCCGGCGGTCAGCCCATCTCCGGCATCGAGCCTTGGACGCGTCAGGCCATCGCCTGTGAGATCCTGGCGCAGCTGCGTCCTTCGCTGAACGATTACTGGTATCGCGAGGGCCGCCGCGAAATCCCCGCCACGCTCGAGGATATCGTGGCCGGCCGCGCGCCCGACCGCGAGGCGCTCCTTTTCTGGCGGGCTTTGCGTCGCACGCTCGGCGTGCCGGCGGACCAGGCCAAGAGCCTGATCGCCTCCGCGCACGGCCAGCCGGTGCTCAAGCGTCTCGCCGCGGTCACGAAATCGCCGGAGGAGTGGTGGCTGCTCCATCGCGCCGACCTGCTGCTTTCTCGCGAGCCCGTCAGCCTCGGCCTGCGCGAGTCCGCCGAATCGCTCGACGACATCACGCGCTTCGTCTTCGACCTCGGCGCGGGCGACCAGCTCATCTCCGGGGCGGATCTGCCTAAGCACCGCGCCCTGGCGGCCGTGAAGCTGAGCATCGAGGCCCGCTTGAAAGGCCTACGTCGCGAAGTGCTCCGCCAGAATCCCGTCTACCATAACGCCTGGCGGACCTTCGGGACCTGGCTCGAGGCCTTCGAAAAGGGTAAGCCCGAAGAACTCGCCAAGCTCTGGACCCAATATCAGGAAGAGCGCCGGATGGCGGACGCGCTCCGTCGGGAAGTCGAAGCGGCGATGGACACGGTCGTCCCCGCTTCGAAGTGACCGCTTAGGCGGCGTCCTTGGAACCGGTCGTCTTCTGCAGCATCTGGTCGGCCAGGGTCACGCGGAAGAGGTTGAGGGCCATCCAGAAGACGCCAGCGAGGCAGAGGCCGCAATAGGCGGCACCGAGGAGCACGGCGGTTTCACCGGCTTCGGACCAGGGCACATGCTTCTTGAGGATCGAGGTGATCCAGACGAAGAAGACCACCGTCAGGACGAGGTCGATGGCGACCGCCTGCTTGGTGATGAGCTTGGGCTTCATGTTATCCATGGGCCTGCATTGGTGCCTTTCCGGTCCGGGCTGTCAATCCCGCCCCGCCCGTCCGAGCCCCACCCCCTTATCTCCGCCCTTGCCACGCCTGTCTACCCGTTCACCCTGCCGACCCCGAGGGGCGTCTATAGCCCCCGCCCGACCCCCCTTTATACGTCAAACATGGCCGAAGAGCTCAAGGATACCCTAAACCTGCCCGTCACCGACTTCCCGATGCGGGCGGGCCTGGCCGAACGCGAACCCGTCCGGATCGCCCACTGGGAGCGCCACGGTCTCTATGGCCAGATTCAGGCCCGGGCCGCCGGCAAGCCGGCCTTCGTCCTTCACGACGGACCGCCCTTCACCAACGGCGACGTGCACATCGGCACCGCGCTCAACAAGCTCCTCAAGGACTCCATCCTCCGCTACAAGTCCATGCGTGGTTTCCGCACGCCTTATGTGCCGGGTTGGGACTGCCACGGTCTCCCGATCGAGCACAAGGTGATGAAGGAGCTCCAGGCCAAGAAGCAGTCGCTCGACGCCCTCGGCGTCCGCAAGGCCTGCGCCGAATTCTCCGCCGCCTACATCGAGAAGCAGCGCGGACAGTTCAAGCGCCTCGGCATCCTCGCCGACTGGGCTTCGGAATACCGCACGATGGATCCGGCCTACGAGGCGGAGATCCTCGGCGGCTTCGCCAGCTTCGTCGAGCAGGGCCTCGTCTATCGTTCCAAGAAGCCGGTGTATTGGTCCATCCCGTGCCAGACCGCGCTCGCGGAAGCCGAGATCGAGTATAAGGACAAGCGCTCGCACTCCGTCTGGGTCGCCTTCCCGGTCGCCGATCCCGCCGCCAAGCAGCTCGCGCCCGCGCACCCTCTCTCCGTCGTCATCTGGACGACCACGCCGTGGACGCTCCCGGCCAATCTCGCCATCGCCGTGCATCCTGACCTCGAATACGTCGAGGTCCGCCATGACGGACGTTCCTTCCTCGTGGCCTCCGCGCTGCGCGAGGCGTTCGTCGCCGCGTGCGCGCTCGAAGGCGCCACGGACGGATTCAAGGTCAAGGGCCGCGCGCTCGAAGGCCTGCAGCCGCAGCATCCTTTCATCGATCGCGCCTCGCCGGTCGTGCTCGCCGACTACGTCACCACCGACGCCGGCACGGGCTGCGTCCACACCGCTCCCGGCCACGGCATCGAAGACTATCAGACCGGCAACAAGTATGGCTTCGAGCCGTATTGCCCGGTGCGCGACGACGGCACGTATGCCGATGACGGCAAGGTGCCCGCCGCATTGGTCGGCATCACCGTCCTCGAGACCGACGGCAAGAATCCGGCGAACATCGCCGTGCTCGAACTGCTGAAGGCCAAGGGCGCGCTCCTCAAGGCGCAGAGCTTCGAGCATTCCTATCCGCACTGCTGGCGCTCCAAGACCCCCGTGGTCTTCCGCGCGCTCGACCAGTGGTTCGTGGGCCTCGACCGCGGCGACCTCCGCAAGAAGGCGCTCGCCGCCGTCGGCGACGTGAAGTGGATCCCGGCCTCCGGTGAGAACCGTATCCGCGCCGCCCTTGAAGGCCGTCCGGATTGGTGCATCTCGCGTCAGCGCGCCTGGGGCGTGCCGATCCCGGCGTTCTATTCTCCTTCCGCCGGCGAATCGTATCTCGACGCCGCCGTCGTCCGCCATGTCGCCAAGCAGGTCGCCACGCGTGGCGGTGATTGGTGGTGGGCCTCCTCCGTCGAGGAAGTCCTCGCCGGCGCGCCCATTCCGGCCGCCTGGCCGAAGGACCTGCGCAAGGGCACCGACACGCTCGACGTGTGGATCGACTCCGGTTCGAGCCACCTCGCCGTGTGCGCCAAGCACAAGGACCTGCACTGGCCGGCCGACCTCTACCTCGAAGGCTCCGACCAGCATCGCGGCTGGTTCCAGTCCTCGCTCTGGACCGCCATCGCCGTCAAGGGTTCCGCTCCCTACCGCGCCGTGCTCACGCACGGTTTCGTCGTGAACGAGAAGCGCCAGAAGATCTCGAAGTCCGACGGCAAGCCGCAGACCGCCGACGACTACGTCAAGAAATACGGCGCCGACATCGTGCGCCTCTGGGTCGCCTCCGAGAACTACCAGAGCGACATCCCGCTCTCCGACGCGATCTTCGAGACGATCTCGAACCAGTATCGCAGCATGCGTA
This sequence comes from Opitutales bacterium, assembly GCA_044350605.1. GTDB lineage: Bacteria > Verrucomicrobiota > Verrucomicrobiia > Opitutales > UBA953 > UBA953. The sequence continues at coordinate 3,655 of JBILHF010000122.1, forward strand.
ACTCGCTGCGCTACCAGCTCGGCAACCTCTTCGACTTCGACGCCTCCCGGCACGCCGTCGCCGTGGACCAGCTCAGCCCTGTCGACCGCTGGGTGCTCGTCGAGACCGCCAAGCTCATCCGCGAGGTCACCGACGCCTGCGAGCGCAACGAGTTCCACCGCGCCGCCGCCGCGCTCGCCGGTTTCACCACCGCGACGCTTTCCGCGACCTACCATAACGTGGTGAAGGACCGCCTCTACACCACCGCGCCCGACGATCCGCTGCGTCGCTCCACGCAGACCGCGCTCGACCTCGTCCTGCGCGCCTACCTGAAGCTCATCGCGCCGTTCGTGCCGTTCACCGCCGACGAAGCCTGGTCGCACCTGCACGCCAAGACCGAGTATGTCGACGCGACCAACGTGCACCTGCAGGACTGGCCGGCGATCGACGCCCGCTGGGAAGACGCCGCCGGACAGGCCGC
>JBILHF010000140.1:0-3369 GCA_044350605.1 Opitutales bacterium
GTCATCCCCTTGTCCCCGTGTCACCTTGCCCACGTGCCCCCTAACTCACGGCCTCATTCCCTTAAGCGCCTTCAGCGCCCGATCTCGACCCTCGGTGAGTCCAATCAGCGGGGCGGGGTAATCCTTGCCGAGCTTGATGCCGGCTTCGGCGAGGACATGCATGGGGGCTTCCCAGGGCTGGTGGATCCACTCGGCGGGGAGCTTGGCGAGCTCAGGCACCCAGCGGCGCACGTAGTCGCCATCGGGGTCGAACTTCTCGCCCTGAAGGACGGGATTGAAGACGCGGAAATACGGAGCGGCGTCGGCGCCGCAGCCACCGGCCCACTGCCAACCCATGGTGTTCGCGCCGAGGTCGGCGTCGACGAGGGTGTCCCAATACCACTTGGCACCATCGTTCCAGGGCTGCAGGAGGTGCTTCACGAGCACGGAAGCGGCGATCATGCGCACGCGGTTGTGCTGCCAGCCGGTCTGCCAGAGCTGACGCATGCCCGCGTCGACGATCGGGTAGCCGGTGCGGCCGACCTGCCACGCACGCAGGAGCTTCTTGTCCGGTTGCCACGGGAATTTCTCGAACTCCTTGCGCAGGGGACGGTCAGGGGTCTCGGGGAAGTGATGGATGAGGTGCTGGGCGAATTCGCGCCAGCCGATCTCCGCCACGTATTTGTCTCCGCCCAGGACGCCGAGCAGTCCGGCGGTGCGTACGGCGTCGACGATTTCGAGCGGGGAGATCTGGCCGAAGTGCAGATAGGGCGACAGGCGCGAGGTTCCGTCCAGCTTGGGGATGTCGCGATTGGTCGGGTAATTCTTCACCGGCGCGGCCACGAAGTCCTTCAAGCGCTTCTCGGCGCCTTTACGCGTCGGGTCCCAGGCCGCGGGGAACTCGCCGTCCCACTTGATCTTCGGGAGTAGTCCGAGCTTGGCGACGGCGACCGACTTGAGGGGCTTTTCAAAAGGCGTGAGCTTCTTCGGGGCCTTGAGGGGGATGCCGAACTTGAGGTTCGCGAGGCAGTTCTTCCAGAAGGGGGTGAAGACTTGGAATGGATTACCGGCGAGGGTTTTTACGGTGTGCGGCTCGTGCAGGAGGTTGCCGTTGAACGACTCGGCCTTGAGGCCGGCGTTACGCAGCGAGGTCTTCACCTGAGTGTCGCGCTCGATGATCAAGGGCTCATGCCGACGATTCCAGGTGACGAGATCAGCTCCGGTCTCTTTGACGAGCTGCTTGAGCTCGGCGAGCGAATCGCCGTGGCGGATGACGAGCGGTGAGCCGACTTTCTCGAAATGCGCCGCGAGGTCCAATAGCGCATGGTGCAGCCACCAGTTCGACGCCCCGCCGGGCTGCCAATGTCCTTCGGCCTCCGGGTCATGGATGAAGACCGGGATGACCGGGCCGCCATGCTTCACCGCCGCCTCAAGCGACGGATTGTCGGCGAGACGAAGATCAAGGCGAAGCCAGACGATGGCAGGGGAAGGCATGGGGGGAACCTAACGACCGAAAGGCGGAGTGCAAATGGATGCGATGGATAGGGGGCACGTTGGCAAGGTGACACGGTGACAAGGGGAAGACACAAAGAGGCTCGGAGGCCCAGAGGCTCAGTTGATCGGAAGTGGCAACGGGTAGGGTCGGCACTGCGTGCCGACCTAGCTGTGTCGGGACCTAGGTCAGCACGCAGTGCTGACCCTACCAAATGACAACCTATGTCGTGACGCGGTGCTGACCCTACCCATTGCATCCCTTGTCAACCGGCCAACTGGTCAACGGGTCAACTGAGTGATTCCCTTGTCCACGTGTCACCGTGCCCACGTGCCCCCTGCGACGCGCTCCGCGCGTCGCGCTTACCAAGCGTAACTCTGCTTCTTCTTCACGCGGCAGGCGAACTCGACGAGGAGCTGGACGGACTGCTCGACGACGTTGAGGTCGACGACTTCGCCCGGGGTGTGCATGTAGCGGAGAGGGATGGAGAGCAGGCCGCAGGCGACGCCGGGGCCGGCCATCTGGATGGCGCGGGCGTCGGTGCCGGTCGGACGCGACTCGGCGCCGATCTGGTAAGGGATATCGAGGGCCTCGGCGGCTTCGACCATCTGGTCGTAGACGATGGGGTTGATGTTCGGGCCCCGGGCGATGATCGGTCCGCCGGAAAGGGTGAAGCGGCCGAACTTGCGGTTGTCGGCATCCGGGTGGTCGGTGGCGTGACCGACGTCGACGGCGATGGCGACCTGCGGGTTGATGCCCTGGGCGGAGACCTGCGCGCCACGCGTGCCGATCTCTTCCTGGGTGGTGGCCACGGAGACCACGCGGGCGGCGAGCTTCTTCTCCTTGGAGAGACGGCGGAAGGCTTCCATGCACACGTAGGCGCCGGCCTTGTCATCGAACGCGCGGGCCACGCCGATGCTGCCGCGGAGGATCTCCGGTCCGTCGGTGTAGATGGCAGGATCGCCGATGCGGACGATCGCGAGGGCGTCGGCGCGGTTGTTCACGCCGATGTCGATCCACATGTCATGACGCTCCGGGACGCGCTTCCGGTCTTCGGGCGAGAGGAGGTGGACGGCGCGCTTGCCGGTGATGCCGAGCACGGGGCCGTTGCGGGTGAGGATGTGCAGGCGACGGCCGGAGGGGATGATCTGGTCGTGGCCGCCGAGGAATTCGAAGTAGAGGTAGCCCTTGTCGTCGACGTGCGAGATGATCAGGCCGATCTCGTCGATGTGGCCGGCGAACATCAGCGTGGGGCCGCCGTCGCCCTTGAGCTCGGCGATGCGGTTGCCGAGCGCGTCCTTGGAATACTTGTCGGCCGACTTCTCGACGTGGGCGTCGATGACCTTCTGGGCCGCGAATTCGTGACCGGTCGGGGACTTCGCTTCGAGGAGTTCCTTCAGGAATTCAGGGTAAGTGGTCGGCTTGGCAGGCTTTTTGGACATGTGGGAGTTCTACCTCTCTGGTGGTAAAAGTCGAGCGAGGGCTCGAAGCCGAGCCCTCGCAGGGGGCACGCTGGCACGGTGACACGTGGGCAAGGGGGCGAACAACAGGCAAGGGGAGACCGGGAACCGGAATGTTAGCTTGGGACATTAACCCCCCGCCAATTATCCGGTCTCCGGTTTCCCTTTGAGTCACCCGTCTGTTTCCCGTCACCCGCCACCTGGGGCTGCCACCTGCCGCCCGAGTTGAGGTTTAGTGTCTTCCCTTGTCCCCGTGTCACCGTGCCCACGTGCCCCCTGCGCCATCACCGATTCCACGGCGCCTTCGCGATCAGCAATCCCATGCCGCACCAGTCGGTGACGCCGGCGAAGATCAGGCCGCAGCCGACGAAACCGCTGAGGCCGTAGAAGCCGGGGTGGACGAAGGTGCCCAGCATGACGCCGGTGAAGACCATGGTG
>JBILHF010000052.1:0-11458 GCA_044350605.1 Opitutales bacterium
ATATGCACGCAAGAGCCATGGCGCACGAAAGCAAGCCCTCCGCGGATTCCGGCCGTTATGCGGCCCGAGGAGTCTCCGCCTCCAAGAGCGAAGTGCACGCCGCGGTCGACCGCCTCGACCCCGGCCTTTACCCGCAGGCCTTCTGCAAGATCGTCGCCGACAACCTGACCGGGGACACGTCGAAGTGCGTCGTCACCCACTCCGACGGCTCCGGCACCAAGGCCCTGCTCGCCTATCTCTGGTGGAAGGAGACCGGCGACGCCTCCGTCTTCCGTGGCATCGCCCAGGACAGCATCGTCATGAACATCGACGACCTCCTGTGCGTCGGCGTGACCAAGGGCGTCATCCTCTCCTCGACCATCAACCGCAACGCCAAGGCCATCCCCGGCGCGATCCTCGCGGAGCTGATCAACGGTACCGAGGACGTGCTCGCCATGCTGCGCGCGCAGGGCTTCGGCATCACTTCCGGCGGCGGCGAGACCGCCGACGTCGGCGACCTCACGCCCACGCTCACCGTCGACTCCACCGCCACCGCGATCCTCACGCGCGCCGAAGTCGTCGACGCCGCCCGCGTCGTGCCGGGCCTCGTGATCGTCGGCATCGCCTCGCATGGTCGCGCCACCTACGAGACCGCCGAGAACAGCGGCATCGGCTCCAACGGCCTGACGAGCGCCCGCCACGAGCTCCTCTCCAAGTATTACGCCGAGAAGTATCCGGAGACCTATGACAAAGCCACCCCGGCCGACCTCGCCTATTGCGGACCCCACCGGATGACGGATGCCCTGCCCGGCTCGACGCTCACCGTCGGTCAGGCCCTGCTCTCCCCCACCCGCACCTACGCCCCTTACGCCCTCCGCCTGCTCCAGGCCTTGGGTAATCAGCGGGTCAAGGGCCTCGTCCACTGCTCCGGCGGGGGTCAGACCAAGTGCCGACGTTTCGGCACCAAGGTGCATTTCATCAAGGACAACCTCTTCCCGACCCCCCCGATTTTCGCGGAAATCGCCCGCGTAAGTGGCACGGAACCCAAGGAAATGCACCAAGTTTACAACATGGGGCACCGCTTGGAGGTCTTCTTAGAACCGCAAGACGCGGAAATCGCCCTCCGAATCGCCGCCGAACTTGGCTTGGGTGCTCAGATCATCGGGCGCACCGAGGCTTCGACCCGACCGGACGGCGCCAACCACGTCACCATCATCAAGGCCGGCCAGACCCTGGCCTACGCTTAAGGCCCCGGTTGGGGGAATTAAGGCTCGGGTGGTCGGGCAGACAGGACTTGAACCTGCAACACCCTGCTCCCAAAGCAGGGACTCTACCAATTGAGATACTGCCCGGTACCCCGAGAAAACAGTCTGATTTTGTGTTGCCGTCCGTGTCAAACCGCTAATCTCAACTAGTTCTAACCCGCAAAACACCTCCACACATGGAAAACGACAGCATCTCCTCCTCCTCTTCCGAATCCAAGCTCCCGCTCATCGTGGGTATCCTTGGTTTCGCCCTCGGCGCCGCCGGCCTCGTGCTCGGTATCAAGGCCAAGGGTGCCGCCCAGCTCGCCAGCGACGAAGCCGCTCTCGCCAAGACTCAGGTCTCTGAGCTCGGCGCCACGCTCGCCAGCAAGGCCAACGCTTCCGACGTCCAGGCCCTCCAGGCCGACCTCGCCGCCACCAAGCAGCAGACCGAAGCCAACGAAAAGGCTCTCGCTGACCAGATCGTCGCCCTCCAGAAGGTCGCCACCTCCAAGCCCTCCACCGGCGGCTCCAAGAACGCCACCCCTCCCGGCCCCGGCGAATACGCCGTCGCCAAGGGTGACACCCTCGGTGCCATCGCCCGCAAGGTCGGTCTCTCGGTCAAGGCTCTCCAGGATCTCAATCCTAGTGTGAACCCGAACAAGATGCAGATCGGTCAGCGCCTGAAGACCAAGTAAGCTCGCGCATGTCGGCGCCCTCCCGCTGGTCCGTCCAGCACGAAGAGCTCCACGCCGACTGCAGGGTTTTCCGGGTTTTCAAAGAACGCTGTCATCACCCTCTCGATCACCGAGAGGGTGATTTCTTTGTGCTCCGTTCCCGCGACTGGGTGCTCGCGCTCCCCGTCACCGACGACGGCCGTCTCGTGATGGTGCGCCAATACCGCTTCGGCACACGCGACCTCTCCACCGAGGCGCCGGGCGGCATCATGGAAGCGGGCGAGGATCCGCGCGTGACCGCCGCGAGAGAGACCGAGGAAGAAACCGGCTTCACCGGCGGCCGCGCCCGCTTGCTCGGAACCTGCGCGCCGAACCCCGCCATCCAGGCTAATCGCTGCCACTTCGTGCTGCTCGAAGGCGTGCGCCCCACGGGCCGCCGCGCGCCCGACGAACACGAGGAGATCCAAGTCCTCGCCCTCCCGCCCAAGGTCGCCCTCGCCGCGGCGCTCGCCAATCCGGCGCAGCATTCGCTCGCCCTCCTCGCGCTCTACCGTCTTCGTGATGAGCGCCCCGACCTCTTTTCATGACCACTCCCACCCGCATCAAGCACAAGGGCCGCGCAGCCGATCCCGTCCTCGTCGTCGGCTCCGTCGCTTACGACAGCATCATCACCCCGCACGACAAGGGCGACCGCATCCTCGGCGGCAGCGCGGCCTACGCGTGCCTCGCGGCGAGCTACTTCGCTCCGCCCCGCATCGTGGGCGTGGTCGGCCACGACTTCCGCGATCGCGACCGCAACAAGCTCGCCAAGCGCGGCATCGACCTCGACGGCCTGCTCACCGACTCCTCCGGCCGCACCTTCTCCTGGCGCGGACGTTACCACGAGAACTACAACCGTCGCGACACCGAGGACCTCCAGCTCAACGTCTTCGAGAACTTCAAGCCGCGCCTGCCCGCCGCGCATCTCTCGACGCCTTTCGTGATGCTCGGCAACATCCGTCCTGACCTGCAGCTCGACGTCCTCAACCAGCTCGCGAACCCGCGCTTCGTCCTCGCCGACACCATCGACATCTGGATCGAGACGCAGCGCGACAAGCTCGGCGAAGTCATGCGCCGCGCCGACCTCCTGGTCGTCAACGACACCGAGTCGGCCAAGCTGACCGGTGAAAGCAACGTGATCGTCGCCGGCCGCGAACTCCGCAAGCACGGCTGCAAGACCGTCATCATCAAGAAAGGCGAGCACGGCGCCGTCCTCTTCCACGAGGAAGGCATGTTCGCCCTGCCCGCCTACCCCGTGACCGAGCTGCGCGACCCCACCGGCGCCGGCGACAGCTTCGCGGGAGCGCTCCTCGGCTACCTCGCCGCGACCGGCTCCACCGACTTCGCCACGCTGAAGCAGGCCATGGTCTACGGCACCGCCGTCGCCAGCCTGACCGTCGAAGCGTTCTCGACCGACCGGCTCGCCAAGGCCGGTTGCCGCGAGATCCGCGCCCGTCGCAAGGAACTGCTGAAGCTGATCAAGGCCTAACCGCGAGGGCGGCCGAGCATCCGCCAGAGGACGAACAGCAGGACGCCCGAGAAGACCAGGTCGCCGACCACGAGCGGCCAGAGCTTCGGGAGTTTCTGCGCGAACAGCCCGTAGCCGAGGGCGACGGCCTGCAGCACGATGAGGATGGCCAGCAACGGGACGAAGCGACGGAGCTTGGCCAACGGATCGGGATCGCTCATGCGAAGTGACGGCGATGGGCTTCGGCCAGGCCCAGCAAAGTGAGGTGCGGTTCGTGCGTGACGCGGTCGCGCCACGAGGCCGGAAGGTAGACCGCGGCGCCGCCGGTGACGATGACCTTGGGCATCGGCGAACCTTGGCGGATGAGTTCGGCGCAGACGCCGTCGAGCAGCGCCCCGATCATCCCGGCGAAGCCGAGGGCGCAGCCCGCGCGCATGGCGTCGACGGTCGACTTGCCGATGGCAGGCCCGCCGAGGAGGGAGGTCGGGTCGAGCGCCGGCAAGAGCGCCGTACGCTCGTGGAGGTAACGTGTCATGACGCCGAGTCCCGGCGCGATGATGCCGCCGGCGTAACCGCGTTCGGTAAGGATATCGACCGTGGTGGCCGTGCCCATGCCGACGATCACCGCGGGCGCGCCCGCGACGAACTGCGCGCCGACGCAGTCCGCCAGCCGGTCCTGACCGACTTCGGCCGGGGTCGGATAATCAAAACCCAGCCCCTTCACGGTGTCGTGACGGAGATGATAGCAAGGGCGGCCGCAGCTCAGCAACGTGGGCTGCAGGACGGCGGTGGCGGCCGGGACGACGCTGGCGAAGGCGACGCCCGCGGAAGGATGCGCGGCAAGCAGCGCCGTCAAAGCGACGGTGTCGAGCGAGGCGGTCGGGATTTCGCCGTGGGCGAGCACGTGACGGCCGTCGACGACGCCCCAGTGAGCGTGCGTGTTGCCGACATCGAGACAGAAGAGAGCCACGGGAAGAAAGTGTCGAGAGCTCGGTCCGGCGCAAGCGTCAGGGTTTACGCAAGGTGACCTCGCCGGAGGACACGACCGAACGGCGGCCACCGCCGGTGCGGAGGATGAGCGAGCCCTCGTCGTCGATGCCGTCGACGACGCCCGCGACGGGGTCGCCCCGCAGCCCGACGCGGACGGACTTGCCCGCGAGGACGTCGTGATGACTCCAGAGCTTGCGGAAGGAGCGGGACCAAGTCCCTTCTTCGAACTGCTCCCAGGCGCGGAAGAGCGCGGCGATGACGCCGGCGGCCTCGCGATTGAGATCGAGCGGAGAGCCCAGCGCGGCCTCGAGCGAGCCGGCCGTGGCGCGGAGGTCCGCGGGGAAATCCTTGGGCGCGCCGGTCAGGTTCAGGCCGACGCCGAAGACGAGCTCGCGGACTGAGTCGGCGTCGAGGCGCGCTTCCGTGAGCATGCCCGCGACCTTGCGTCCGTCCGGCGACTGCAGGTCGTTGGGCCACTTGAGCCCGAGCTTCAGGCCGAGGGATTTCTCGACGTGCGCGCAGAGGGCGAGGCCCATCCAGAGCGTGAAAGGCTTCAGCCGATCCGGCGGGATGAAGGGACGGAAGGCGAGCGAGAGGTAGAGATTGCCGGAAGGCGCGCTGTGCCACTTGCGGCCGAGACGCCCGCGTCCGGCCTTCTGCGTCCGGGCCAGCACCGCGAACGGCGCTTCCTGGCCGACGGCGAGGCGGCGCTCCGCTTCGGAGTTGGTGCTGTCGACCTCGGCGAGGAACTCGACCTTCGGCGAGACCTTCAGCAACCGGAGATGCGCGTCGAGCAACGCCGGGTCGAGATGACGCGGGACCGAGCGCAGCGCGTAACCCTTGCGGGTCGAGGCCGCGAAGACGTAACCTGCGGCGCGCAGGCGCTCGAGCCGGCTCCAGATCGCCACGCGTGAGACGCCGAGCTCCTTGGCGAGGCGGTCGCCGCTGACGGGTTCGCCGTCCGCTTCAAGGAAGGCCAGGAGGATGCTGCTGTCGAGGTCCGCCATGAGGTCAGAGCCAGTCGAGGCCGAGGTCGCACCACGGCGCCGCGTGCGTGAGCGCGCCGCTCGAGACGAAGTCGGGGGCGAGCGCGCCGATCTGCGGCAAGGATTCCAAGCTCACGCCGCCGCTGACTTCCGACCAGGCGCGGCCACGCAGGAGCGGGATCGCTGCGCGAAGGTCACCAAGGGAGAAGTTGTCGAGCAGCACCACGTCGGCGCCGGCGGCGAGCGCAGGTTCGAGTTGGTCGAGACGGTCGACCTCGACTTCGACGAGCAGGTCGGGGCGCTCCGCCTGCGCGCGGCGGACGAGGGAGGTGAGTCGCTCACCGGCGGTGGCGCCGCCGGCCGCGAGATGGTTGTCCTTCACCATGATGCGATCGAAGAGGCCGAGCCGGTGATTATGGCCGCCGCCCTGACCGACCGCATATTTCTCCAGCATGCGGAAGCCCGGCGTCGTCTTGCGCGTATCGAGGAGCTTCGTCGGCGAAGAACCCAACGCGAGCACATGGGCGCGCGTGTGCGTGGCCACGCCGCAGAGCCGCTGGAGGAAGTTCAGGAGAATACGTTCGGCGGAGAGCAGTTCGGCCGCCGGCCCTTCGACTTCGGCGACGGCCATGCCGGCCGGCACGTGCTGACCGTCGGCGACGAGCAGCGTCGCGCGGCAACGGCCTCCGTAGGCGGCGAAGACCACGTCGAGCAGGCCGAGTCCCGCGAGGACCATCGGACGGCGCGCGACCACGCGGGCGCGGGCGCGTTCGGCACCGACGAGAAGGGCGGCGGAAGGATCGCCGGGGCGGGCCGGACGCTGGGCGAGGCCGAGACCGGCGAGGTCTTCTTCCCGCGCAAGCTCGACGAAGCGAAGCAACCACGCGCGATCCAACTCGTCCCAGCGGAGACGGCGGATGAGTCGGTCGGTCTGGCCGGGGTCGCGCGGCATGGGTCCACCTTACGCCCCCCGCCCTTGCGGGCAAGGGGGTTAAGGGAAGAACTTCTTGAACTTCGAGCGCCAGGATTCGGACACCGGCGCGGCTTCGTCGCCGCAAGCGGAAGCGTAGGCCTTGAGGGCTTCCTTTTCCTTGTCGGTCATCTTCTTGGGCACGTCGATGTCGACGCGCACGAGCAGGTCGCCGGCGGCCGAACCACGGAGCGGGGGCATGCCTTCGCCGCGGAGGCGGAAGATCGTGCCGCCCTGGGTGCCCGCCGGGATGTTGAGGTTCGTCTTACCCTTGAGCTTCGGGACGACGATCTTGCCGCCGAGGGCGGCGACGGAGAACTTCACCGGCACGCTGCAGGCGAGGTCGTCGCCGTCGCGCTCGAAGAGTTCATGCTCATGGACGGTGATGTAGACGTAAAGATCGCCGGCCGGCGAACCACGGCGGCCCGCGGAACCGTTGCCACTCGAGCGGAGCTTGGTGCCGGTATCGACGCCCGGAGGGATGCGCAGGCTGACCGTCGATTCGGCGACGGTACGACCTTCGCCGGAGCACGGCTTGCAGGGCTTGTCGATCCGTTCGCCTTGGCCGCCGCACGAGGGGCAGACCTGGCGCATCTGGAAAAAGCCGTTCGAGCGGACCACCTGGCCTTGGCCGCCGCAGGTCGGACAGCGGCTCTTCTTGGAGCCGGGCTCGGCGCCGGAGCCGGCGCACTTCGCGCAGGCGACATGCTTGCGATAAGGGATCTTCCGTTCGACGCCTTCGGCGGCCTCTTCGAGCGTGATCTTCAGGTCGACGCGCAGGTCTTCGCCGGCGTCATCCTGGCTTTCGCTCGCCCCGCCGCCGAACCCGCCGAAGCCACCGCCGCCGCCACCGCCGAACATCTGTTCGAAGATGTCGCGGGGGTCGGCGCCGCGGAAGCCGCCGCCGGCCGGACCGCGGGCGCCACCGCCCATGTTCGGGTCGAAGGCCGCTTCGCCGTGCTGGTCGTAGAGCTTACGCTTGGCCTCGTCGCCGAGGATCTCGTAGGCGCGCGAGACTTTCTTGAATTTCTCCTCGGCCTCCTTGTTGCCCGGATTGCGGTCCGGGTGGAACTCCATGGCCTTCTTGCGATAGGCCTTCTTGAGCTCGTCGGCGGAGGCGGACTTCGCGACCCCGAGCAGCGTGTAATATTCGTCGGCCATCGCGGGAGCTTACTGGGCAGGGCCGGAAGAGACGAAGACGGCGGCCGGGCGGAGCACGCGGTCATGCAGGAGCCAGCCCGCGCGGGCGACGCGCAGGACGGTGCCTTCGGCGACGGTGGCGGAAGCCTCGGAGCCGACGGCCTCATGGCGCGCCGGGTCGAAAGGCTGACCGGTCGGATTGACTTCGACCAGGCCCTGGCCGGAGAGGATGCCACGGAGCTGGCCGACGGCCATGCGGAAGCCTTCGGCGACGGCGCGGCCGTCGGCCTGGGTCGAGGCGGACTCGAGGCCGAGCGCGAGCGAATCGAGGGCGGGCAGCAGGTCTTCGAGCAGGCCGGAGGTCGCATACTTGCGGAGCTCCTCGCGCTCGCGCTGGTGGCGACGCTGCTGGTTCTGCTGGTCGGCGTTGCTACGGAGCACCGTGTCCTTGAGACGCGCGACCTCTCCCTCGAGTTCGGCGAGGCGCACGGCCGGATCGGCGGGGTTAGGAGCGGCTTCGGAAGCAGGTTCGGTCATAAGATTATTTCTCTTCGCGGCCGGAGCGGCGCATTTTCTCGCGGGCGAGGTCGAACATCAGTTCGGGCTGGCGGCGGAGGGCCGTCTGGAGGGCCTGCTGGCCCAGGGGGACGGAGACCTTGGCGTCGAAGTTCTGGTCGGTGATGTCGCGGGCCTCGAAGACGAAGCTGAAATCCTGGTCGACGACGACGCGGCGGGCGGCGGTGCCGTCGTCCGAGACGACGGTGATGCGACCGACGCGCACGCGGAGCTGCTTGATGAGGAACGGCTGCGGGGGCGAGGCGGGCGCCGTGGCCGGCTTCGGCGAACTCGCCGGCCCCTTGAGTCCGTTGCCGATGTCCTTCGCGTTGTTGTCGGCGAGGAAGTCTTTCTTGCCGACGATCGTCACGCGCTCGATGTCGAGCTCCGCCTCATTGACGACCTGGCCGCCGCCTTCGACGAACGTCAGCGGGTCGACGTCGAGCACCAGTCGCTTCACCCGGAGGAACTCGCGTTCCTGCCAGCGGGAGGGGTTCGTGATGACGAGGCCGGCGTAATCCACCCGGCCCACGAAGAGATTGGTCTGGTTGTCCTCGACGGTCAGGTGCGCGCCGGACTGCCCGGAAAGGGAGGCGTCGAGGAGGCGGGGCGAGAACCGGCCCAAGGCCCAGATACCCAACGCGGCGACCAGGATCAGGAAGAGCCCGATGCCACAAAGCACCATGAGCAGCTTGCGGAGGGCGGAACCCGGACGGGACTTCAGGCGAAACAGGGACATCGGCGGACAGGGAAAAGGAGCAGTAGGCATGCCACTGGGCAGGGTCAATGTCGGACGAAAAACCCGTGTTTATGGCCGATTTTCGCGTGGTACACCCAAAGAAAAGACCCGCCGAGGTAAGTCGGCGGGTCCTTCTGTCACGCTAGGTGTGACGCGCGGGCCTTACTGAGCGAGCACCGCGAAGGCGAGGTCGTCGCCGGCGCGGACTTCGGGAACCGAGGCCTGGTTCGGGCTGATCGCGACGATCGTGGAGACGTCGTCACCCTTGATCACCTCGACGAGGAAATTCTTGCCGCCCTTGGTGAGCTGGAGCTTGGTGCCCGGATCGCGCTTCTCGAGGGCGCCGAGTTCGAGCAGGGAGAGGTCGGCGCGGACGTTGCGGACGGAAGTTCGGGCAGGGTCAGCGGCCGGGGCCGGGGCATCCTTTTCCCAGGAGAAACGGACATCGCCGGAAGAAGCGACGCCGGCGGAGGCGGTCGACTGGGAAGTTTTGCAGCCGACGAAAAGGGCGGCCAGGGCGATAAGGAGCAGAGAGCGCTGCATGGGATGAGGGGTGAGAAAAAGGGTCTTTTCCGCGTAGTTCCTAGTCAATCCCTTAATGCTTGCGGAGGGGCTGGCGGTGGGCTTCCTCCATGTTCTCATGAGTCAGGAAGCCGCCAAATTGATGCTCGGACTGCCCAAGGGCAGCCTCGAGGAGGCCACCCTCCAGCTGTTCGCCCGGGCCGGGTTCCCCGTGGCCAAGAGCAGCCGCTCCTACCGCCCCTCTTTCGACGACCCCGCCCTGGATGGACGCTTCATCCGCGCCCAGGAAGTGGCCCGTTACGTCGAGCATGGCTTCTTTGACTGCGGCCTCACCGGCCAGGACTGGGTCCAGGAAAACAACGCCGACGTCGTCCAGGTCTGTGAGCTGATCTACAGCCGCGCCTCCGCCCAGAAGTCCCGCTGGGTCCTCTGCGTCCCCGAAGCCTCGCCCGTGCAGACCGCCAAGGACCTCGCCGGCAAGCGCGTCGCCACCGAGCTCGTCGAGACCACCCGCCGTTGGTTCAAGTCCCAGGGCGTCGAATGCGAAGTCGAATTCTCCTGGGGTGCCACCGAAGTGAAGGTGCCTGAGCTCGCCGACGCCATCGTCGACATCACCGAGACCGGCTCCTCCATCAAGGCGAACAAGCTGCGCATCGTCGCCCAGCTGATGGAAACCACCACCGTCCTCGTCGCGAACAAGGCCGCCTGGGCCAATCCCGCCAAGCGCGCCAAGATCGAGCAGATCGTGCTCATGCTGCAGGGCGCCCTCGCCGCGCAGCACATGGTCGGCCTCAAGTTCAATCTCCCGAAGGCCAAGCTCGACCAAGTCGCCGCCGCCCTGCCCGCCCTGCGCAATCCGACCGTGTCGCCGCTGAGCAATCCGGAGTGGATCGCCGTCGAGACCATCATCGACGCCCGCCAGGCGCGTGAGTTCATCCCGACCCTCAAGGCCGCCGGCGCCGAGGGCATCGTGGAATACCCGATCAACAAACTCGTCTACTGACGACCCTCGCCATGGCTGATTCCGTCCGCGTCGGTCTCATCCAGCTCACCGCCGAGGACACCCCGGCGGCGAACGTGCGCAAGACCCTGCCCCGCATCGAAGAAGCGGCGGCCAAGGGCGCGAAGATCATCGGCCTGCAGGAGATGTTCACGACGAAGTATTTCTGCATCACCCAGGACCCGAAGAATTTCGACCTCGCCGAACCCATCGAGACCGGACCGTCCGTGACCGAACTCGCCAAGGCCGCCAAGCGCCTCGGCGTCGTCATCGTCGCCCCGCTCTTCGAAGCGCGCGGCAGCGAAGTCTACCATAACACCGCGGCCGTCATCGACGCCGACGGCACCGTGCTCGGCAAGTATCGTAAGATGCACATCCCGCAGGATCCGGGTTTCGAGGAGAAGTTCTACTTCACGCCCGGCGACCTCGGCTTCCGCACGTGGAAGACCGCGCACGGCGACATCGGCGTGCTCATCTGCTGGGACCAGTGGTATCCGGAAGCCGCCCGCCTCACCGCGCTCGGCGGCGCGCAGATCCTCTTCTACCCGACCGCCATCGGCTGGCTGCCCGAAGAAAAGGCCGCCCTCGGCCACGCCCAGCATAACGCCTGGGAGACCGTCCAGCGCGGCCACGGCGTCGCCAACGGCTGCTACGTCGCCGCGACCAACCGCGTCGGCACCGAAGGCCGCACCCAGTTCTGGGGCCAGAGCTTCGTCTCCGACCCTTACGGCGAGATCGTCGCCCGCGCTTCCGTCGAGAAGGAGGAAGTGCTCCTCGCCGACTGCGACCTCGTGAAGCAGCGCGAATTCCGCCGCATCTGGCCGTTCTTCCGCGACCGCCGCATCGACGCCTACGGCGACCTGACGCGCCGTCTGCGCGACTGACCTTCCGCATGTCCACGCCACGCTCCCTCGGTTTCCGCATGCCTGCGGAATGGGAACCTCAGTCCGCCACTTGGCTCTCGTGGCCGTCGAACACCGCGCTCTGGCCCGGTCACTACGACCTCATCCCCGCGAAGTTCGCCGAGTTCGCCGCCGCGATCAGCCGCTTCCAGCCGGTGAAGATCAACGCCGCGGGCAAGCTACGCGCCGAAGCTGAGCGCGAACTCAAGGCCGCCAAGGCCGACCTCTCCGTCATCGAACTGACCGA
>JBILHF010000141.1:0-3347 GCA_044350605.1 Opitutales bacterium
GACGCCTTCACGCTCCTCAATGAGTGGATGAGCGGCATCAGACTCTATGAGCTAGAGGACGCCCTCGACCTCGACGCCAACTTCTGGGACGAACTCCTCGACTGCGACTACGAGGTCGGCGAAGGCGAGATCGACGGGGATAAGCCCGGCGAAATGGTGACCATCTACGACGTCTGGGCGGACGCCCAGCAGACCGAGGCCTGCCTCGACAAGCTCTGCGCCCGCCTCGAAGAACTCAAGTCCATGGCCGTCGACGTCCTGCCTCCCGGCCTGCACAACGCCGCGAAGACGCACCAGTCGCCGACCGAGACGCTCAAGCTGATCGCTCAGCTGGCCGACTGATCACTCGCTGCGCAACCAAGCTAGCGAGGTCCTTCGGACCCGCAGAACGTTGAGATAGGTCTTCTTCGCGCTGTCGCCGGCGCAATAGGCGAGCAGGACATCGTCGCCCACGAAATGGATGGCCGTGTAGCAATACCAACCATCCGGATCTCCTTCGAGGACCTTGGGAGCCCCCCAGGTGGCCCCGCCGTCCTTTGAGATCGCCGCGACCAACGGGCTCCGCTTGCCCTTCGGGAAAGGCACCCGGCCGGAATGGTCGTTGAAGACGGCGAGGAGTTCAGAGGAACCCGGGATACGCTTGATGCTCGCAGGTGAAACGGGCGAAGCGAGGGTCGTCGGCACGGGGGCGCTCCAAGCTTTGCCGCCATCATTGGAGACGAAGCCATACTGGAAACCCGCATCGGTACGGGCCCAGGACCAGAGGGATCCGTCGGCTTTCTCGACCAGGCCGGGCTCCTGTAGGCCGCTTCCCGAACGGACCGGCATCGCCCACCAGTTGGCCGACTCCTGCCACGTCTTCCCGTCGTCATCCGAGGTGATCCACAGGGCGATGGCCCGCGCGTCGAAGGAACGGCTGCTCAACGGATCCTGTCCACGGGAACGATGGAACGCCACCGGCAGGATCAGCCGGCCCTTGGAGGTCTGGATGAGTCGGTCGTTGTTCACCACGAAATAGCCGGGGGCCTGCAGGATCAGTTTCGGCGCCGACCAGGTCGCGCCATCATCCGCCGACGTCCGCAGATACGGACGGCAATCCAACCAGCTGTTCTTCACCAGGTAGACCATATGCAGCTTGCCGCTCGCCGATCGCAGCAACGAGACGCTCATCACATTATAGCGGCCTTCGTTCTCCACAATGGTCTTGGGTGCGCTCCAGGTCAGGCCTTGGTCATCCGAATGAATCTGCGCGATGCGGGCCGGATCATGGTCGTCGCCCTTCCCTCCGCTATAGGCCGAGTAGCAGAAGATGATCCTCCCTGAAGCCAAGGTCGCGAAGGCACCCTCGGAGTTCCGAGGATTATCCGGCGACGGCTGCATGGTCAGCAGCACCTTATTCCCGGGGACATCGAAGGGTGCCTGATCGAAGGGGGCGGCGAGACAGGTCGCGGCGATAACCGAGCAGAGCAGTCCGAGGCGGATGGGGCTTTCCATTGCCCGAGTATAGGGGCTACTCCAGGCATGTAAACACCCGCGACCGCATATACACGGTGGTCGCTATCGCTTCAGGTGCTTGTCCAGGAAGGCTAGGATAAGTGCTCGCGATTCCGTGGAGTCGAACTCCTTACCGCCGTGTCCGGCGCCGGGAATCAGCTTCAAGGTTGATTCAACCCCCGCGACCTTGAGCGCCGCATGCAGGCGCTCGCTCTGATCGACCGGAACCGACGTGTCCGCCTCGCCGTGCATGATCAGGAACGGGACGTCGTCCTTCGTCACCTGATGCAGAGCGCTGACGGCCTTGGCCTTCTCGGGCTGGTCCATGACGATGCCGCCGAGCAACAAGGCGCCGTTAGCCTTGGCGAGATCGGCACGCGTGCGTTTTTCCGAGAGCACGTTCGGCGGCATGGTCAGGAGGTCGGTCGGACCATAGAGGTCCACCACGGCCTTCACCTTGTCCTCCGCAGGCAAAGGCAGCGTGCCCCAAAGGGCGACCACGTGGCCTCCGGACGAACCGCCCATCGCGGCGGAGCGCGACGCGTCATAGCCGTATTTTCCGGACTCTTGGCGCAACCAGCGGAGCGCCGCGATCGGATCCTCGATCTGCGCCGGCCACGGATGCTCAGGCAATAGACGGAAATCCAGGCTGGCGACGGCGTACCCTTTGGTCGCCAACCAAGCCGCGGGACAATTCGCCTTGGAACCGTTCCTCCAGCCTCCGCCATGCACCCAGATGACCAAGGGCATCGGCGCCGAGGGCTTGGTCGCAGGACGATAGAGGTCCAATTTAAGGCTGAGGCCCTTGACCTGCGCGTATTCGAGATCGCGCAGAACCTCGACCCCCTCCGGGACCTTGGTGCTAGCGCCGTAGGCCGAAGCCGCAAGCAGACCGACGGCGAGCAAGGCCCTCATTTCTTCTTGGCCTTGGCCTTACCGGCGGGGCTTTTCTTGATCAGCTGCACGGGGACATCGTTCGCGAGGTCCGGACCCGGCGTGCTCCGTCCACGGGCGATGAGTTTCTCCAGCTCGGCCTTCATCGCCGCGACGCGCTCCGGGAACTCGGCCTGGAGATTCTTACGCTCACCGGGATCCTTCGAAAGGTCGTAGAGCTGCACCGGCGGCAAGCCCGCTTCTTCCGGCCCCGGCTTGGGCGAACTCCAACCGGCAGAACCAGCGCTGAGCAGAAGTTTCCACTGCCCGTCGCGGAAGGCGAAGCTGCCGTTGATGGACTGGCTGACGATACCCTGACGGACGGACTCTTTGGCCCCGAGCAGGACCGGCAGGAAACTCACGCTGTCTTCGCCCATGCCAGCTGGCACCGTCGCACCAGTGATCTCGGCAAAGGTGGCGAGGAAGTCGAACTGACCGATGAGCGCCGCGGACACGGCTGGCTTCACCTTGGCGGGCCAGCGCACGAGGAACGGTACGCGATGGCCGCCTTCATAGAGGTCGGCCTTATGGCCACGATAGACGTAGCTCGGTTCATGTCCGGCCTTCTGGAGTTCGGAGATATTAGCCATGGGCGAGCAGCCGTTGTCCGAGGTGAAGATGACCAACGTGTTCTCCGTCAGGCCCTGCTTGTCCAACGAAGCCAGCAGACGGCCGACGTCATGGTCGACCTGCTTCACGAAGTCGGCGTAAGGGCTGATACCGCTGGAACCTTGGAACTCCTTGGTCGGCACGATCGGCGTGTGCGGGGCATTGAGCGGCACGTAGGCGAAGAATGGCTTGGCGGGGTCGGCTTTCTTCTGCCCTTCGATGAAGGCAATCGTCTGGTCGATGACCGAAGGCATCACGTCGACGGCTTCGAACTTAGGTCCGGCCGGACCGGAGCGCAGCCAGGTCTTGGT
>JBILHF010000053.1:0-11227 GCA_044350605.1 Opitutales bacterium
CGGACGCCGACCGCGGACGTGCCCTGAGCGCCCTGCAGACCTTGGAAGCGGCGACCACGCATCCCTTCGCCGCCGGGGTCGTCCGCGCCTGCCAGCTCGAAGGCGCCCGCCTCCTGCCCGTCCAAGGACTTTCGAATTCTCCCGGCCAAGGCGTCTCCGGCACGGTCGCCGGCGCGCGCTGGAGCGTGGGCACCCGTGAATTCGTCGGCGGAGCTTCGCTCCCGGCGGCGGCGGTGCCGGCCGGCGCCATCGTCAGCGAGGTCTGGGCCTCCGACGGGACCGTCACGGTCCGCGCCACGCTCGTCGACCGCATCCGGGAAGCGAGCCGCCCCACCCTCGCCGCCCTGCATGCGGCGAAGATCCGCACGGTCATGCTCACCGGGGACCGCGAAGAGGCCGCCGCCGCGGCCGCGCAGCAGGTCGGCATCCAAGCCTATGCGGCCGCGCTCACGCCGGACGCCAAGATGGCCGCCATCCGCCGCTACTCCGCGGAAGGCCACGTGGTCGCGATGGTCGGCGACGGCGTCAATGACGCGCCCAGCCTGGCCGCGGCGGACGTCGCCGTGGGCATGGGCGGCCGCGGCAGCGACGCGGCCCTGGAATCCAGCGACGTGGTGCTGATGGACGACCATCTGGAGCGCCTGGTCGATGCGATCGAACTGAGCCGCCGGGCCCGCCGGGCGATCCGCTTCAACATCATCATCTCGGTCGGCGCCGCCCTCGGCATGGCGGCCTACGTCATCTTCCGCGGAGCCCCCCTGCCCCTCGCCGTCAGCGTGCACGAAGGCAGCACGGTGGTGGTCTGCCTCAACGGCCTGCGCCTGCTCGCCCATCGCCCGCGCCGGTAAACAAAAAGGCCCCCGGGCGAACCCGGAGGCCTTGCAGGCGGTCGGCCGGAACGCTTAGCGCAGTTCCTTGCCGGCGCCGTCGAAGAGCTTGAACGCTTCGATGCTGTAGGTCGGGTCGGGCTTGGTGCCGAGACGGACCTTGCAGGACTTCATCAGGTCGCGGAAGAACTCGCGGTCCTCGGTGATGATGCGCTCGAGGTTGACGGGATGGAGCAGGATGTTGATCTCCAGCTCCTTCTCGGGGCTGGTACCCTCGCGTAGGCGGCGGATGACGCTGAGGAGCTTGCGCTGGATCTCGACGGAGACCGTGCGGGGGTTCTTGACGATACCGCGGCCCTGGCAATGCGGGCAGGCCGTATACATCGAGGTCGTGTTCGACTCCGTATGGCGCTGACGCGTCATCTGGAGCACGCCCAGCGCGGAGATCGGCAGGATCTGGTGCTTGGCGCGGTCGTCCTCCATGGCGTCGCGGAGAGCCTCGAAGACCTTCTTCCGGTCCTTGGGGTTCTTCATGTCGATGGTGTCGATCATGATGAGGCCGCCGAGATTGCGCAGCTTGATCTGGCGGGCCGCCTCGGTGACGGCCTCGAGGTTGGCCTGGGTGATGAAGTTGCCGTCCTTGGCGCCGTCCTTGCCGCGGTGGCCGCCGGTGTTGACGTCGATGGCCGTGAGGGCCTCGGTCTCGTCGATGACGATCTCGCCGCCGCTCGGAAGCGGGACGCGGCGCTGGAAGAGCTGCTCGATCTGGCGTTCGATGTTATAGCGCTCGAAGACCGGGATGGGGTCGGCGTACAGCTCGACGCGGGAACGGGAACGCGGCGAAACTTCGCCGACGAGGTCCTGGACCAGCTTGAAGTCCTCCGGGTTGTCGACGAGGATGCGGTCGACTTCTTCCGTGAGGAAGTCGCGGACGGTGCGTTCGATCAGGCCGGGCTCCTGGTAGAGGAGGACGGGCTTGCGGTCCGGGGCGTTGATCTTCTCGACGATGGCCTGCCAGCGCTTGAGCAGCATGTGCAGGTCGCGGACGAACCAGCGGGCCTGCTTGCCTTCGCCGGCGGTGCGGATGATGACGCCCATGCCTTCCGGGATGGTGAGCGAGCGGAGGATGTCCTTCAGGCGTTCGCGTTCGGACGACTCCTCGATCTTGCGGGAGACGCCGCACGCGCCGCTGAACGGCATGAGCACCAGGTAACGACCCGGGAGCGCGATGTTGGTGGTCGAGCGGGGACCCTTGGTGCCGATCTGGTCCTTGACGACCTGGATGACGATGTCGGAACCGGCCGGGAAGAGCTGCGGGATGTCCTTGGCCTGGTAGCGGGCCTTGCGCTGCTTCTGCTCGGCGGACTCGTTGTCGCGGATGAACTCGACCTGCGAGTCATTGGCGGCCGGGAGCATGTCCCAATAGTGCAGGAAAGCGTTCTTCGGCTGACCGATGTCGACGAAGGCGGCCTTGAGCCCGCCCTCGAGGTTCTGGACGCGGCCCTTGAAGATCGCGCCGACCATGCGGTTCTCGCCCTTGTGCTCGATCTCGAATTTGTCGAGGACGCCGTTGGTGAGGAGCGCGACGCGCTTCTCGAGCGTCTCGGCGTTGATCACGAGCTCGCGGTAGACCGCGCGGTCCTTGGAGAAGTGCTTCACGATGCGCTGGAGCAGCGGGAGCTCCTTGCGCCGCTTGGCCGCCTCGTCGGCCAGCTGGCGCTGGTCGATCGGGGAGGTCTGTTCGCCGCCCTCTTCGGGCAGCTCGTCGTTGATATCTTCGGGTTCGGTATTTTCGGGCATCTCGGTCAGGCGGTTAAGCCGGTTGCCGGAGAGCCTCCGTCTTCGCCGCCACCGGACGAATGCCGGTGAACGCTCTGGACTAGTCCAAGGAGCAGGAAACAGCTGAGTACGAAAGACCCTCCGTAGCTAAGGAAAGGAAGGGGGACCCCGGTGACGGGCATCAGGTCGATGTTCATGCCGACGTTGATCACGACGTGCGTGCCGAGCACGACCGCCGCGCCGATCGCCAACAAAGAGCCGAACCGATCCGTCGTCCGCGCCGCCGTGCGCACGACGCGCCAGAACAGCAGGACGAAGGAACCGATCACCAGGAAACCGCCGGTGAAGCCGATCTCCTCGGCCATCCCGGAAAAAAGGAAGTCATTGTGCGCCGCCGCTTCCGGCAGGTAGCCGAAGCGGGCCTGCGTGCCGTTGCCGACGCCCTGACCGCGGAAACCGCCGCGACCGACCGCGATGACGGCCTGATTGACGTTCCAGGTGACGCCGAGACCCTTGGGGTCGATGACGTCAGGCGCGACGAAGGACATGATGCGTTCACGCTGATAGTCCTTGAGCAGGAAGAACCAGGCCTCCGCTTCGTGCTGACCGCGGACCGCGCGCACGGGGTCCTTGGACTGCGGATTGGCCTTCGCATACTGGTCGATCTTGGCCGCGTATTCGGTCAGATCGACGGCCACCACGCCCACCAGCAGGACGGCGGCGGCTCCGGCCACTAGGAAGAACCTGGTGGTCAGGCCGGCGACGAAAAGCAGGATGAATGAAAGCGGCAGGTAGATGAGCGCAGAACCTAGGTCCGGCTGCACAAAAATCAAGACAAACGGGACCGCCGCGACCCCGAGGGCGCGCGCCACGGTGCCCCAAGTCGCCCGAAAGGAGCCGATCGGAGAGCGCGCCAGCAACGCGGCCAGAAAGACGAGCGCGCCGATCTTCGCGAACTCGGAGGGCTGGATCGAGAACGGCCCGAAATCCATCCAGCGACGCGCCCCGTTGACGCTGCGGATGAAGTCGCCGAGGTTCGTCTTGGCCAACGCGCAGAGCGAGACGGGCAGAAGCAGCAAGATGGTCCCGAGATACAGGCGGCGGGCGTGCCGTTGGATGAGTCGATAATCAAGGGCCGAAACCGCCCAATAGGCGATCCAACCGATGACCACGAAGACGATCTGCGAGCGGTAGAACGTCGATTCCCGGGCGCTCCCGGCCGACTGGATCGCGACGATGCCGAGGGTGCTGAGGAACAAGATGATGACCACCTGGGTCCAGTCCGTCCGCCAGGCGAAGTTGGCGAAATTGTCCCACCAGACCGCGGCCGAAGACCGCTCATCGTCAAGGTGTCTGGACATGCCTTGAAGAAGCCCGCCGGAGGCTCCGAGGCAAGGCGAACCTCCCGAAAGGGCTTGCCGAAGGAGCCGGGTCGGCAAGGGTATGGCCCCGGACCTCCGGTTTTCGCGACGACCATGCCTGTGGCAGCCGACCAAAGCATCCTCGCCGCCGTGGCGTTCTCCTCCGGAGCCATCGTGGCGTATGCGGTCGCGAAATGGCGGGAAAACACCCTGGGCGCCGTCCGCGAGGCCCGGCTCCGCTCCGAAGTGGAGCTCGCCCGGCGCGAGGCCACCGTCGAGGCGGCCGAACTCCATGCCCAAGCCGAGGACGTCCACCGCACGGCGGCGCGTGCCATGGCCGATGCGGAAGCCGCGGCCGCGGCCTCCGCCGAACTCGCCCGCGAGAACGCCCGGCAACGCGACCACCTTCTCCGCGAACTCCAACGTCTCGCCAAGGTCACGCCGGAGGAAGCCCGCGCCCTGCTCCTCGACCACCTCCGCGAGGAATACGGCGAAGAAGCCCAGCACCTCCGCCGCAGCCTGCTCGACCAGGTCGAACAGGACATCGACGACGAGGCCCGCCGCACGTTGCTCTCGGCGATGCAGCGCCTGACGACCTCCACGACGCAGGACGCCACGGCGCTCTCCGTCTCGCTGCCGAACGAGGACATGAAGGGCCGCCTGATCGGCCGCGAAGGCCGTAATATCCGCACCTTCGAACAGATCACCGGCGCGACCCTGCTCATCGACGAAACGCCCGGCCTGGCGATGGTTTCCTGCTTCGACCCGGTCCGCCGTGAGATCGCGCGCATCGCGCTGGAACGCATCGTCAAAGACGGCCGCATCTCGCCGGCGCTCATCGAAGACAGCGTCCGCCTCGCGGGCGACGAAGTCGTCAAGCACGCCCGCCGCCTCGGTCGCGACGCCGTGCGCGACCTCGGTCTGCCGCCCATGGACGCCGCCGTCGAAGAACTGCTCGGTCGCCTCCACTTCCGCCTCTCCGCCAACCAGAATACGCTCGCGCACTCGATTGAGGTCGCGCAGCTCTGCGCGATGCTCGCCGCGGAGATCGGCATCGACCCGATCCCGGCGAAACGCGCCGGCTTGCTGCATGACCTTGGTAAGGCGATCGAAGCCGAAGCTGGCAGCAGCCACGCCCTCGCCGGCGCCGCCCTCCTCCGCCGTCTCGGCGAAGATCTTCGCGTCGTGAACGCGGTGGCCGCCCACCACCGCGAGGTTCCGGCCGAAAGCCTCTACGCTCCGCTGGTGATGATCGCCGACGCCGCCTCCGGCTCCCGCCCCGGCGCCCGCTCCTCCACCCTCGAGTCCTACGCCCAGCGCGTCCGTCTCCTGGAGGAGGTCGCCCTCGCCTTCGATGGCGTCCGGGAGGCCTACGCCTTCCAGTCCGGGCGCGAACTTCGGGTCATCGTGGACCCGGGTAAGGTCGATGACTTCGGGGCGACCGAACTCGCCCGCCGCCTCCGCCTCAAGGTGGAAGAGACCCTTTCCTATCAAGGAACCGTCAAGATCGTGCTGATTCGTGAACAAAGGTTCACAGAAGAGGCCCGCTGAGGGACTTTCTTGTTGTTAAGCAAGAGGGGGTAGTTATTCACAAGGGTTCCGGGAGTCTCTCCCGGGTCATTTCGGCACCCCAAGGAGGTTCGTCCTCCGTCACCAAGGGTCCGACAAACCGCGTCGCCGCTCCACAACGGAACGGCCGCATCATCCGGTCGGCCACAACGAAGGCCGCCCCAACATAAGCAACATGAGCCAAGAAGAAACCCAGGGCCAGGAGCCAGTCTCCGCCCACCAGCCCGCCGCGGACGCAGGCGCCAATGAAGTCCGCACCCCCGCACCCCGCCTCAACGAAGCCAAGCTGGAGTCCGCCCACGCGGAACTCCCTCCGCTCTCCGTGATCGGGGCCTCGTCCGAACCCGCCGCCAAGCCTGGCACCATCACGGCCCCGAAGCAGTTCGGTCGTCGTGGCACGCCCCGTGGCGCCGGTCCCTCCGCCGCCAATGGTCAGGCTGCCCGCCCGGCCATCGGTGTCGTCGAAGATCCGTCGCAGTTGACCGAGAACCTCTCGGGTGACCGCACCCAGTCCGCCGCTCCGGCCCGCGAAGACCGTCCGCGTCGTGAACCGCGCGCCGAAGGCGAACGTGGTCCGCGTCGCGAACCTCGTGAGCCGCGTCCGGAAGGTCTCGCCGAAGAAGGCCGCCAGCCCGGCATCCCGCAGGGCGACCGTCCTCGTCGCGAACCCCGCGCCGAAGGCGAACGTGGCCCGCGCCGCGAACCCCGCGAACCGCGCCCCGAAGGCGATCGTCCGCGCTCCGAAGGCGACCGCCCTCGCCGCGAAGATCGTCCGCGTCGTGAAGACCGTCCGCGCATCCAGATCGAACCCGTCGTCATCCCGGTCCAGGCCCCCATCGGCTTCTGGGCCTCGCTGAAGCGCAAGCTCGCCACCCTGTTCGGCATCCCCGACAAGGCCGTCTTCGTGCCCTCCTCCCGTCCCTACGCGCCGCGCGGCGAACCCCGCGGCGAACGCTCCGACCGCGGTCATCGCGGCGGGCGTGGTCGCGGCGAATTCCGCGGCGGTTCCCGTGGCGGCCGTGATGGCTCGCGCGGAGGTCGCGGCGAATTCCGCGGCGACCGCGGTCCTCGCAACGGTCCTCGCGAAGGCTGAACTGACGGGGGCGCCAATCGGCGCCCCCGCTTCTTTTCCCCGACATGCTCCAAGTCGCGCGCATCCGCGGTGGTCACGAACTGAAAGGCTCGGTCCGCGCCGCCGGTTCCAAGAACGCCGCGCTGCCGCTGCTGGCCGCCTCGCTCCTCACGAGTGAGACGGTGACGCTGCGTAACGTGCCTGACCTGAGCGATGTCCGTTACATGGCCGAGATCCTCGGCCACCAAGGCGCGACGGTCACGAACCCCGCGCGCGGCGTCTGGACGATCCGCGCCGCCGAAATCTCGCACCGCACGCCCTACGACCTCGTCCGCAAGATGCGCGCGTCGGTCTGCCTGCTCGGCTCGCTCGTCGGCCGGCTCCGCCAGGCGGAGATGGCCATCCCCGGCGGTTGCGTGATCGGCCCGCGCCCCATCGACCTGCACCTGAAGGGCCTCGAGGCCCTCGGCTGCGTCGTCACCGTCGAAGCCGGCCTGGTGTCGGTCGACGCTTCCCACGCCCGCGGCGCCACGGTCCCCATGGGCGGCCCGATGGGCAGCACGGTGCTCGGCACGGCGAATCTCGTGATGGCCGCCACGCTCACGCCCGGCATCACGCACATCGAGTGCGCGGCGCGCGAACCGGAAGTCGTCGACCTCTGCGCGATGCTCATCCAGATGGGCGCGAAGATTCGCGGCCAAGGCACCAGTGTCATCGAGGTCGAAGGCGTCGCGTCCCTCCACGGCTGCGACCACACGGTCATCGCCGACCGCATCGAAGCCGGCACCTATCTCGTGGCCGGTGCGATCACGGGCGGAGACGTCACGGTCACGCACTGCGAACCGGCGCACCTCACGGCCTTCCTCGACAAGCTGCGTGAAGCCGGCGTGCTGATCGAGACCGGTCCCGACTTCATCCGCGCCCACGGCCGACCGACGCGGGCGGTCGAAATCGTCACGGAGCCCTACCCGGGTTTCCCGACCGACCTCCAGGCACAGTTCATGGCCCTCCAACTCCTCGTCGACGGCCGTAGCCCGATCACGGAGAAGATCTACCCGGCCCGCTTCATGCACGCGGCGGAACTCCAGCGCATGGGCGCCGACATAGCGATCGAAGGCGCCACGGCGACCGTCGCCGGCGGCCGCCCGCTCTCCGGCGCGCCGGTGATGGCGTCCGACCTCCGCGCCTCGGCGGCCCTCATCCTCGCCGCGCTGGTCGCCAAGGGCGAGACCTGGGTCCAACGACTCTACCATCTCGACCGCGGCTACGAACGTTTCGAGGAACGCCTGCGCTCCCTGGGCGCCGACGTGGAACGCCTCCCCGCCTCCGCGCTGCCGAAAGGCTTCGCCGAGGACTGAGGGTTGCCAATTCGCCCCGACCCCGCACCTTGCGCCCATGGCCCGCAAGGATTCGCCCGATGACCCCCAGCCGCCCGCCGGCAAGGAAGCCCTGTCCCGCGCGAACCGCTCGCTCGACGCCGCCCTGCGCCCGCCGAAGCTCGACGACTTCGTCGGCCAGCAGCGCACGGTCGAACGCCTGCGCGTGATGATCGGAGCCGCGCGCCGCGAAGGCCGCACGCTCGACCACATCCTGCTCCACGGCCCGCCCGGCCTCGGCAAGACGACGCTCGCGATGATCCTCGCCGAAGAGATGGGCCGCCCGATCCGCGTCACCTCAGGACCGGTCGTCGAGAAGGCCTCCGACCTCGCCGGCCTGCTCACGAGCCTGCAGGAAGGCGACCTGCTCTTCGTCGACGAGATCCACCGCATCCCGAAGACGGTCGAGGAGTTCCTCTACTCGGCGATGGAAGACTTCCGCATCGACATCATGATCGATCAGGGACCGAACGCCCGCAGCGTCCGCCTCGATCTGCCGAAGTTCACGCTCGTCGGCGCGACGACCCGCACGGGCCTGCTCACCGCCCCGCTCCGTAGCCGCTTCACGCTGCAGACGCGCCTCGACTACTACACGCGCGAACAGCTGCTCAGCATCGTGCGCCGCAACGCCGCACTGCTCAGCCTCGACATCGACCAAGGCGGCGCCGACGAGATCGCCCGCCGCGCGCGCGGCACCCCCCGCATCGTCAACAACCTGCTGCGCTTCACGCGCGACTACGCGCTCGAACGCGCCGGCGGCAAGGCCGACGCCAAGGCGACCGCCGCGGCCCTCGAACTCCTTGAGATCGACCAGCACGGACTCGACGACATGGATCACCGCTTCCTCCGCGCGATGGCTGAGAAGCATAACGGCGGCCCGGTCGGCCTCAGCAGCATCGGCGCCGCCATCGGCGAAGACGCCCACACGCTCGAGGAAGTCCACGAGCCGTTCCTCGTGCAGGAAGGCTACGTCGTCCGCACCCCGCAGGGCCGCGTCCTGGCCCCGAAAGGCTGGCTGGCCGTGGGCCTGCAGCCGCCTTCGTTCTGAGGACGGCGTTCTGACGCTGGACAACGGCGTTTTCCCTCGGCTAAGGTCGACCCCTCAAAGCCATGGCAAAACGTTGGGTCATCAAGCTCGGTTCCGGCCTCCTCACCCGCAAGGACGGCAAGGTCGACCGCGTCCAGATCGGCCGCATCGTCGATCAGGTCGCCGGCCTGCATAAGCGCGGAATCCAGGTCGTACTGGTCACCTCCGGCGCCGTCGCCGCAGGCATGACCGCCATGGGCCTCGAGAAACGCCCGAAGGAAGCCCGCGAACTCCAGGCCTGCGCCACCGTCGGCCAGCCGGAGCTGATGTCGGAATACGGCAAGCACCTCCGCCGCCATAAGCTGCTGGGATCGCAGATGCTGCTGACCTACTGGGACCTCGATAGTCGCGCCTGCACGCGCAATGCCCGCGCGACCCTCGACCTCCTCCTCGCCCGCAAGCGCTTCGTCCCGATCATCAACGAGAACGACGCCATCGCCGACGAAGAGATCAAGGTCGGCGACAACGACCGCCTCTCGGCCCACGTCGCCGCCCTCGTCGGCGCCGACCTGCTGATCATCCTTTCCGGCATCCAGGGCCTGATGACGAAGTCCGACGGCACCGGCGACCTCATCCCTTCCGTCCGCAAGATCGACGACTCAGTGCGCGCCCTCGCCGGCGGCGCGGGCTCCGAACGCAACGTCGGCGGCATGGTCACGAAGCTGCTCGCCGCGGAGATCGCGGCTGAAGGCGGCGTCGACACGATCATCGCCAGCGGCCGTCGCGAGAAGGTCCTGCTCGAACTCGCCGACGGCCAGAAGCTCGGCACGCGCTTCTCGCTGAAGAAGAAATGAGCGACCTCCTCCAGCGCGTGACGGAGATCGCCCGCACGGCCAAGAAGGCCTCGCGTGCCCTCGCCCTCGCCCCGACCGCCGTCCGCGACGCCGCCCTGCGCGCCGCCGCCCAGGCCCTCCGCGCCGACGAAGCCGCCATCCTCGAGGCCAACGCCAAGGACCTCGCCGCCGCCAAGGCCAAGGGCCTCACGGATGCGATGACCGACCGCCTGCGTCTCGACCACGCCCGCCTCGAGGACATCGCGGTCGCCTGCGAAGCGGTCGCGAAGCTCCCCGACCCCGTCGGCGAAGTCACCGAGGATTGGACCCGCCCCAACGGCCTGCGCATCATCCGTCGTCGCGTGCCGATCGGCCTCGTCGCCATCATCTTCGAATCGCGCCCCAACGTCACCGTCGACGCCGCTGCCCTCTGCCTGAAGTCAGGTAACGGCTGCGTGCTCCGCGGCGGCAGCGAAGCGATCCACACGAACATCGCGCTGTCGAAGTCGTTCGCGACCGGCCTGCGCGCCGCCGGCCTGCCCGCCGAAGCCGTCACGCTCCTGCCCTTCACCGACCGCGAAGCGGTGCCCGCCCTCGGCTCGCTGCGTGGCATCGTCGATATCATCGTCCCCCGCGGCGGCCCCGGCCTCATCGAGGCGGTCGTCAACTCCGCCAAGGTGCCCGTCATCAAGCACGACGCCGGCATCTGCCACGTCTACGTCCACGCGCAGGCCGACCTCGCGATGGCCGAACAGATCGTGCTCAACGCGAAGTGCCAGCGCCCCAGCGCCTGCAACGCCCTCGAGACGCTGCTCGTCGACGCCGCCGTCGCCCGGCAGTTCCTCCCGAAGATGGCCGCCGCCCTCTCGGCCAAGCAGACCGAGGTCCGCGCCTGCGCCCAGTCGCGGCCGCTGATGCCCGGCGCCCAGGCCGCCACGGAACAGGATTTCCGCACCGAGCACCTCGGCCTCATCCTCAACGTGAAGATCGTGGCCGGCCTCGCCGAGGCGGTCGCCCACGTCGAAGACTACGGCTCGCACCACTCCGACGCCATCATCACGGCCGACGAGTCCGCCGCCCGCGCCTTCCTCGCCCAGATCGACAGCGCCTGCGTCTATTGGAACGCCAGCACCCGGTTC
Source organism: Opitutales bacterium (assembly GCA_044350605.1). Taxonomy (GTDB): domain Bacteria; phylum Verrucomicrobiota; class Verrucomicrobiia; order Opitutales; family UBA953; genus UBA953. The sequence goes on from JBILHF010000053.1 coordinate 10,984, forward strand.
ACCGACGGCGGCGAGTTCGGCTTCGGGGCCGAAGTGGGCATCTCGACGGACCGTCTGCACGCCCGCGGACCCATGGGGATCCGCGAATTGACCACCTGGAAGTTCGAAATCGTCGGTCAAGGCCAGGTTCGGGGTTAATTTGGGTCGGTTTTCCGTTTGACAGACCCCCTCCCCAAAACCTTTGTTACCCTTCCTTTTGGCTACCGGGGTGGTAGCTCAGTTGGTTAGAGCGCCGCACTGTCAC
>JBILHF010000018.1:0-30219 GCA_044350605.1 Opitutales bacterium
CGCCGTGCTTGGCGGCGATCGGGATGAAGTGGACGGCGTTGAGGCCGAGGGTCTTCAGGAAGGCCGAGTATTCGGTGACGATCTTCTGGTAGGTGGACTCCGAGTGGTCGACGAGGTCCATCTTGTTGACCAGCACGACGAGCTGCTTCACGCCCAGGAGGGAGAGCAGGAACGCGTGGCGGCGGGACTGGTCCATGACGCCTTCCTTGGCGTCGATGAGCAGGAGGGCGGCGGAGGCGCTCGCGGCGCCGGTCACCATGTTCTTGAGGAACTCCTTGTGGCCCGGGGCGTCGATGATCGCGTAGGCGCGCTGCTTCGTGCGGAAGAAGATGCGCGTGGTGTCGATGGTGATGTTCTGTTCCTGCTCTTCGATCAGGGCGTCGAGGAGGAAGGCATATTCGAATTCCATGCCTTCGATCGCGCAGTTCTTGCGGACCTGGTCCATCTTGCCGTTGGGCAGGGAGTCGGTGTCATGGAGGAGGCGGCCGACGAAGGTGGACTTGCCGTGGTCGACGTGGCCGACGACGACGACGTGCATCTTGCGATGATCTTCGACGGAGGGAAGGGAGGTGCTCACAGGTTGGGAAAGGGATTGGGTGTTCATCTTTTTGGGCGGCTCACATGAAGCCCTTGGCACGGAGTTCCTGCATGGAGTTGCGGCCGACGTGGTCCTGGGCGCGACCGGCGCGTTCGCTGGTCTTGGTCAGCTTCAGTTCCTCGATGACCTCGTCGATGTTGCTGGCAGGGCTGTCGACCGGATGCGTGATGGGATGGCAGCCGAGGGAGCGGAAGCGCTTGCCATTGCGGGCGAAGTAGAGGGTCGGATTCGGGATGTTCTCGCGGCGGATGTATTCCCAGATGTCGAGCTCGGTCCATTCGAGGAGAGGCTGGACACGGACGTGGCCGCCTTCGGGGGCCGAGCTGGCGAACTGGCCCCAGAATTCCGGGGGCTGGTCCTTGTAATCCCAGGCGCCTTCGGCGGAGCGAGGGGAGAACCAGCGCTCCTTGGCGCGGGTCGGGTCTTCGTCGCGGCGGATACCGGTCACCAAGGCGTCCCACTTGAATTCGTCGATCGCCGCCTTGAAGGGGACGGTCTTGAGCTCGTGCGTGACGGTCACCGGGTCGTGCGTGGCGTAACCGATGCCGCGACGGATGGCGTCTTCGTTGACGCGGACGATGAGGTCGATGCCATGGATGACCTTGGCCTTTTCGCGGAACTCATACATCTCCGGGAACTCGTAGGTCGTGTCGATGTGCAGGAGCGGGAAAGGGATCTTGCCGCAGAACGCCTTACGGGCGAGCCAGATGAGGACGTTGGAGTCCTTGCCCATGGACCAGGGCATGCAGACGGAGCGGAAGTTGGCGAAGGCTTCGCGGAAGACGTGGATCGACGTCTGTTCGAGGCGCGTCAGGTGGTCGTTTTGGGCGTTGCGGGACATTGGCTGAAAAAGGGCGAAAGCGGTTGGCGGTTAGCGGTTGGCGGTTGGGAACACAGAGAGACTCAAGAAGGGGGGGCGGATGGCGGTTGGTCGAAGAGGGGGAGAGCTGGAATGGGGAATTGAGGAGGTTTTCCTATCCGCCAACCGCCAGCCGCTATCCGCCCAATCCTTTCTTAGTGCGGGTATGCAGGCCGCATTCCTTCTTTTCGAAGCCGGGCCAGCGGCCGCCGCGTTCGTCGCCACCGGAGGTGGGCAGCGTGCAAGGGTAGCAGCCGATCGAGCGGTAGCCGCGGTCGTGCAGGACGTTGTGCGGCAGGCCGTGCTCCTTGAGGTAGGCCCAGACCTGGTCACGGCTCCAATCGACGAGCGGGTTGAGTTTCCAGACGTCGGAGTTGTCGGGGCGGGCGGCTAGCGAGAGCAGCGGCGTCACGGAACGCTCGGCGCTCTGGTCGCGGCGCATGCCGGTGATCCAGAGGTCGAGGTCGAAAAGTTTCTTGCCGAGGGAGTCGACTTTACGGAGTTCGCAGCACTTCTCCGGATCGCGCTTCCAGAGTTCGGCGCCGTATTGGGCGGCCTGCTGTTCAACGGTCTGGACGGGGAGGACTTCCTCGACCTTGATGCCGAGGTGGGTTTCGAGCTTCGCCTTGAACTCAAGCGTCTCCGGAAAGAGCAGGCCGGTGTTGAGGGTGAAGGCCTGGATAGGAAGGCCGGCGGTCTTGGCGAGGTGCAGGATGACCACGCCGGCGGGCTGGAAGCTCGTGCCGATGCCGGCGCGGGCGCCGAAGGTCTCGTAGGCCCAGCGCAGACGGTCCGCCGGCGCCAGCGTCGTAAGACGGGCGTCGAGTTCCGGGATGCGGGCTGGGTCGAGGTCGGCCATCGGCTCGCTTAGGCGGCGGGAGCGGAGGGCCAGACAGGAGCCTGGTCGACCCAATCGCCGAAGGCCTGGCCGGCCGTGCGTTCCTTGGCATACTGCTTGAACAGTTCGCCGATGAGCACCGGGATTTCGTCGGCCAAGGCGGCTTCCTTCCAGAGGCGAGCGAGGCGGGTGCCTTCGCGGTTGCCGCCGAGCATGATGTTATACTTGCCCGGGGCTTTGCCCACGAGGCCGATCTCGGCGTTGTAAGGACGAGCGCAACCGTTGGGGCAGCCCGTCATGCGCACGACGAGTTCTTCGTTGGCGATGCCCGCGGCGGCCTGGCCGTCTTCGATCTTGGCGAGGAACTTCGGGAAGAAGCGTTCGGACTCGGCCAGGGCGAGACCGCAGGTCGGCAGCGCCGGGCAGGCCATGCCGCGTCCCTTGATCAGGCCGGGGTTGAAGACGATGGCGCAGCCATGGTCATGCAGCAGCTGTTCGATGGCGCCCTTGTCGGCTTCCTTGATGTCGGAGAGGACGAGGTTCTGCGTCGCGCTCAGGCGGAAGGTCGGGCCGAACTGCTCGGCGATCTTGCGGAGCGCGGTCTTAAGCTTGTAGCCGTCGGCGTCCTTGACGCGGCCGGTCTCGACGAAGAGTCCGAGGAACCAGTTGCCGTCGAGCTGCTTGAACCAGCCGAAGGCGTCGCCCTGGCCGCGGAAGAGGAAGGGCTTGGCGGCCGGCAGCGGGGCGCCGAGGCGCTGGCCGAGTTCGGTGCGGAACCACTCGACGCCCTTTTCCTGGAGGACGTACTTGATGCGCGCGTGCTTGCGGTCGGTGCGATCACCCCAGTCGCGGTGGATGGCGACGACGGCGGCGCCGACTTCGACGAGCTGTTCGCGGGTGATGAAGCCGATGACGTCGGCTAGGCGAGGGTAGGTGGCCTTGTTGCCGTGGGAGGTGCCGAGGCCGCCGCCGACGAGCAGGTTGTAGCCGAGGAGCTTGCCGTTCTCGACGATGGCCACGAAGCCCATGTCGTTCGTGAAGACGTCGGTGTCGTTGTTCGGCGGGATGGCGAAGCCGGTCTTGAACTTACGCGGGAGGTAGGTCTTGCCGTAGAGCGGGTCGACAGCCGCGCCGGAATCGTCGGTGTCGGCGGGCGGGGGCATGTACGGATTGGCCTGATCGACGGAGGCGGCCGCTTTGGCGATCTTGTCGCCGAGACCGAGGTCGACCTGGACGCCGTCCACCCAGATGGAATGATAAGCCGTGGTGCGAGGGAGCAGGGCGCGCGTGATCTTGAACGCGTCTTCATCGACCTGCACGGCGACCTGGTCGACGGGCGGATTGGTGGGGGCCGTCACGTTGCGATTCACGTCACCGCAGGTGGCGAGCGTGGAGGAGAGGGCGTCGTTGATCGACTTGATCAGCGGGCCGATGCCTTGCTGCAGCACGCCGTGGAACTGGAAGGTCTGGCGGGAGGTGATGCGGAGCGTGCCGTTGGCGAAGCGGCTCGAGAGCTCGTCGTAGACGACATACTGGGCGGCCGGGACGATGCCGCCGGTCTGGCGCGTGCGCACCATGACCGAGTATTCCTTGGCGACCTTGCGCTTATCACGGTCGTCCTGCTGGTAGATGCCGTGGAACTTGATGAACTGCTCGTCGTCGCCGCTGAAGCGGTCGGCCGCAGGGTTGGCGAGGGTTTCGCGAATCGTGCCGGAAAGGTCGGGTTTATCGGCCTTCAGGAGTTCGTTCTTAGCCAGGGGCTTGCCAGAGGTAGGGTCCATTGATTTAATACTTGATAAGATGAGTTAGGATTACATAAATAGGGGTCAAGTTTAAATAAATGGTAAATTGTGACATCGGCCGGGTGGTCTTTGTCGGTGCAGGCCCCGGGGCTCCGGACCTGATCACCGTCAGGGGACTCCGCCTGCTCCAGAAGGCCGATGTGGTCATCCATGACGCCCTCCCGGGGGACGCCTTGTTGGCGGAGATTCCCTCGTCCACGAAGATCGTCCCGGTCGGCAAGCGCTGCGGCGTGCACTCGATGACCCAGGACGAGATCAACGCCGTGATCGTACGTGAGTCCCGCCAAGGCGGTCTCATCGTGCGCCTCAAGGGCGGTGACCCCGGCGTGTTCGGTCGTCTCGGTGAAGAGATGGACCATCTCGCCGCCCATGGTATTCCTTTCGAAGTCGTTCCCGGCGTCACCGCCGCGACCGCCGCGGGCGCCGACGCCGCTTTCCCGCTGACGCATCGCGGCAAGGCCGCCTCCGTCACGTTCCTCACCGGTCACTGCGCCGATGGCTCCGATCAGAACTGGAAGGCTCATATCGAGACCGGCGCCACGCTCTGTCTTTACATGGGCGCGAAGGCTTTGCCGTCCGTCGCCGTAAAACTCATCGCCGCGGGCGCTCAGGCCGACCTGCCGATCCGTCTGCTTTCGAAAGTCTCGCAGGATGGCGCGTCCGACGTGCTCACCACGCTGACCGATCTGGCCACAGGTAAGGTCGACGTCTCCGTGCTGCCCACGCCGCTCATCGCGGTCGTCGGAGCGGTCGTCGCTCCGCCCCGTCATGCCGGCCTCATGGGCCGCATCGCGGCGTTCGCCTGATTTCAGGCCTTCTTCCAATACTTCGTCCGGAAGTATAGGAAGAGTGTGGCGAAGATGACGACTAAGCCGCCGAGCCAAAGCATCATGCGGCCGAGCAGGTCCATGTCCTTGGGCGCGAAGAGGCTGATGAGGACGGGCAGCAGGCCCATGCTGAGCACCGCCGACAGGACGACTTTTTTGGCGGGCTTCAGGTCGGTGGTGGCGCTGCTATGACGTAGTTCGATGAGCGAAGGCAGGGCGGGATGCGTGGCGAGCAGCGGGCTGAGTTTCCAGCGCAGGCCGGCGGGCGCATGCTCCTTGGCGATGGTCGCTACGTCGCCGTCAGGGCCGGCGTGACGGCCCGGCAGGAGGAAGAGCATCAGGATGACGGCTTCGCCCTTGGCCTGTTGCAGCGTATGCTCGAGCAGCGGTTCGTTGAAGTCATACTCCGCGCCTTCGCGCCGTTCCATCGAGCAGGCGATCAGTTCTTCCGGCTTGAGGCCGAGTTCTTTGCGCAGCGACGCGGCCAGGGCGTTGCGGCAGGCGGTCACCTCAGGAATGGGTGAACCGTGGTCGCAGAGAAGGACGGTGCCGCTGCCCTTGGTCCAGCCGGTCTCACGCAGGTTATCCGCCAGCATACCGGTGAGTTCGAATCCATCGTCACCGAAGAGCGGCTGGCGGATGGTCAGCTTCATCGCGCCAGGTTGGGCGTCGGCGAAGACTTTGGGAAGATACTCGGTGATCGCGCGGCTGGGTCCGATGAAGAGCGGGAGCACCACGAGTTCGTCGATGCCGTCGGCCTTGGCTTGATGGACGGCCTGTTCGAAGATGACCGCCGACTGGCCGCCAAGCAGGGCGGGGTCGATCTTCGTGGAGTGCATCGTAGAGACCGGGTGGACTTCCTTTCCGATGAGCTGGCCCACTTGCTTGGCCAGGTCGCGGAGACCCAAGGTCGCCGCAGGTTCGTAGGAACCGTTGTCGACGAGGAGGATGCGCGTGCCGGCCATATGGGGTAAGTGAGGGATAAACTTCATATTGGCAACGCCGGGTTGGCTGATTGCGGATTGCCTCATTTCGAGGGCGAGGTTTCCTAGGGTGATGCCCCGTCACCTCCTCGCCACCGTCGCTCTTTGTCTGAGCGTCCTCTCCCTTTCCGCCGCTGACGCCGTCTGGCTGACCGACCTCGATGAAGGCATGAAGGTCGCCAAGGCCGAGAAGAAGGCGATCCTGGTCGACTTCACCGGCAGCGATTGGTGCGGCTGGTGCATCCGCCTGAAGAAGGAAGTCTTCGACCAGAAGGAATTCGCCGCTGCCACCAAGGATTTCGTACTGGTCGAGCTCGACTACCCTCAGAAGAAGAAGCAATCCGCCGATGAGAAGGCCAAGAACAAGGCGCTGGCAGAGAAGTTTGGCATCGAAGGCTTCCCGACGATCATGCTGCTGGATGCCAACGGCGAACCGTTCGCGCAGACCGGCTACGAGGCCGGCGGCGCCGTCAAATATCTCGCTCATCTCGCCGAACTCCTGAAGGCCAACACCGCCGACGGTCGTAAGGCATTCGCCCAAGCCAAGAAGGATGAAGGTCTGGTCCGGGCTTACAGCGCCGAGCTCGAGACGATTCTCACCCCGTTCTTCGAGAAGAAAGATCTGGCCGGCGGTGAGGCCGCCCTCGCCCAGTTCATCAAAGCAAAATCTCTGACCGGTGCGGCTAAGTTCAACCTGACCGTCAACGCTCGGGTCAGCCTCACCCAGGCCTGCAAGCCGGGCGACCTAGGCGCCGTACTCAAGGTCCTCGATGCGATCATCGCCGAAACCCCGGCCGACTTGAAGGAACTCGCTGACGTGAAGCAGTTCCGCGCCCAGGTCGCCGCGGCGGCCGCCGCCAAGGCCAAGAAGTAATCTCATGAAGAAGCTCCTCCTCACGCTCCTCGCAACGGCGGCAGCCCATGCCGCTCCTATCTGGCTTACCGATCTCGACGCCGCCAAGGCTCAGGGCGTGAAGGAGAACAAGCCGGTGCTGGTGGACTTCACCGGCAGCGACTGGTGCCCGCCCTGCAAGGCGCTCCATAAGGCCGTCTTCGAATCCTCCGAGTTCGCCGAAGCAGCCAAAGGCTACGTCCTGGTTGAGCTGGACTTCCCTCGCAACAAGCCGCAGACGCCTGAACTCAAGGCCAAGAACCGCGAATGGCAGCAGAAGTATGCCGTGAACAGCTTCCCGACCGTCCTGCTGCTCGACGCTAGATCCGGCGATGCCTTCGGACGTGTCGGCGGTTTCGGCGGACAGACCGCCAAGGAGTATCTGGCCAAGCTGGCCGCCTACAAGAACACGCCGGAAGGCAAGGCCGAGCTGGCGAAGGAAATGAAGGAAACCGCCGATCGTTCGGCCAAGAGCCGCGTGCTCGGCCAGAAGATCAACGAGGCGATCGCCGCCAAGGATTTCAAGGCAGCCGAAGCCGCGCTCGAAGAGATGTTCGCCGACGTGACGGGGCCGCGCAGTGCCGTGCTGCCTTTCAACAAGGCGCGCATCCTGGTCATGATCGAACCTGCGGCCAAGGATAAGGCCTTGAAGCATATCGATGAGGCCATCGCGGCCGCGCAAGGCGACGAGGCCATGACCCGCTCTTTCAAGGCTTTCCGCGATAAGCTGATGTCGGCCGAAGGCGCTGCTCCGAAGCCGGCTGGCGAGCCCAAGAAGGGCGCCTGAGCCCTCAGCTCAGAAGTCCGTACAAAGGCGCCGTGAGGACTTCCTCCGGCGTCTTTCCTTTTTGACGGAGTTCACGGATCGACAGGCCGGCCGAGCGCTTGGCGAGTCGCTTGCCATCGGTATCGACGATCAGCGGGGCGTGCGCCCAGCACGGCGCGTTCCAGCCCAGCGCGCGGTAGAGCAGCAGTTGTCTCGCGGTCGAGAGGAGCAGGTCGGCCCCGCGGACGACTTCGGTGATGGCCATGGCATGGTCGTCGGCGACGACGGCGAGTTCGTAGGCGGGGAAGCCGTCCTTACGCCAGACGAGGAAGTCGCCGAAGTCGCGTCCGGCGACGAACGCTTGCGGGCCTTGGAGGGCATCGACGAAAGCGATGGTCTCGCCGTCGGGTACGCGGAAGCGCCAGTTGGTCGGGCCGGGCTCGCGGACGTCCTGGCCGGCGCCTAAAGGAGCGCGCAGGGCCGGAGGGAAGATCGGCTCGGCGTCATCCTCGGCATGCGGTGCGGTGAGGCTGCGTTCGACGTCCTTGCGGGACTTGTCGCACGGGTAGATGGCGCCGGTGGCGTGCAGACGCTGCCAGACCTCGCGGAACCAGGGGAGCCTCTGGGACTGGACATACGGCGCATGCGGGCCGCCGACGTCAGGTCCTTCGGTCCATTTTAGTCCGAGCCAGCGCAGGTCTTCGATCGCCGCGGCGGCGAACTCCGGTCGGCAGCGGCCGGCGTCGAGATCTTCGGTGCGGTAGATCAGCGTGCCTGAGGCGGTCCGCGCGGCGGCGAGGGCGAACGTGCGGGCGTGGCCGACGTGCAGATAGCCGGTCGGGGTCGGGGCTATCCGTCCGCGGGTCATCAGAGCGGATTACCCGTAGGGATGAACTCCCACTTCACGCCGAACTCCGCGGCCACCGCGGCGGCGAGGGCTTTCACGCCCCAGGTCTCGGTCGCGTAGTGTCCGCAGGGGTAGAGGTTCCAGCCTTGCTCGTGGGCTTCGTTGAAATGTTCTTCGCGCAGCTCACCGGTGATGAGCGTGTCGCAACCCTCGGCCTTGAGATGCCCGAGGGCGCTGCGGCCGCTGCCGCTCAGAATCGCGATCTTCTTGGGCTTGGCGGAGCCGAACTCGATGCCCTTGTAAGTCTGCGGATAGGAGGCCTTGAGGCGCTTACGTAGCGTGCTGAGCGGGATGCCGCGGCAGATGCAAGCGATCGGGAGGCCTTCGTAATCCACGAACCAGTCGACGACCTTGAGGCCGAGATCCTGGGCGATGAGCGCGTTGTTGCCGATGGCCGGATGCGCGTCGAGCGGCAGGTGGCTGGAGTAGAGCGAGAGTCCCGTCTTCTTCAGTGCTGCTTTGCGCAGGGCGCGGACTTCGCGTTCGGGCGAGACCGGACGCCAATACATGCCGTGGTGGACGATCAGGAAGTCCACGCCGCGGCGGGCGGCCTCGGCGAAGACTTCGGCTCCCGCATCGACGGCCGCGCCGACCTTGCGCACCGGGCGAGTGCCCTTGTGCTGGAGGCCGTTACGCGAGCCTTCGAAGTCGGCGATGTTCTTGCCGTTCGTGAGGAGGTCGCAGAAGCGCGCGACCTGGGCGGCGGTGACGGGGGTCTTCACAGTTTCTGGAAGTTCGCAGGCTGGGCGGCCGAGCGGGTCAGGGTCGCCGGCTCGAAGGTCTCCGGCACGAACTTCGCATCGAGCGCGGCCTCGGTGATGCGGAGGAGGTCGGTGTCGCGGCTGGCTTCGTCGCGTACGCTGCACTCGGCCAGCATCCACTGCTCGCCGACCTTGGAGAATTCCTCGACCTGCATCTGGCGGGTCGGTTCACCGCGGGCGTCGTGGCAGATCGCCTGGACGAGCACGCCGTAGACTCGGTCGATGGCGAAGGTCACCTTGGCGGGTTCACGTCCGGCTTGGTTCGCCACCTCGTAGACGTTCACCGGACGACGGCGACGCTCGGTCGTGACGTAGGTCGCCTGGGGCCAGTGGGTGAAGGGCATCTGCAGGTCGAACGGCGAGATGAGCAACCCTTCGGCGAGCGGCACGAGGGGCGCACGGTCATCGAGTTCCTTTGCTGGCGCGCCTTTGAGCGAAACCCAGACGCGGCGTTCCGTCGCCGACTTGAAGGCGATGAACGAGAGAGCAGGGCGTCCCTGGGTATCCTTGATTTCACCGCGGATCAGTTGGCCGCCGGCGGCCGAGCTCGCCCAGAGCGTGCCGGGAACCGGGGCCGAGGCTTCGCCGCGCCGGGGTTTATGGGTGATCTCGAAACGCAGGCAAAGGTCGCCGCTGAGGCGCGAATTGCGGAAGCCAGCCAGGAACTGCGTCGACTCCTCCTCTGTCAGCTTACGGAAGCCGGAGTTGGTGTTGGGCTGGGCTAAGGCGCCGAGCGCGACGAGGCAGGCCACCCAGCGAACGGTCAGGCTGAGCAGTCCGGGCTTCACTGCGGCTTACTTGGCCGGAGCCGGAGCAGCGGGCTTGACCGGAGTCGCCGCAGCCGGGGCCGGGGTGGACTGGGGCTTGGCAGCCGGAGCAGTGACAGGGGCGGGGGCGGCCGGAGCGGCCGGAGCGGCAGCAGCGGCGGCGGGAGCGGCCGGGGCGGCGGTAGCAGCGGCATCGAGGGCCTTGACGGATGGCTTTTCGCGTGCGACGAAGCCCAGATAGAGGCCGAAGCTGAGGACGAAGAGGATGACCGTGAGGGTGGTCGTCATCTTGGAGAGGACGTTGGCTGATTCGCCGCCGAAGACGGTTTCTGCGGCACCACCGCCGAGGGCGGCACCCATGCCGGCGTTGGCGCTGGGGCGCTGCATCAGGATCACGAGGACCACGAGGATGCAGACGAGGAAGAGGGCCACCACGGAGGCGTAGAGAAGGAAGTCCGACATGGCCCTATCCAAGGGGTCGTTTCCCCATAAAACAACGCCAAAATCAGGCCTGCAGGTAGCTACCCCCGCTGACCCGGTAGGTCAGCCATTCGCCGGAAGGCGGCGGAACGGTGCCGGTCGCGATAACCTGATGCTTTTCCCCGACTTCGTCCCAGAAGGCCCGGCGGCGGGTGTCGTCCAATTCGCCCAGGACGTCGTCAGCCAGGATGACCGGCGGGGTCGGGGCACGGGCGGTGTCGCGTTGGAGGCGGGCGAGGCAGAGCGCCAGGACCAGGAGGCGCTGCTGACCTTCGGAGGCGTAGTCGGCGGCGTTCTGGCCGCCGAAGATCATCGAGAAGTCGTCCCGCTGCGGTCCGCGAAGGGTCGTCCCCGTCGCGAGGTCGGCCGAGCGAGTCTTCGCCCAGACTTCGGGTAGCTGATCGGCGGCGACGTCGGGAGCGTAACGGAGATCCGCGCCTTTGTCAGGGAAGCCGGCGCGGGCACAGGTCTCGCGGAGCGTCGTGGCGAGTTCGGGCAGTACGCGGGCCCGGGTAGCGGCGAGCAGTTGCGCGGGCGCAAGCATGGCTTTCTCGAAAGCGCGCAGTTCCTCGTCGGAACGGACGTCGGCTTTGAGCAGCGCGTTGCGGCCTTCGAGCGCGCGGCCGTAGTCGCGCACGGCCGTCAGGTAGGACGCATCGGTTCCGCCGATCGCGGCGTCGAGCCAGCGGCGGCGATTGGAAGGCGAACCTCGCACGAGTCGAAGGTCGTCGGAGCAGAAGACGATGGTGGGAAACTGGCCCAGGTGCTGGGCGACTGAGCTGATGGGCGTGCCGTTCAGGAGGGCTTTGCGGGAGCCTTTGGCCAGGCGGAGCTCGATCTCGGCCTGTTCGGTCGGCGAGAGTCGGACGTCCAAGCGCAGTCGAGCCTCGGCGCAGCCGGCGCGGACCAGCGGGGAGATATCCGTCGTACGGAAGGATCGGAAAGAGGATACCAGCGCGGCGGCCTCCAGGAGGTTGGTCTTCCCCTGTCCGTTGTCGCCGAGCAGGAAGACGCGCGGCGCGTCGGTGACGACGTCGGCGAAGGTGAGGTTACGGAAATCGGCCGCCCGGATGCGGGTCAGGCGCATGGGTTATTCCGGCAGGAGGATGACCGTCCCGATCTTCGGCAGGTTATTCACCGAGGTCATCTTGTCGCGATTGGCGTTGAAGATGGCCGAGATGCGTGCGGGGCCGGCGTCGCCATAGATTTTACGGGCGATGCTCGAGAGGCTGTCGCCCTTCGCGACCGTATACTGGCGGAAGCGACCCGACGTGCCGTCGGTGGTGGTCGCAGGCTTGTCGGCGGTGGGGCCGGTCGTCTTGGGCGGAAGGGTGAGCGCCTTGGAGCTGCGATTCGCGTCGGCGAGCTCGCGCTTGAGTTTCTCGTTCTCGAGCTGCAGGGAGCGCAGGCGGGCGTTGAGGTCGGCGCCGCCGAGGGCGTCGGGTTCCATCGGACGGCCCGGCAGTTGCTGCATGAACTGCTTCTCGGCGGTCTTCACCATCTGGCGGACGATGTTCGACTGCTCCGAAGTCGGCTTCATCCGGATATACTGGTTCAAGTGGTAGATCGCCGGCAGCGGTTCCTGGAGTTCGAGATACATGCGGCCGGCCTCGAGGTGGGACTCGGCGGCGCCCTTACGATTGTCGATGACCTTGAGGAAGCACTCGAGGGCCTTACGGACTTCGCCTTGCTTGTGGAAAGTCTGGCCCTGGCGGAATTCCGGGTCGTCGACGTCGAGGGTGCGGGAGTCGGCCCGCGAGCCGTCTTCGCAGCCGACGAGCAGGAGGAAAGAGAGGACGAAAGCAGCGCGGACCATGACCGGCACAATCCTCGTCGGCGTCGCCTCCTTCAATCTCAAATCATTCACCGAGCGCCCGCGCGAGGGCCGCGGGCAGGTCGGGTGTTTCGAAGCGGAAACCCGCGGCCAAGGCGGCGGCGGGGGTCACCCGCAGGTCGCCGAGAACGGTCTCTTCGCCCATCTGGCCGAAGAGCAGGCGGACGGCCCAGGCGGGGGCGGGGAGGATGGCAGGGCGGCGGAGCGTCTTGCCGAGGGCGCGGGCGAAGTCGGCCTGCGAGCAGGGTTCCGGGGCGACGGCGTTGAGGGCCGGCGGGAGGGTAGGCTGTTCCAAGCACCACACGATCAGGCGGACCAGGTCGCCGAGCCGGATCCAGCTCATTTGCTGACGTCCGTTGCCGATCGGCCCGCCAAGACCGCAGCGGAAGGCTGGCAACATCAGGCGCAGGGCGCCGCTCGACGCCGCGAGCACCACCCCGGTCCGGAGCCAAGTCGTTCGGATGCCGGCCGCACGGGCGGGTTCGGTCGCCTGTTCCCAGGCGGCGGAGACTTCGCCGAGGAAGCCTTCCGTCGAGACCGCGGAGGCTTCCGTGAGCGTCTCGTTGCGACGGATACCGTAGCGGCCGACCCCAGACATCGAGAGCAAGAGCTCGGGTTTTGTTTTTAGTCCGGCCAAGGTTTCGGCTAGCAGGCGGGTGCCGTCGCGGCGGCTGCTCAGGATCCGCTCCTTGGCGGCGGCGGACCAGCGTTGCGAGATGGGTTCGCCGGCGAGATGGATCACCGCGAAGGCGCCTTCGAGCGCGTCGCGGTCGATGTGGCCGGTCAGATGGTTCATGCCGCCGGCGCCATCGTGACGAGAACGGAAAGGAACGACCTCGTAGCCGAGCGAGGCGAGCTGACGGCCGACGGCTTTTCCGACCAATCCCGTGGCTCCGGTCAGGATGATTCGTCGGCGGGAGGACATCTCGATAAGGCTGGCAGAAAATCCTGTGGACTCAAGCCGCGGGCTTATTCACCACGAGGATCCAGGGCTTACCTGGGGTCGGGTAATAGCCGATCTTCTCGACATGGAGGCCGTCGGCGGCGCGCGCTTCGGCGAACTTCAGTACGATGTCGGACTCTTCGGGGCCACCGGGGTGTCCCGTGTAGGCCACGCAGATCAGCCGCCCGCCGGGGCGAAGCGCCGCGAAGGCGGCGTCGAGCGCCACTTGCGTGGAGTCGGGACGGGTGATGATGTCGGGATTGCCGCCCGGCAGGTAGCCTAGGTTGAAGATCGCCACGCCGACCTTGCCTTGCTGCGCGGGCGTGAGCACCGCGGCGAGTTCGGCATGGCTACGTAGGTGGACGGAGACGCGGTCCTGCAGGCCGGCGACCGCGAGGAGGTTGCGGGTCGAGGTGACGGCTTCCGGTTGGATGTCGAACGCGTGGACGTGGCCCGAGGGTCCGACCGCTTGGGCGAGGCAGGCGGTGTCACGGCCTTTGCCGGCGGTGCCGTCCACGGCGATGTCACCTGGGCGGAGGATTTCCGTGGCGAGTTTCTGGGCGCGTTCGGTGACGCGGACCGGGTTTACGGGAGCCACGGGAATTTCCGGAAGTTCGGAGCGCGTTTCTCGTTCCAAGCGGCGCGACCTTCGTCGCCCTCTTCCGAAAGATAATAGAGCAGGGTGGCGTTGCCGGAAAGTTCCTGGATGCCGGCCTGGCCGTCGAGCTCAGCGTTGAAGGCCGACTTCAGGCAGCGGATGGCGAGGGGGCTCTTGGTCAGGATCTCCTGCGCCCACTTCACGCCCTCGGCGTCGAGTTGCTCGTAAGGGACCACCGTGTTGACCAGGCCCATCTCGAGCGCCTGCTTCGCATCGTATTGGCGGCAGAGATACCAGATCTCGCGGGCCTTCTTCTGGCCGACGATGCGGGCGAGATACGACGCGCCGAAGCCGCCGTCGAAGCTGCCGACCTTCGGGCCGGTCTGGCCGAAGATCGCGTTGTCAGCGGCGATGGTCAGGTCGCAGATGACGTGGAGCACGTGGCCGCCGCCGATGGCGAAGCCGGCCACGAGGGCGATGACGACCTTGGGCATCGAGCGGATGAGGCGCTGGAGGTCGAGGACGTTGAGGCGAGGGACGCCGTCCTTGCCCATGTAGCCACCCTTCTTGTCGCCGCGGATCTTCTGGTCGCCGCCGGCGCAGAAGGCGAACTTGCCGTCGTGCTGGGGGTTGGCGCCGCGCAGGAGCACCACGCCGATGGTGGCGTCGTCGCGGGCGTCGCCGAAGGCCTTGAGCAGTTCCGCGACGGTGTCCGGCGTGAAGGCATTACGGCGGTGCGGGCGGTTGATGGTCACGCGCGCGATGCCTTCAGCCTTCTCATAGACGATATCGGCGAACTCGCCGCACTTCTGCCAACGGAGGTCGGGCTGCATGGGGCTTAAGTTGGAGGCAGGGGGGACGTTTTCAAACGATTAAGCGACGAGACGCTTGAAAATCGCCGGCGGTTCCCGCACTTTGACCTCCTATGGCCAAACTGACTCCCGAACAGATCACCAAGGTCTCCGCCTGGGTAGCCGAAGGCGCGACGCTTTCGCAGATCCAGGAGCGCCTTTCCACCCAGTTCGAGGTTTCCATGACCTATATGGACGTCCGTTTCCTCGTCGATGACCTGAACCTCGCCCTGGTCGAGAAGGAAGAGCCGAAGCCGCCGGAAGTGGCCGCCGTCGAAGAAGCCCCGGCCGAGGCCGCCGCTCCTGATGCTCCGACCGCCCAAGGTGCCGGCGTCGTCACGGTCGAGGTCGATACGATTGCCCAGCCGCACGCGATGGTCAGCGGCCACGTCACTTTCTCCGACGGTGAAAAGGCCGATTGGTATATCGATCATCAGGGTCGTCCGGGCATGGCCGCGCGCACGCCGGGTTATCGCCCGACGCCGCAGGACATCACTGACTTCCAGGTCAAGCTGGACGCCGCGCTCCGACAGGCCGGTTACTGAGCGCTCAGCGCGTCTTGAGGATCGCCTCCGCCAGGACGAAGTCAGCGGGACGCGTCAGCTTGAGGTTCACCGAGGGGTTCTCGACCAAGGATACGTCCTGGCCGACGAACTCCACGGCGGAACTGTCGTCGGTCACCTTGCGCTGGAGTTCCGCGACCTTGCGGTAGGCCTTGAGCACGATGGCCGTGCGGAAGACTTGCGGGGTCTCGGCCGTCCAGACCAGTCCGCGATCCGGGGAAGTCTCGACGGAAGTGGAATCTGCCTTGGCGATCTTGACCGTATCGGCGGCGCGGCCGGCGAGGATGGCGGCGCCGGTCTCGAAGGCCTTGGCACGCACCTTGCGGATGGCTTCGGTGGAGACCAGGGGACGGGCGCCGTCGTGGATATGTGCCAAGCCGGCGTGGCCTTCGCAGGTGTTGAGCGCCGCGAGGACCGAGTCCTGACGGGATTCGCCGCCGGGCACGAAGTCGATTGCGGTCGCGGACGGCAGGTGGGCGGCGAGCAATGAGCGTAGCTTGGCGAGCTGCGCGTCGTCGCGATAAGTGATGACCACGCGACCGATCAGGCCCGTGCTCAGGAAGGACTGGAGCGAGTGGATGAAGACCGGCTTGCCGGCGAGGAGCGCGGTGATCTTGTCGTCGACGACGGACTGCATGCGCCGGGCGGAACCCGCGGCGAGGAGGATCAGGATGTCGTCGCCGGCGCTCATGCGGTCTCGCCGATGTCGCGGCGGATGCGAAGCGTCTCGGCCGCCGGATCCTTGGCCTTGAGGATGGGACGGCCCACCACGATAAAGCTCGCGCCCGCGGCGGCGGCCTGGGCGGGCGTCATGACGCGGTTCTGGTCGTCGCCGGCGGCATCAGGGTAGCGGATGCCCGGTGTCACGAGCGTCGGACCCGCACCGAGGTCGGCGCGGAGGACGGGCAGTTCGAGGGGGGAGCAGACGAGGCCGCCGATGCCGGAGTTGATGGCCATGCGGCCGAGCAATCGGACCTGTTCTTCCGGCGTGCGGGCGACACCCGTGGCGGAGAGCTGGGATTGGTCCATCGAAGTGAGCACCGTCACGCCGAGTACCGTGCAGTCGGGCAGGGCGGACTTCGCGGCTTCGGCCGCGCGGGCGATCATCTCGGGTCCTCCGCAGGCGTGGATGGTGAGGAGCGAGCAGGGGCGACCCTTGAGGCTCTTGACTGCGGACGCGACGGTGTTCGGGATGTCGTGGAACTTGAGGTCGAGGAAGACCTTGAAGCCAAGCGCGTGGAATTCGTCGACGATGCCCGGGCCGTGACGCGTGAAGAGCTGCAGGCCGAGCTTCACCCAGGCCAGATTGCCGGCGAGCGGGCGGGCGAGCGCCAAGGCTTCCTCCTTGGTCTCTACGTCGAGGGCGAGGATGAGTCGGCAAGGCGAAGCCATGCCGTCTTTATGGAAACAGCCGGGCTTTCCTGCCAGCGTAAACCTATCCGCCGACGGGCCTTACTTCTTGGCCTTCTTGGGCGCCGGCGTGCTGGGCAGGGTGTGCACGTCGAACGTGAAGGGCTTGGCCGGCTGCTGGCCGAGCAGGTGGAGGCTGAACCATTCGGCCATGCGGACGTTGTCGTCGGCCATCTCGACCCAGCCGCCGTGGGCGCCGCCGAGACGGATGAGGACGTCGCTTTTGGCGCCGACTTCCAGGGCACGGGCGTGATAGCGGCGGGCCTGCGAGTCAGGGACCAGCGGATCGGCGTCGCCTTGGACGATGAAGGTCGGGGGCGTCTTGTCGCTGATCCAGTAGAGAGGCGAGAGCTCGCGGCCGGCGCGTTCGCGGCCTTCGGCGGTAGTCACGATCGGGCCGAAGGCGGGGGCGCGGACGGTCAGGGGGCCGGCGCCTTCCTTACTGTCTCCTTCTTTGGCCCAGTTGAGGAAGTCGACTGGCGGGTAATAGCAGGCGACGGCGTTGACCGCCGAGCTCACGTGTTCGACCGGATCCTTCGACTTCGGGTTGGCCGGGAGGACGCGGGTGCCGAGCATCAGGCTGAGGTGACCGCCGGCGCTGCCGCCGGTGACGCCGATCTTGTTCGGGTCGATGCCGAACTTGGCGGCATTGGCGCGGACGAAGCGGACGGAGCGCTGCAGGTCGGCGACGATCTCGTCGATATGGAAGCGCGGCTGCGTGCCGTGCACGACGACGAAGGTCGTGAAGCCGTGCTTCGTCCAGCCGCCGTCATTGATGCCGTTGTGATTGGAATTCCATCCGCCGCTGATGATCTTGATGACCGCCGCGCCGTTGGGCTTGGCGGGCGTGAAGACGTCCATCGTCAGCGCCACGCCGTCGTGCTTGGCGTAGATGACGTCGGAGACGCGGGTGACTTCCTGGGCGCAGGCGAGCGCGCAGGTCAGGACGAGGGCCAGGAGGGAGAGCAGGGGGCGACGCATGGGGTTAGATACAGGAGTTCTGGAAGAGCATCAATTCGATGTTATTATAGTGAGGAGGCAGGCTTTTCGGGTCAGTTGGCCTCTTTTTAGCCAGGGGCTTGAAGCCGGAACGCACGTAATAATCGATGAGCCTTTCGTTTGATGCCCATGTGTCGATACGTACGAAATCCTTCTTATTAACCTTTGCGAATGCGCATGCCCATCTAAGGGCTATGCTCGCCAGATGTTTGCCTCTATGGTCAGGATTAACGCACATCCTGTGAAGATATATCGATCGGCCGTCCTCAAGGTCTTCCCAGATCAAAGGGTCCGAGTAAGTCACTGAGGCATATCCTAGAATCACGTTCCCTTGGCGAACAGTGAAGTGCTGGTTGTCTCGGATTTCTTGTGAAATCGCTATCGTCGGAAAATCGTACCAGTTGGGTAGTGAGTTAAGTTTTTGGTATGCGACGGCGCTATCCCAGAAACCCTTGAAGACATCCAGGTCGGTCAAGACAGACGGTGAGACCGTCGTTACGTTCATGATAGCTTCAGGCGGAACTTAATGACGACCTTGAGGATTTCGGCCGGGGCGCCGACCTGCACGCCGGGCTGATGGCCGTCCTGCGGATGGAAGACGGCGAAGTTGCCGCGGCCCAAGGTCAGGAGCGCCGCCGGCGAAGCGGGTGCGGCGTATTTTTCGACGTCCTTTTCGGCGATATAAGGCTTCGTCACCACGAGCGTCTTCTGGTCCGTGTGGCCGCAATATTCGAGGCCTTGATAGACGACTTGGATGTCGCCGTAGACCTGATGGGCTTCCCACATCTTGTCGGCGGACGGAGCTGTCTGGTAGCGCTGGACGATTGCGACGAGGTCCAGGCCTTGGAGCTCATATTTGCCGTCGGGCGTGTTCACGTCGAAGGCGCGGAGGTAGGCGAAGGCCTTCGGGAAGAGCGGGTGGAGCGACTCGTAGGCGGCGGAAGCGGAGAGTTGGTCGAGGATCATGCTAAAAGGGGCAGGGGCAGGGGTAGGATGTTTAGGTTTCGTCGGGGAGGCCTTCGACATCTTCGAGCGGGAGTTCGACGGGTTGGTCGGAGCCGAGGATCGAAAGCAGCAGGGCGATACGTTTCTGCGGGGACTCCAGACGGATGACCTCGCCTTCGGAGCCGGTGAAGATGCCCCGGATCACGCGGGCCTTCGCGCCGACCTTCAGTTCTTCGTCGAGCATCGACAGGATGGCCTCGGGACCGAGCGCGTTGAGCTCGTCGATCACGGCTTGCTCGACATCGACCGGCCGGCCTTCGCGACTGACCAGGTGGAGCACGCCGCGGGTGCTGCGGATCGTCGACTGGAATTCCATCGGGTCGAAGCGCGCGAACACGTAACCCGGGAAGAGGGGCTCGATGACGACCTTGTTCTTTTCGTGACCGCGACGGGTGCGGCGCAGGCGAGGGAAGACCAGCTCCGCGATGCCGATGGCCCGTAGGTTCTGCACCGCCACCGCCTCTTGGCGGGGCTTGGCCTTGATGCAGAACCAGGTCGGGCCGACGGCTTCGGTCATGCGCTCTTGAAAGCGGACTTCGAGCGATCCGGGAGCCAGCCGAGCGCGATGAGCGCGAGCTGAGAGGCCCAGAAGATCATCAGCCAGAAGAAGCCGGATTCGGTGAAGCCGTAGCTGTGCAGGCCCACGCCGAGGAGGTTGGTGCCGAACCAAGACCAGGCGGTGACCATGTTACCGAAGACGAGAAGCTGCATGAGCCCTTCGCGGCGGACGAGTCCGCCCCAGCGGGCGTGCAGGCAGATGGCGCACCAAAGCACGATGAGGATGGCGCCGTTCTCCTTGGGATCCCAGCCCCAGAAGCGACCCCAGCTCTGGTCGGCCCAGATGCCGCCGAGCATCGTGCCGATGAAACTCGCGAGGACCGCGAAGGCCAGGATGGCGTAGGCCGCGCGGGCTACGCTGTCGCCCCAGTTGTAGTCGGACTTGAAGGCGCGTAGCGCCAGGTGGAGGGCGCCGAGCAGGCCGGCGACGAAGGTCGCCGAGTAGCCGAGCGTCACGATGGTCACGTGCGTCGCCAGCCAGAAGTTCGAGTCGAGCACCGCGCGGACGCTCTCGAGGTTGTCTTCGCCGGACAGGCCGAGGTTATGGGCGACGATCAGCGAGACGAAGCCCGTGATGCCGGTGGCGGCGGCGCCGATGCCGTTCTTCCAGACGCGCTCGAGCATGATGCCGAGGGCGACGGCGCCCCAGGCGACGAAGATTCCGGAAGAGTAGAGGTTGGTCACCGGCGGACGGCCGTGCAGCCACATGCGGTAACCGAGCGCCGCGGTGTGGAGGATGAAGCAGAGCACCAGCAGGCGGTAGGCCCAGGCACGCAGATTCTCGGAGGACGTCAGCCAGGATGCGAAGACCATGAGCACCGTGACGGCGTAGGCGATGAGCAGCCAATAGAACGGCTGCATGCGGCCGAAGGAGGCTTCGGACTCAGCCTTGGCCGTCCACGGTCCCTTAAGGGAGGCGGCGATGGCGGAGGTGAGGCGGGCGCACTCGTCGTCCTTGCCTTCGCGCCACGCCATGGAGAAGTCGGCGTAGCGGGTGATCAGGCCGTCCTCGGCGAGGCCGGCGCGATGGGTCTTCTGGTCCTTGATGATGCCGAGCAGGGAGCCGCCGAGATTATCCCAGCGTTCGACGGAATCCGGATCCTTGGGCGGCATCAGGCCGATGGCGCCTTCGCGTTCGAAATCCTGGTAGCGTTCGACGAACGTGCGGACGGTCTTCTGGAGCTCAGGATCGAAGGCCTGGCCGGAGCCGCCGTTGGCGCGGCTGGCGTTCATCTCGGAGAGGGCGCGGTTGAGGGCGCTGATCCAGGCGCCGTATTCGCGGCGCGGGGTGACGTCGGCCGGCAAGTCGCCGGGGATGAACGTCATGCTGAGCGCCGCGTATTGGCGGGCCGCGCCTTCGAGGTTGAGCAGGGCGCGGTCTTCGGCGTCACGGTCGGCCTGGGCGCGCTTGCGGGCCTTCTCGGCGGACTGGCTGAGTTCGGCGCTGTTCTTGAGGATGCCGTCCCAGCTGACGTAGAGGCTCTTCTCGGGGTCGCCGCCGACGCGCTTCAGCACGTTGGGGTGTTCGACTCGGAAGGTGGGCAGGTGGCGGGCGATCGGCGCGCGGAAGGAGACTTCGATGAGCCAGTCGATCGCGGAGATCGAGCCGCCGGACAGGCGGACCGGGCGCTTCTCGAGCATCGCCTGAAGGTTCGTGTCGAGGGCCGGGATTTCCTTGGCGATCGTGGCGCGATCCTCGGCCGACCAGGTGGAGGGGCGCTGACCGAAGGCCACGCGTTCGAGCTTGGAGAGCGCGACGGAGGTGCGGGCGCGCATCTGGAGGAGCGAGCCCGTCGCGAGGGTCTCGATCGGCACGATGCGTCCGCCACTCTGCACGGGAATCTGACCGAATTCGCGGCTGTTCCAACCGGCGTCGGCGGCCTGCGAGGAAGCCGAGAGGAAGCCGAGCGCGAGCACGGCGGCGGTCTTGGTGGCGCGTCCGCGAAGGAAGCGCAGAAGCGAGAAGCCGAAGTGCCAGATGAGGCCGAGCGACATCACCGCGACCGAGACGTAAGGGATGAGCCAGCCCGGATTACGCACGACCTGCAGGACGCTGATGTCCTTGCCGTCCTTGGTGCTGCCGAAACTCGACTGGAAGAAGGTCAGGCCGGCGTGGCGGAGCGGCTGGTTCATGGAGATGTTATAGGCGAAGGAGCCGGCGCCTTCCTTGATCGTCACATCGCTGGCGTAGCGGCGCGGGGTGTTCGTTCCCGGGTATTTCTCGTGGGTGAACTTGTCGAGACGCAGGGTGAAGGGGACGTAGTAGCGCACGCGGCGCAGCGAGAGCTGATAGGTCTTCTCGCTGTCCTTGAATTCCTGGGGGTCGAAGCTCTCGGTCAGGCTGAGGTTCACGATCCAGACGCCGGCGGACTGGGCGCCCTTGAGTAGCTCGACGATCGCCGTCGGGGCGTTGGGCTTGTTGTCGTCGTAGCTTTCCGGCTCCGGCTTGTAGGTCAGCTCGCCGCGGGCGCCGATACCTTGGGTCGCCTTGACCGGGATGCCTTCGGGCATCTGCGACTTCGCGCGCAGCATCGCGTTCGGGTGATAGGTGAGGACCTTGAGCGTGAAGGGTGAGCCGGGCAGGGCGACCGTGTCGGGAGCCTGCTTGGCGGCGATGGCGCGGAAAATCGTGTCGGGCACGACGACGACCTGGTCGGCCTTGGGGTCTTTCTCGACGAGGGCGAATTCGAATTCGCGGAACGCCTCGGAGAAGTTGCGGCTCTCGCCTTCCGGGACGATCATCGCGGACTCTTCCTGGTAGACCGCGGTGATGAAGCCGCCGATGAGCAGGAGGAGCAGGCCGGCGTGGATCATGCTGATACCCACCTTGGAAGCCGTGGCCTTGAAGTGACGGAAGTGCGCGAAGGCCAGGTTGGCCACGAGCAAGGCGCCGATGAGGAATCCGCCCGGGAGCGGAATCTGCAGCGGGGCGGTATCGTCCATCGGGTAGAAACAATACCAGGAAGAGAAGTAGACCTTCTGGACGTGCCAGACGCCCCAGTGGACCTGTTCGAGCGTGCCGAGCAGCACCAGGATCATCGAGAGGACCAGCAGGAACACGGTCAGCTTCAGCGAAGCCAGTGTATCGATGAGTTTACGGCCGCTGTCGGCCTTCTTCTGGAATTCTTCGTTGTTCACGGAAGCTGGGATTCGGCGAGGAAGGTGACGAGGGCGGCGCCGTTGGCGGCGACGGCGGCGGCGTCACCGCTCATCTTGAAGAACCAGGTGGCGCCCTTGTGCGGGGTCATGACCGCGTCGAGGCCCTTCTTGCCGTCCGGCGAGACCATCACGAAGCGTTGGCTCTCGAGGCCGCCGACCTTGCCGGGCTTGGCGGAAGCGGCGATCTCGTCGGGGCCAGCCGAAGGGAGGCCGATCTGACCGCGCCAGCGGTTCACGTTGGCGGTGAGGCCGCCGACGTTGCCGGGGAAGACCGTCACGGCGATCTCGGCCTTGGAGCCGTCGGGGCCGGCCACGATCCAGGTGGCCTTGCGCATGCCGTTCTCAGGACCGACGGACCAGCCGGCGGGGAGCTTGGCCCACTTGGGCGCGTCGAAGGAGGCAGCTTCGGCCTTCATCGAGGCGGGCGCGACCATCGGGGCGGCGACGGCCGGGGAAGGAGCGGGCTGCGCGGCGACAGGCGCGGCCGGAGCGGTGGCGGGAGCCGGCGCAGCGTCGGACTTCACTTCGTAGCGGGCGACCTGCGGAGCAGGCTTGCAGCCGAAGGCGAGCAACGAGGCGGAGAGGATGAGGAGGGGGCGCATGAGATGTGGGTTGGGTCAGGAGATTATTTGTTGGCGGGCTTCTTACCCTTTTTCTTGGCGGCCGCGGCGGCGTCGCCGGCGGTCGAGCCGGTCTTGCGGCGTTCTTCGTATTTCTCGTCGCGAGGCTTGATGATGCCGCGCTTCACGAGTTCGTCCGCGTGGAGATCGGCCAGCGGTCCGCAGCGGGCGAGCCAGGCGTCGCATTCGGCGCGGAGTTCGGCGAGCTTGGCCGCATGGGCGGGGTCGCCGGCGAGGTTCTTCACTTCCCACGGGTCGCTCTGGATGTCGAAGAGTTCTTCGGCGGCGCGGTTCGGATTGAAGTAGAGCGCCTGGATGGGCGTCAGTTTGCCTTCGGCTTGGACGCGACGGAGTTCGTGCATCGTCTGGCCGACTTCCTGGTAGGCCACCTTGCCGGCCTCATCGACGCCGGGCGCTTGGTTGCGCACGTAGCGGAAGCGGGCGTCGCGCACCGAGCGCACCTTGTCGAAGCTCTCGTCCATGTGGTCACGGAAGGAGTAGGCGTATTTCGGCGGCTGGGCCGCCGTCGGCAGGAAGCAATGGCCGTCGTATTCGGCGGGGACGGGGACGCCGGCGAGCGTCAGCGCCGTCGGGGCGAAGTCGATCCAGCTGGCGAAGTCCTCGCGGACCGTCCCGGGAGCGATCTGGCCGGGCCAACGGACGATGAGGGGGACGCGCGTGCCGGTGTCCTTCACCGAGCGCTTGAAGCGCGGCATGCCGCGGCCGTGGTCGCCGGTCAGGATGACGATGGTGTTCTTTTCGAGGTCGTGGGCCTTCAGCCAGTCGAGGACTCGGCCGAGGGAATAGTCCACCGCCGTGACGAGTTCATGGTAATGGGCGACTTCGCGGCGGACGGCCGGAGTGTCGGGATAGAAAGGCGGCAATTCGACCTTGGCGGGATCGCGTCGGTCGGACGGCTTGAGCGCGGAGGTGTTCTTGGCGTGGGTTTGATCATCGGCACGCACCTGGCTCTCATGGCTGACCGTGTCGTTGAAATAGGCGAAGAACGGTTCTTTCGGCTTGGCGGTCAGCTCGCCTGCCGGACGGTTGGCCGGGTTGACCCAGTTCTTGCGGTCGTTCGCGAGGTTCTTTTCGGGTACGCCTTGGAAGTCGGTCTTACCAGGCCACATCACATGATAACCGGCGGCCTGAAGTTTCTCGGTGAACGGGTGGGGCGGATTGATGACCACCGAGCGCATGTTCTGGGCGCCGTATTTGAGGGGATATTGACCGGTCACCATGCCGCTGCGGGACGGGGCGCAGACGCCCGTATGGGTGAAGGCGCGGGTGAACAAGGCGCCTTCCTTGGCGAGGCGGTCCATGTTCGGCGTGATGGCATCCTTGCAACCGTAGGCGCCGGTGTCCGGGCCCATGTCTTCACCGATCACGACCACGATGTTAGGGCGGGTCTCGGCGGCGCCGAGGACGGCGGCCAAGAGCAGGGCCAACAGGGGTAGGGCGCGGGGCATCATGGGGTTGGACAGGGACAGTCCCCAATGGTTGCGAGGCCCGTGGGCCATGGCAAAAAGAAAGGACGCATTTACGCGTCCTTTTTGGGGGTATTAGGGCTAAGGCCTTAGTCCGTGAAGCGGAACAGGGCCACGTCGCCGTCCTTGAACAGGTAGGACTTGCCTTCGAGTCGGTAGCGGCCGGCGTCGCGGGCGGCGGCGACCGAGCCGTTCTTCACGAGGTCCTCGTAAGAAACGATTTCGGCCTTCACGAAGCCCTTTTCGAAATCCGTGTGGATGACCGCGGCGCACTGCGGGGCGGTCATGCCGCTGCGGAAGGTCCAGGCGCGGACTTCTTTCTCGCCGGCGGTGAAGTAGGTAGCCAGGCCGAGCAGGTGGTAGGCGCCGCGGATGAGCGAAGACACGCCGGAGTCGGTGACGCCGAGGGACTGCAGGAACTCGGTGGCTTCCGCGGGCGACAGGTCGCAGAGTTCGGCTTCGACCTGCGCGCAGATGACGACGTGTTCGCAGCCGTGACGTTTGCCGATAAGGGCGGAGACGGCGGCGACGTGCGGGTTCTTCGAAGGGTCGGCGAGATCGCCTTCGGCGACATTGCAGGCGAAGAGTACCTTCTTGGAGGAAAGCAGGTTGTAGGTCTTCAGGCGGGCGCGCTCGTCGTCGGAGACTTCGAGGGCGGAGGCCGGCTGGTTCTCGTTGAGGTGCTTCACCAGACGGGCGAGCAGTTCGACGTTGGCGATGGCGTCCTTGTCCTGGCTGCGGACCTTCTTCTGGTTGCGGTCGAGCTGCTGCTCGGCCGACTGGATGTCGGCGAGGATGAGTTCGGTCTCGATGACCTCGATGTCGCGGATGGGGTCGACCTTGCCCATGCTGTGGACGATGTCGTCGTTATCGAAGCAACGCACCACGTGGATGATCGCGTCGCACTCGCGGATGTTGGAAAGGAAGTCGTTGCCCTTGCCTTCGCCCTTGGAGGCGCCGGCGACCAGGCCGGCGATGTCGACGATGTCGATCGTGGCAGGGATGACGACCTTCGTGCCGGCGATCACCTGCAGCTTCTGCATGCGTTCGTCGGGCACCAGGACCACGCCCACGTTGGGCTCGATCGTGCAGAACGGGTAGTTCGCCGCCTCGGCCTTGCGCGAACGCGTAAGGGCGTTGAAGAGGGTCGACTTGCCCACGTTGGGGAGTCCGACGATGCCTGCCTGGGTCTTTGCCATGGAAGAGGCAACGTGGGCATCCGCCTCGCCAAGGTCAAGAGCCGCCGTCAGGGGGCCAGCGTCAGGGCCTGTTCGGCGAGCTCGGGGTCGGGTAGCACCACTTCGTCCCTCGGCTGGGGTTGCCCGCGGACGATCCGGGCGACCGCGAGCCGTCCGCGGACCGAAGTGATCTCCAGGACCGCAGAAGCATTCAGCTGGGGGTCACGCGCGATGACCTGCAGGCCTTCACGGACGATCGTGCCCGGGATGAGGAGCAAGGGCACGCTGGTGCTGCGGAGCGGGTAGCCTTGGACGAACCCCACGCGGGCGTTACGGGGAGCGCCGGCCGGGAGCGCGAACGGGTTCGGCTCCTCGGCGGGCTTCGACGGCTTGAACGCGACGCAGCCTGTCAGCAGCGCGAGCAGCAGACAGACTGGGCCGAGCCGGCTCACTCGCGGTGCGGGGCGCCCGGACCTTCCGGGGGCTTGCCGATGAAGGCGGCGAGGGCGGAGTTGGGCGGGAGGCCGCCGGGCAGGCCGCCGGGCGAAAGCGGACCAGGGGTCTGCTCGGCCTTCTCGTCTTCGGAGATGAACTGGTCGAAGCCGGGGCCCGACGTATCGAGTTCGCCTTCGAACATGCCCTGGAGCTGGCGCATGCGCGTCGGGTGACGCATCTTGCGGAGCGCCTTGGCTTCGATCTGACGGATGCGTTCGCGGGTGACCTTGAAGTGGCGGCCGACTTCTTCGAGCGTGCGCTGGACGCCGTCGAGGAGGCCGAAGCGGAGGATGAGGACTTCCTTCTCGCGTTCGGCGAGGGAGCGTAGGACGAAGTCGATCTTCTCGCGGAGAAGGCGGGTGGAGGCCGTGTCGGAGGGGTTCTCCGCGGACTTGTCCTCGATGAAGTCGCCGAGCGAGGTGTCCTCGCCGTCGCCCACCGGGGACTGGAGCGAGATCGGCTGCTGGGCCATCTTCATGATCTGCTGCACGCGATCGATCGCCATGTTCATCTCGTTGGCGACTTCTTCGGCGGTCGGCTCGTGGCCGAGCTCCTGGGTGAGCTGTTTCTGGACCTGCATCACCTTGTTGAGCGTCTCGATCATGTGGACCGGGATGCGGATGGTGCGGGCCTGGTCGGCGATGGAGCGGGTGATGGCCTGGCGGATCCACCAGGTGGCGTAAGTGGAGAACTTGTAGCCGCGGCGGTATTCGAACTTCTCGACCGCCTTCACGAGGCCCATGTTGCCTTCCTGGATGAGGTCGGTGAAGAGCAGGCCGCGGTTCTGGTATTTCTTGGCGATGGAGATCACCAGGCGGAGGTTATGTTCGACCATCTCGGTCTTGGCGCGCTGGGCTTCGTCGAGGTGCTTGCGGACATTGCGGGCGAGGTGGATGAGCTCGCCCGGGCTGAGGCGCCAGCGGAGTTCGATCTCGCGGGTGCGGGAAGCGGAGATCTCCTGCTTGATGGCCTTCTTCGCGCGGACCGGGCCGCGGGCGACGATGGTCGGTTCGACCAGGTTACGGGAGTCTTCGATGTCGCCTTTGATGTCGGGCAGCTCGAGCCACTCTTCGAAGAGCTTCATCTTGAAGCAGAACTTCCGGAGGATGTCCTTGCAGCCTTCCTTGGCGGTGCGCTCGAGCTTGACGTAGGCTTCGCGGGTCTTGGCCTTCTTGGGAGCGTCGGACTCGTCGAGGTATTTCTGCCAGGCCTTGTCGAGCTTGGCCTTGAGCTTGGTGCACTCCTCCGTGGCCTTGGGGAGCATCTTGTAATAGGCGTCGCGAGACTCGACCTTCTTGTCGATGACCACCTTGTCGAAGCGCTCTTCCTTGCGGAGGACCTTGAGGGCGAGGTCGAGCTGGTAGGGCAGGGTGAGCCAGCAGGAGAAGAGGAACTCCTGGGCGCGCAGTTCGGCGTCCTCGATGCGCTTGGAGATCTCGACTTCCTGTTCGCGGGTGAGCAGCGGCTTGTGGCCCATCTGCTTCAGGTAGACGTTGAAAGGATCGTAAGGGGCGTCGGCCGGCACGGTGCGCGCGGCTTCTTCTTCGGAGTCCTCGACCTTCTTGCGGTACGTTTCGACTTCATCTTCGTCCAGGAGCTTGATGTCCAGGTTGTCGAGGATGTTCATGATGTTCTCGATCAGCTCCGGGTCGGTGGCGCTGTCGGGGATGACTTCATTGATGTTCTGGACGGTCACGAAGCCGTTCTTCTTGGAAAGGCTGACGAGCAGCTGGACCTTCTGATTGATGGCCGGTCCGATCGCCGGCGTGATCGGCTTAGGGGTCGTCACGGGCTTAGGCACGATCGCCTTCGGGGCGACCTTGGCGACGACCTTCGCGGCCGGGGCCTTGACCGGCACGGGTTTGACCGGCGCGGCCTTCGGGGCGGCGGCTTTCGCGGCGACCGCCTTCACGGGCGGCTTAGCCGGAGCCTTGGCGGCGGCTTTGACGACGGGCTTGGCCTGCTTGGAGGCTTTGGCCGGCTTGTCGGTGGTCTTCTTGTTCTTCTTGTCGGGCATCTTGGGAAAATCAGGCGGCGCTGAGCGTCGGCGGGGTCGCGTGCGATTTGCGCAGGGCGATCTTTTCGGACTGGAGCCGGTTGAGGGCGACGACGTCGTCGCGGGGAGTAGAGGCGATCCGGGCGTCGAGGCTGCGCATCAGGGCTTGGACGTGGCGGCCGTGGAAGGACTTCAGGATCGTGTTGGCACGAGGCAGGATGTCCTTCTCATCGTCGCGGCCGGCGTAGCTTTCGGCGGAAAGGCGGGCGGCTTCGGTGCGAAGTTCGTCGTCGAGCGCGTTGACCGCCTCGCGGAGTCCGGCGAAATGGCCGTGGGCGGCCTCGTTGAGCAGGGCCATCAGGAGTTGGCCGCCCCGACCGGACTGGTCGATCCACTCGAGCGGGAGCGACTGGGCGATGGGAACGAAGTAGGCGTCATGCCGCAGAAGGAACAGTATCAGATCCTCCTCCGGCGTTGTCAAGCCCCCCCCCTTGACAACCGGGGCGGGCGCTTCGTCCGGGGCGCCGAGCTGGGCCGCGGGACGCTGGGACTGGGATTGGGCGCGGTGGCGCTCGTAGGCCATGTGCATCTCGCGGATACCGATGCCGGCGTGGCGGGCGGCTTCGTTGAGGGCTTCGCGGACGATCTCCTCGGCGCCGGCCTGCTCGACGATGGGGAAGAGGGACTCCAGGAGGCTGAGGCGGCTGGTGAGGGGCAGGTTGACGGAGCCTTCGGGGACGAGGGACTGCACGCAGAACTGCATCGCGCTACGGGCGCCGGCGACGAGGCCGGCCCAGCCCTCGGCGGATTGCGTCGAGAAGTATTCGTCGGGATCCTTGCCGCCAGGGAGCGACAGGAAGCGGATGTCGAGGCCTTCGCGGAGGCCGATGGGCAGCAGGCGCAGCGCGGCCTTCTGGCCGGCGGCGTCGGAGTCCAGGAAGACCAGCAGACGTTGGCTGAAGCGACGGAGTTGCTGGAGGTGTTCTTCGGTGACCGCGGTGCCTTGGGCGGCAATCGCGCCGGGGATGCCGGCCGAGTGGCAGCGGATGGCGTCCAGCTGGCCTTCGACGAGCACGAACGGATCCGCGTCCTTGCGGGTCATGCGGGCGCGGTCGAGGTTGAAGACCGTGCGCGACTTCTTGAACAGCTCGGTCTCGGGCGAGTTGACGTATTTCGCCTCGCGGGACGGGTCGTCCTGCGGTGTGATGTCGAGCTGACGCGCGGTGAAGGCGATGACGCGGCCCTGGATGTCGCGGATCGGGATGATCAGACGGCCGCGGAAGCGACAGCGCCAACGGAGCGGATCGGGCACGCGGTCCACGCCGAAGAACAGGCCGGTCTGGGCGAGCGCGTCCTTCGCGTAACCCTTGGCCAGCAGCCCGGGGATGAGTTTCGAATCGTCGACCGGGGCGAAGCCGATGCCGAAGTCGTCGGCGACCTCGGGAGAAAACTTACGTTGGCGCGACCAGTAGTCGCGGATCCATTCGCCGTGCACCGGGTCCTCCAGGAAGCAGCGGCGCCAGTAGTCGGTGACGAGCTCGTGGATCTCGAGGAGCTGGCCGCGGAAGGACTTCTCGTTCTTGCCATCGCCGCCGCTCTCGTAGTCGAGCTTGAAGCCGAAGCGGTTGGCGACGCGTTCGACGGATTCCGGGAAGTCGAGGCCTTCGCGGTTCATGACGAGCTTGAAGGCGTCGCCGCCTTGCTGGGTGGAGAAGCAATACCAGAGACCGGTCTCCGGGTTGACCTTGAAGGAGGGGCTCTTCTCGGACTTGAAGGGGCTGAGGCCCCACCAGTCGCGCCCGCGCTGCTTCATCTGGGTGTAGTCGCCGGCGAGCGCGACGATATCAGCCCGTTGACGGAGCTCATCGATCGATCTGCGGGAAATACGGGCCACGGGTGTCAAGGGGTGGCTGTCAAGGGGTGGGGCGCAAACGTAAATAATTCCCAATCGGTGATGGGGAGTTACCCCGTGTTATGCCCGGGGGTGGCGCGGGCGCAAGGGGCGGCCGGTTTTCAGCACTCGTCGCAGAGCTTCCGGCGGAT
>JBILHF010000071.1:0-7160 GCA_044350605.1 Opitutales bacterium
CCGGGCGTGACGAACGTGAAGCCGGGAGACCGCTGCTCGGTCGAGCCCTACATCAACTGTCAGACCTGCTACAGCTGCCGCCGTGGTTTCACCAACTGCTGCGAGAACCATAAGACGCTCGGCGTGATGTGCGACGGCGGCATGGCCGAGAAGTTCCTCCTGCCGGCCCGCAAGCTCCACCTCTCCGCGAAGCTTTCCTACGACCAGCTCGCGCTCGTCGAGACGCTCGCCATCGGCTGCCACGCCGTCGACCGCGCCGCCCCCAAGGCCGGCGAGACGGTCCTCGTCATCGGCGCCGGCCCCATCGGCCTTTCGGCCGTGGAGTTCGTCAAGGTCTCCGGCGCGAAGTGCGTGGTGATGGACATGAATGCCGACCGTCTGAAGTTCTGCACGGACGTGATGAAGGTCGACGGCGTCATCCAGGCCAAGGGCGACGGCTCCGAAGTCGCCGCGCTCGCGGCCCTGACCGACGGCCAGCTGGCCGACGTGGTCATCGACGCCACGGGCAGCAACAAGTCGATGGTCGCCTGCTTCGCTTACGCGGCCTACGCGGCCCGCGTGGTCTACGTGGGCATCACGCAGCAGGACCTCACCTTCCCGCACGCGCCGCACCTGCACCGCCGCGAGCTGACCATCATGGCCAGCCGCAACGCCCACTCGAAGGACTTCGCCCGCATCATCCAGCTGATCGAAGACGGCGTGATCGACACGAAGCCTTGGATCACGCACCACGCGAAGTTCGACGATCTGATCGCGACCTTCCCGACCTGGCTCAAGCCGGAGTCCGGCGTGATCAAGGCGATCGTCGACGTGGTCTGACGTCATGCGCCTCGACGCCCACCAGCATTTCTGGTCGTACGACGCGGCGCAATACCCGTGGATTCCGCCGGGCTCACCGCTGCACCGTAGCTGGCTGCCCGAGGACCTCGCCGCCCTGCAGAAGCCGCTCGGTTTCGAAGGCTCCATCGCCGTGCAGGCCCGCCAGGTCGTCGGCGAATCCGACTGGTTGCTTGGGCTCGCGGATAAGCACGCCAACGTGAAAGGGGTCGTCGGTTGGGTCGACCTCCGTTCCGACCGCGTCGAGGCCGACCTCGCTCGCCTCGCCTCGCATCCGAAGTTCGTCGGCGTCCGTCACGTCGTCCAGGAAGAGCCCGATGTCGACTTCATGCTCGGCAAGGATTTCCAGCGCGGGATCTCGAAGCTGCACGCGCACGGCCTGACGTATGATATCCTGATCTACCCGAAGCAGCTCGAGGCCGCGATCCGGCTGGCCGCGAATTTCCCGGACCAGCCCTTCGTCCTCGATCATATCGCCAAGCCGCAGATCAAGGACGGCACGATCGAGCCTTGGAAGTCGCAGCTCCGCCGTCTGGCCAAGTTGCCGAACGTCCATTGCAAGGTCTCCGGCATGCTTACCGAAGCTGACCATAAGCAATGGAAGGCCGAGCAGTTCCGCCCTTATCTCGACACGGTCTTCGAAGCCTTTGGCCCGTCGCGCCTGATGTATGGGTCCGACTGGCCGGTCTGCCTCTTCGCCGGCAGCTACGAGCAGGCCTTCCGCCTGGTCGACGACTACGCCCGCGGACTGACCGAGGCCGAGCGTGCCGGACTCTTCGGCGGCAACGCCGCGAAGTTCTACTTCGCCGGCCAGCGCTAGCGCAGGAACGTGTTGGAATCGGGCGTCACCTTGAAGATCCACCCCTTCGCATCCATGTCGATGTTGAGGCCGCGCTTGTCTCGGCCGACCCCGGCGGGTAGCGGATCCGCGCTGCAACGGAAGAGCTTCAGCGTCCCTTCCCCTTCGTATTGCCCGTTCACCTTGGTCGAGGACTTCGCGACCTCAATCGCGAGGTAGCAGTCGAAGACGCCGCCCGGAGTCTCGCCGATGAGCACTTCGACCGGCACTTTGGTTCCCTTAGTCACTTGGATCCAGGGCCCGGCCTTGAGTCGATGCAGGCCGCCGGGACGCCGGTCGACCTTGTATTCCTGGGTGACCTTGACGCCGAAGTCCTTGTAGTTGCCGCCGCCGGCGAGGTACGTCTCATAGCCGTCGTCGAGGGCGATCTTCCGGTTCCAGCGCACGATGAGGAAGTCGTCGCCCGAGCCGACGAAACGGAAGGGCATCGAACTGGGCATCTCCACGTAGCATCGGTAGTGCACCACCCAGCGAGAGGGCTTCATCAGCTTCTCGACCTCGAAGGCCTTGGGCGCGTCGTCCGCTGAGCGTCCGGTGATGAAAAGCTGGCCGGAGACGAGTTTGTCCGGGGACTTGAAGAACCTCTGCAGGCGCCCCGCGCTCCAACCGCTTTCCAGGAATTCGCGCACCGACGTCCGGTAGGGCGCGATGCCGGTGTTCGCGGGCGCGGCCGAGGTGGGCTTGCGATCGGCGGTCTGCTTGAGGTCGTAGAGCGTACCGATCAGGCCGCCGGCGTTCGCATTCGGCCCGCCTTTCATCCCGAAGAGCGACACGAAGTTCCGTCCGCCGCCAACGCCGGTGCCCTTGCCGGCGCCGATACCGCCGCCGGAGCCGCCGCCGAAACCTTTCGAAGCACCGCCGCCGATCGCGCCGGCGCTGAGCAGCGGATTGGACATGCTCGGGAGGCTGCTTATGGCCACCGCAGAATTCGTGTTCTTGCTGGTGATGCGGGTGTTCGTCTTGGCCAGCGACTTGATGTTCTTAGGCTGGAGCTTGGTCTTGAACTCCTTGGCCTTGGGGCCGCCCGCCCCTCCGCCTGCGCCGGTGGCGAAAGCGTTCGGGTCCTTCTTGCCGGCCCCGTCGGTCACGGTCGAGACGACCCAGACGATCGCGATCAGCACCAGGACGATGTGCACGAGCACGGACAGGGCGAGGCCCTCGCCCCCGAGGCGTTGCCAAAGGGTGCGACGGGGACGGGCCAAGGGCTCCGCTCCGGTTTCCACGGGGGGTTTGTCCTGGGGTTCGGACATAGGTGTATTGCACTAGTTTTGTCCTAGTGGTTCAACCCCCAAACCTAGACTCCGCCCGCCAACTGTCGGAATCATCATAGCGTCTTGCCCTGCCGAGGTCCGCCTCCATCTTGCCGACATGGATGATCACCAGCGCGCCCTCGAGGAACGCCTCACTTTCTTGCAACGCCATGTCGAACAGCAGGACCGCATCATCCTCGAACTCTCGCGCGAGGTCTCGAAGCTGGCCGACCGACTCGTCCGGGCCGAGGCGAAGCTGACCCAGTCCGCCGACGCCGGTGACCAGGCTCCGCCCGCCGACGAACGTCCGCCTCACTGGTAAATCCCGGATATGTGCGGACGCGTCACCCAGTTTTCTCGCTGGGCCGAAATCGTGAAAAGCCTGGGCGCCCCGTCGGCCGACGTCGCGCCCCGCTATAACATCTCGCCCGGCACGCCGCTCCTCAGCGTCCGTCGCGAGCAGGGCGTGCTCCGCACCGAGGCGCTGCCGTGGGGCTTCGTCCCCGCCTGGGCGCCGGCCGACGAGCCGGCCGGTCACGCCAACGCCCGTGTCGAAGGAATCTTCGACCGACCGACCTTCCGCGACGCCGCCCGCCTGCGCCGCTGCGTCGTTCCGCTCGACGGCTACTACGAATGGAAGACCGAAGGTAAGCTGAAGGTGCCGTATTATTTCCGCGCGACGGACGGCGGCCCGCTCGCGGTCGGCGGTCTCTGGTCGCTCCACCTCGCCGCGGACGGCACGTCGCGCCGCACGCTCTGCCTCGTCACGGTCGCGCCGAACCGCGAAGCGGGCGAGGTCCACTCGCGCATGCCGGTCGTGCTCACCGGCGCCGCCCGCCAGGCCTGGCTTTCCGAGCGGGCGATGACGCCGGACGATTTCGCCGCCCTCGCGGTCACCGCTCCCGATCGCACGCTTTCGCTTCATCGCGTCACGCCCGACGTCAACCGCGTCGCGGTCGACGCCGAGCACCTCGTCCGTCCCTTGGTCGGCGCGATGGATCAGCCGGACTTCTTCGGGGATTTGCTTGGCTAACGGGGTGTTTTTCGACAGACCAGAGCCATGGCCGAGCCCACGCACACCCCGAAGATCGTGGAGAAGCCGTGGGGGCGTGAGATCTGGTATGCCGACCAGGCCGCCTATGCCGGCAAGGTGCTCGAAGTGAAGAAGGGGCGCCGCCTCAGCCTCCAATACCACGAACGTAAGACGGAGACGTTGCATCTTCTTTCCGGCAAGGTGCTCCTGACGCTCCGGCCGATCGCTCCGGGCGAGACGCCTTCGGCCACGCTCGCCACTTCCGCCGTCCAGAGCCTCTGGTTGCCCGGACAGTCCGTCCATATCCCGGCCCGCACGATCCACCGCTTCGAAGCCCTCGAAGACAGCGTCTTGCTGGAGGTCTCCACGCCCGACCTGACCGACATCGTCCGCCTGCAGGATGACTTCGCCCGGCCGGCGCGCGACTGACCCATTCCTTCCCACATGCGCAAAGTATTGGCCTTTGATCTCGGCGGCACGAAGTTCGCTTTCGGCGTCGTCAACCAGGACGGCACCGTGCTCGGTTCCGGCCGCGTCGAGACGTTCGCCGAGAAAGGTCCGCAGCAGGCCTGCGAACGCGTCGCCGAAGCCGCCCATCAGCTCCTCGCCGAACTGAAGCTCAAGCCGGTCGACTTCGTCGCCATCGGCGTGGCTTCGCCCGGCCCCCTCGACATCGCCCGCGGCTGCGTCGACGGCTCCCCGAATCTCCCCGGCTGGACCGGTTTCTCGATCACCGACTTCCTGAGCAACTCCTTCGGCGGACTGCCCGCCCGCATCGACAACGACTGCAACGCGGCCGCGCTCGGCGAATACCGCTTCGGCGCCGGCAAGGGCAAGAAGAACGTCGTCTACATCACGGTCTCCACCGGCATCGGCGGCGGCGCGGTCATCGACGGCCGTCTGATGCGCGGCTCCAACGGTAACGCGGCCGAA
This sequence comes from Opitutales bacterium, assembly GCA_044350605.1. Classification (GTDB taxonomy): domain Bacteria; phylum Verrucomicrobiota; class Verrucomicrobiia; order Opitutales; family UBA953; genus UBA953. The sequence continues at coordinate 4,913 of JBILHF010000071.1, forward strand.
CTCGGCCACATCCCGCTTACGATGGACGGCCCCCGCTGCGGTTGCGGCAATCCGGGCTGCTGGGAAGTCTACGCCTCCGGCACGGCCATCGCGCGCCGTACCCGCGAAGCCCTCGCGGCCGGCCGTCCGTCGAGCATCGTCAAGTTCGCCGGCAGCATCGACCAGGTCACGACGCACCACCTCTTCCAGGCGATGGCCGAAGGGGACGCGCTCGCCAACGAGATCTGGGCGGAGTCGATCAACTACCTCGGCCGTGGCCTCGGCGCGGTGATCAACACTTTCAACCCCGACGTGATCGTGGTCGGCGGCGGCGTCACCGCGGCCGGCGACGCGCTCTTCGTCCCGATGCGCAAGAGCGCCAACAATTACGCCTTCCCGCGCCTTTCGGCGGTCTGCTCCATCGTCCCCGCCGGCCTCGGCGGCAATGTCGGCGTGGTCGGCGCCGCGGCCTGCGCCTTCGAGCACGTCAGCTGACGAGCCCGCCGGTGATGCGCGTCTCCGTCGTCCTGCCGGCTTTCAACGAAGAGAAACTCCTTCCGGCCGCTCTCGCGGCGGTGAGGGACGCCGCGTCGGCGTTCACGGCCCGCGGCTGGGCATGGGAGTGCGTGGTCTGCGATAATAACTCGACCGACGCTACGGCCGCGGTCGCCCGCGCGGCGGGCGCGACGGTGGTCTTCGAACCGGTCAACCAGATCGGCCGGGCCCGCGATGCCGGGGCGCGTGCCGCGAACGGCGACTGGCTCGTCTTCATCGACGCGGACTCCACGCCCTCGGCGGAGCTCTTCGCGTCCATCGCGACCCGTATCGCCGAAGGCCGCGTGCTCGGCGGCGGGAGCACGGTCGAACTCGAGCCAGGCACGCCGCGCTACGCCCGCTTCGTCTGCGGGCTCTGGAATCTCTGGAGCCGCCTCGCGGGCTGGGCCGCGGGCTCGTGCGTCTGGGTCGAGGCGGAAGCCTTCCGCACCGTGGGCGGTTTCGGGACGGAATACTACGCGGGCGAAGAGGTCTTCCTCAGCCGCCGATTGAAGTCCCTGGCCCGCCGCTCCGGCCGGCGCTTCGTCATTCTCGCCGGCCACCCGCTGCGGACGTCTGCGCGCAAGCTGAAGCTCTACACGCTCACGGAGGGTGGCCGCTTCTTCTTCCGCATGCTGTTCACCGCGGGTCGCGCGGCGAAACGGCCGGAGAACTGCGAGATCTGGTATGACGGCCGGCGCTGAGGCTCAGAGCCGTTGACGCTTCCACTTCGGGATCGGGAATACGGTCACCTTATCGGAGCGCACTTCGACGTCGTCGCGGTGCCGCAGGCGCTTGGCCTCGGCCGCGGTGACGATCTCGTAATGCGGCGCGGCGGTGATGAGGTCGGCGATCTCCCAGCAGTCCTTCGGATTGTTGACCCACTTCTCGGCCGGCAGGCGGCTGAGGTCATACGGCTTGGAATAGCTCCGCAGGGTCTTACGCGGGCCCTTGGCGTATTCGTGGAAGTAGGACATCGCGAGCTCGCGTACGCTGCGGTACACCGGGTCGCGCCAGCGCAGGCAGACGTAGTTAGTCTTGGAGATGGCGCCCCACTTGCCGTTCACGCGGAAGGGCGCGATGACGTGGTCCATGTCCTGATGCGCGCTGAAGTCCAGGAGCAGGGGAGGGTGGCCCTGCAACCAGAGCGCGAAGGCCGCCACCATGGCGCCCTCGATGCAATGGGCGCGGCGATGCTTCAGGGTCTGCTCCACCGACCGGGCGGTATCGCCCTCGGGTTCGAAGTTCTGCGGGAAATCGACGAGGAAGTCCTGGATGGCCTGCGGGGTGGCGAGCCGGGCCAGCGTGCGCGCCGCTTTCAGGCTGAGGCCCCTCTGTTGGGCGAGTCGGGTGCGGGCGGCGTACGACATGGCTGCAGGTCTATCCGCCCGCAGGGATTGCTCAAGGAGCGAGTGCGGCGGTGCTTTCGGATTGGCTAACTTCCGCCCCGGCGTTTGCTCATCGACGTCCGCCATGCCGATCATCGATACCACCTGCGCCGATTGCGGTCAGCCCTGCGGAACCCACTGAGATGGACCTCGAGCACTTCCGCTGGGGCGCCCTCCAGCTCATCCTCCTGATCATCTCGATCGGGCTCCATGAGTTCGGCCATGCCTGGATGGCGGACCTCCGGGGCGATCCGCTCCCGCGCCTCCAGGGCCGCGTGACGCTCAATCCCTTCGCCCATGCGGACCCCATCGGCACCATCGCCCTCCCCGCGATCATGATTTTCCTC
>JBILHF010000130.1:0-3624 GCA_044350605.1 Opitutales bacterium
TGGGGATCTTCCTCAACGCCGGCCTGGTGGTCTTCAACCTCATCCCCATCCCGCCGCTCGACGGCTCGCGCGTCGCCGTCCGGTTGGGGCTCTACTCCGAGGAGACCTTCCTGATGCTTGCCCGCTGGGGCTTCATCATCCTGCTTGTCGCGGTGAACCTGCCGTTCTTCCGGGAGTTCATGCATACGGCGATCGGGCTGGTCGCCACGCCTTGGCTCCGGCTCTGGGCCCTCCTCGCCTGAGCCGGTCGGCCACGAGAGGCTTGCCTATTTCCCGCCCGCGGGCGAAAGTCGGGCCATGCAAACCCTCGGCGAACGCCTCCAAGAAGCCCGTCAGCGACTGGGCGTGACCCTCCGCGAAGCCGCGGAGTTCACCAAGATCCGCACCGACTACCTCCAGTCGATGGAGGCCAACCAGTTCGAGTCCATTCCGCTCGCCGACGTCTACAAGCGCGGTTTCGTGAAGGTCTACGCGAAGTATCTCCGCCTCGACGACGAGAAGGCCGGCGCTGATTTCAACACGCACCATTCCGCCAAGGCTTCCCGCCGTCCGCTCGAAGCCGGCGCCGAGGAGGACGCGGCCTTCGAGCCCGAGACCGGCGGCGCGTCGCTCACGATCAGCCGCGACATGCTGATCTACGGCATCATGGGCATCGCGGGCATCGCGATCCTGATCGCCCTGTTTTTTTCCTAAGCTCGCCGTCGCCGGCCCGGCGACCAGAGCCTTCGGCTCCCGCGGTCGTCAAGCCAGTCGCGCCGACGAGCCGTCCCCATCAGATCACGCTGCGGTCCACCAAGGCCGGCGTCCAATACCAGGTCATCGAACAGAACACGGGTGAAGTCCCGGGGCGCGGCGTGCTGTCGCCCCGCGACAAGCCGGTGGTCATCAACGTGAAAGGGCCGAGCGAACTACGTTCCTCGGCGGTCGAGAGTCTGCGCGTCCAGATCGACGGCATCCCGTTCCCGCTCCCGGCCAACGTGACCGGAGCGATGATCGTGGGCTTGCCTGACACCTTCACGTCCCCGCCCGTGCCTAAGCCGGTGCCGGCGGCGAAGGGCCGATGATGCGCGGAGGTTGACCCTTCGTCACGACGGGTCATCTTGAGGGCGCAGTGCCTCCGCGCCTCGAACAACGCGTCCTCGTCCTCAACCGTCTCTGGCAGCCGGTGAACATCGTCGGCGTGCTCCGCGCGATGAGCCTGCTCTTCCGCGGTCGTGCCTCGGCCATCTATTCCGACCCCGTCGCCGGACACCGCGTCCTCAGCTCTGCGGAGTGGCTGAAGTTCTCGGTGGAGGCCCCGCCGCCCGCGGCCGAATCCGTCCGCTCACCTTGCATCGTCCTGCGCGTCCCGCGCGTCCTCCTGCTCGGCGAATACGACCGCGTCCCGCGCCGCGAGATCCGCTTCTCCCGTCGCAACGTCTACCTGCGCGACGCCAACACCTGCCAGTATTGCGGCCGGACCTTCCGTGACGAGGAGCTCAACCTCGACCACGTCGTCCCGCGCGACGTCGGCGGGAAGACCAACTGGGAGAATATCGTGACCGCCTGCGTACGTTGTAATTCGCGTAAGGCCAACCGCCTGCCCGAGCAGGCCGGCATGACCCTGCGCCGCGCTCCGGCCAAGCCGAAGTGGCGTCTGGTCGTGGCGTCGTCGCTTTCGGCGGACGAAGTCGAGGCCTGGAAGGAATTCCTCGAGGTCACGCCCGCGGGTCAGCTGCCTTGGCGGAACTGAGCGGCGTTTTCCTTGGTGCGGGTAACCAGATTCGAACTGGTGTATCCACTTTGGAAGAGTGGTGTCCTACCACTGAACGATACCCGCGTGGCCAAGGACGCCCACTATTCCAAGGCGGACCGCCGGGGTCAAGCCTCGGCCGTCCGCCTTGGAGCGGGTAACCTGGCCCGAGCAGGTGTCGCCGCGATGGGCATCGGGACCCTGCCGGGCCCATCCAATCCGTCAAGCTGGAGACCGGAGCGGCCGTCGCGCGATGCCGTTTGCGCTTCACGGGGAGCCGACTTCCGTCATCCTGCGCCCATGGCTCGTTCCTCCGCTTCCGCCGTCCGCGACGTCCTGATGATGGCGACTCCTTCCAAGAACGCCGACCTCCGCTGGTTCGGCGGCTTCCACGCCTCTGACCCGTTCCCGGCCTTCTCGGTCGGTCGCCGCCGCATCGGCCTGCTCCCGGGCATGGAAGTCGGCCGCGCGCAGGACGAATCCGCCTTCGACGAGGTGCTCAATCTCACGGCGATCATCGCCGACCTCCGCAAGACCAACCCGAAGGCGGGCGTGGCCGACGCGATCGTCTTCGCCGCCCTCGAGCGCGGCGTCCAGCGCTTCCGCGTGCCGGCCGACTTTCCGGTGGGCCTCTTCCAACGCCTCCGCGAGCTCGGCCTCGAGCTCCACGCGGTCGGCGCCCAGCAGAACGAACGCGGCGCGCCCGAGCTTTTCCCGGAACGTCAGGTGAAGTCGAAGGCCGAACTCGCCGGCATCCGCGCGGGCAACGCCGCGGCCGTCGCCGGCTTCAAGGCCGTCGAGCAGGTGCTCGCGGAGTCCCGGGCTGACAAGAAAGGCGTGCTGCAGTGGAAGGGGAAGACCCTCACGGCGGAGATCCTCAAGGAGGAGGCGCAGGTCGCGATCCTCCGCAAGGGCGCGCTCTGCGACATCGGTCTGATCATCGCTCCCGGCGACCAGGCGGTGGACTGCCATTGCTCCGGCTCCGGCCCCGTCCGCGCCAACGAGCTGATCGTCTGCGACATCTACCCCCGCCACATTGCTTCGCACCACTACGGCGACATGACCCGCACCTACCTGAAGGGGAAGGCCAGCGCGAAGCAGCGCAAGATGGTGCACGCGGTGCTCGAAGCCCAGCGTCGGGCGATCAAGGCGATCCGCGCCGGCGTGACCGGCGCCAAGGTCCACACGGTGGTGCAGGAATACTTCAAGTCCCTCGGCTTCGAGACCGGCCTGAAGAAGGGCGTCTATGTCGGCTTCTTCCACGGCACGGGCCACGGCCTGGGCTATGACATCCACGAAGACCCGGCGCTCTCCACGCGCAATCCGCTCCCGCTCGTCGCGGGCCACGCGGTCACGGTCGAGCCGGGTCTCTACTATCCGGGCATCGGCGGCTGCCGCTTCGAAGACTGCGTGGTGGTCACGAAGCAGGGCTGCGAGTTCCTGTCCGCCCATCCCTATAACTGGGAGATCGCCTGAGCATGGCCAAGGGGCGGGGCAGGGCGGGCACGCACACGTCGCTGACCGACGCCGCCCGCCCCGTGGCCGAAGCCCTGGAGCGTCATGGTCGCGTCTCCCGCGGCGTGATCAGCGCCCGCGTCCGCGCGAGCACGCTTTCGATCAAGATCATGAAGCTCGGCGGCGGCCTCCGTCTGACGGTCGTCTCGAAGGGCTCGCGTCAGGAGCTGCATGTCTACGGGATCACGGCCGAACGCGCCGGCGAGATCCTCTCGGGGCCGGATTTCTCCGGCTACAAGCTGAACTTCGCCGATGAGTGACGCGCCCGTCATCGTCGCCGAGGTCACGGCCGCCGACTGGTCCGCCGCGGGCCCTGGCTGGACGCATCTGCCTTACCTCGCGCGCTTCCGCGCCGATCGTCTGCCGGCTTCCTGGGA
>JBILHF010000144.1:0-3177 GCA_044350605.1 Opitutales bacterium
TTCCTGCCCTCGCTGCGCATGGGAGTCTACTTCGCGGAGTCCGACAGCCCGGACCCGAAGAAGCTCTTCCTGGATCAGTGGCAGTGACCACGGCGGAAGCCGTGGCCACAGAGTATCGAGTTCCGAGTATCGAGTATGGGGATAGCACTCCCCCGATACTCCATACTCAATACTCCATACTCTATTGAGCGCACCCGCAGTTTGCGTTTCCGGGCAGTTAGGGTTTAGGTGCGTGCATGGTTCCCACCGTCGTCGTCCCCGTCATGACCTTGGGCAACTGCGTCTTCCTCCCGCAGCAGCTCATGCCGTTGCGCATCTTCGAGCCGCGCTACCGCAAGATGCTGAAGGAGACCCTCGCCGGCAGCCGCATGTTCGCGATCTCGCAATTGGACGAAGACAGCCTTTCGCCGGACAACGATGAACCGCCCTGCCCGTTCACGTGCGTGGGCCGCATCGTCGGACACGTCGAACTCGAGGACGGAACCTCGCATATCGTCCTCGAAGGCCTGCGCCGCGCGCGCGTGATCAAGGTGAAGCGCAAGACTCCGTATCCTCAGCTCGAGATCGCGCCGGTCGTCGACGAAGCCTCCACGGACCTCGCCGGCTGCACGCGGGACATCGCGCGCGTCCTCGCCTTCGCCGAGAACATCGTCGCCGAACTCGGCGAAGAAGCCGCCCCGCTCATGCAGCGCCTGCGCAGCCTGGCGAACCAGCCCGGAGCCCTGGCCGATGCCGCCGCCGGCCACCTCGTCGCCGAGGCCGAAACGCGCCGGGCCTTGCTCGAATGCCTTTCCCAGGATCAGCGCATCAAGGCCGTGGCCGACGAACTCTCCCGCCTGGACGCCCAGCGTAAGCTCGACGAACAAGGCGGAGACGAAGAATCGCGCGGACTTAATTAGTCCCGACGAACCTCAGCGAGTAGACGTCCGCGTCCTTCAGCACGAAACGCAGACGGATCACGCGGCCGGCAAGGTCGGAAAGATCCGCGCCTTTCTTCCAGCGGAAGTCATGCTCCAGTCGATTGCCCGCAAAGTCTTGCGAGTCGGCCAGCGTACGCCCCGGCAGAGGCTTGCCATCCGCATCCTGGATTTCGACGCGCACTGAACCGGCGGCCGAAGTGGCGAGGTTAAGCCGCAAAGCGCGTCCGGTGAAACGGAGCGGCTTCGTGGTGAACTCACCCCCGGTGTAAGCCGCGGACATCGAGGCGATGCCGTCCAGTCGCCAGGAATAGCGGCGGAGGTGGGACGTCGGCTGGGCGTAATCCTGATTCGTATAAAGGGACATCTCAGCCGGCCCGGTCTGCACGAGATTCAAGACCGGATACCCCGTACGTGAGACCCACTGGCCAAGGTCAAGGCCAGGCCGGATCAGCGCCTCGCGGAAATTCTGTTCGAGCGTCACGCCGTCGCGTGAAGTCATGAAGACGCAGTCAGAGGCGTCTTTGGAGGACTTGTAATAAGCCGGGTCGACCTTCAGGGCCGTAGCCTCGTCATCCAAAAGGGGGCGACGACCGGGCACCCAGCGGGCCGCGGTGGAGATGAGCAAGTGCGGAGCGCGGAAGTAAGGCTGCGCCTGCGAAGTGTAGAAATGGTGCTCCTGCGCGGGCGTGAAGGCCATCGCCTTTGGCTCGCTCCAATGCAGCAAGTCGGGCGAAGTCGCCCGGGAGACCGTGCGCAGGCCGGAGGGATTCCAGCCCCCATTCGGGGCCCCGCCCTTATAAATACGGAAATACGCCACATAACAGCCCTCTTTCTCAGACCAGAACGCGACGTTCTGCGAATCAAAGGCGCCCTTCGTGAGCACCGGAGCCGCCTGCAATCTCCGCCAGCGCAGACCGTCTGCCGAAGCAAAGGCGAATAGTCCTGAGGCGTCCGTACCGCCCAGCGCCTTGAATCGCTCATCCGCCGGCACGCCCGGACGGGCGTCGATGAACGGACTGAAGTTATGGGTGACCCCAGCCTCATCGAGGATCACATTGCTGCCTACAGGGGCTCCCGGCAGATTCGCCGCAGGTTTCGTCCAGCTCAGTCCGTCGCGACTTTCCGCATGGCAGGTAACCTCACCCGTACCGTCAGGGCCGCCCGCTTTCTTGCCGCGATAATAAAGATGCAGACGGTCGCCGTCGCGGAGGATTGTGCAGTAAGCCGAAAAGGCGCCTTCCCAACGGCGATCGAACTTCATGACGACGCCCTCGTCCCTTGGTTCATGAAGGCGCAGATCAGCCCCTTTGGACTCCGCGATGAGGGCCCGATCGAAAAAGGGCTCAAGCCGACCCCCGAGTTCAATGACCTGCCCGGGGAGCAGGGTTACCAAAAACAGACCAGCGAAGGGGAGGAGGCGCATGGGGATACCCCCAAGACCGCCGGCTTGGCCCTAAGTTCCTCCTTTAAGCCCTACCCCTCCCCCAGCCCTAGCCCTAGCCCTACTTTCCAGCCCTTTCTTCTTGCGGATTAGACTCATTCTAACTGTGTAGGGAGTTAGAATGATTCAAAATCTCACTGAACACGATCGGGAACATCTCCAAGAAGCCCTCGGAAAGAGCGGCCAGAAGGTCACCCCCCAGCGCGAAGCCGTCTTCACGGTCCTCCTCGCCCAGCGCGACCACCCGACGGTCGACGAGGTCTTCCATCGGGCCCGCGAGGTCATGCCGGGCCTCTCCCTCGCCACGGTCTATAACTGCCTCGAGACCTTCGTCGGCTGCGGCCTGGTCCGTCAGGTCAACCACGAGCGCGAATCCACCCGCTACTGCCCCAACCTGGCCCCGCACGCGCACTTCCGCGACAAGGCCACCGGCCGCGTCCACGACATCGAGCTTCCGCCCGAAGTCCTGAAGAGCCTCCGCTCGATCCTCCCGCCTGGCTTCGACTCCGAAGTCATCGAAATCAGCTTCCACGGCCGCGCCCAGGCCAAGGACTCCGCTTCCAACTAATCTCCCGCCATGCCTGACTCGCTCGTCATCAAGAACCTCAACGCCTCCATCGGCGACCGCCCGATCCTGAAGGATTTCTCCCTCACGGTCCCGAAGGGCGAAGTGCACGCCATCATGGGGCCGAACGGCACCGGCAAGAGCACGCTCTCCAAGGTCCTCGCCGGCCACCCCGACTACTCCGTGCAGTCGGGCGAAGCCTTCCTCGACGGCGAACAGATCATCGGCCTCGAGCCTGACGTCATCGCCCG
>JBILHF010000019.1:0-29027 GCA_044350605.1 Opitutales bacterium
ATCTGCTCCAAGGTGACACCCGGCAGGCCCATCATGCCCATGACGTCATCGTAGCAGCGATGGATGGCTTCGAAGTTGTCGACCAGCGTGCCGTCGAGGTCGAAAAGGACGGTTTCAGGGAGGGAGCGGGCCATGGCTGACCCCAATCAGGCGGGTCGGCGGACGGTTTCCAAGTTTGGAATTGAAGGGCAGGGCGGCGGACCTAGGTTGCCGCTTCGCACCATGAGCTTCTCGCTGGACCTTACCAAGCCCCTCGGCCGCCTCGGCCTGGCTATCAACACCGTCATCCTGGGCGCCGTCTTCTACGGCGTGTCCGCCGGCGCCTACCATTACATGAGCCACACGCTTCCGGAGTCGGAAGCCCACCATGAGGAAGCCGTCGTCAAGGCTGCGCTGGTCGACAAGGCCGTCGCCAAGGCCAAGACCGCCGCCAAGGGCAAGGTCTTCGACGCCGCGGCCGCCAAGACTCAGGCTGAGGCCGCCGTCTCCGCCGACTTCAAGAAGCAGGCTGATGAGATCCACCACCACGCCGTGGAAGGATGGGCTCCTTTCGCCGTCTTCCTCCTGATCCTTTCCGCCGTGTTCTTCGCCGGCTTCCTCTCGGTCTACGTCCAGCGCCGCGCCAACGACGGCGGCCTCAAGGGACTTTGGCTCTTCCCCAACCACCTCGGCGCCTGGGCGCTCGCGGGTTACGTCGCCTTCTATCCGTTCCTCTCCGCCCATGGCCTGCGCAATGCCTGGGCCCCGGCCTTCATCGCCGGCCTGGTGCTCCTCCTGCCGGTGCTTTTCGCCGGCGAAGGTCACCATGACCACGACCATGATCATGGCGACGGCCACGATCACGGCCACAGCCACTGAGCCGGCTCAGAGCGGCGCGGTGCCGCCGAAGTCGAAGACCGTGTGACTGATCAGACCTCGCTCCAAGACGGCGAGGTCTGATTGTTTGTCGGTGGTGAGGTTCTCGCCGTCATTCCAGGCGAACGAGAAGCCCTGTGCCGAACGCTTGAAGAGGGAGCCGTGGCGCACCAGCGCCGGGGTGCTGCGCTCCATCGCGGTGCCGTCGGTGACGGTCGCCGGGTAGTTGAGGCTATGGACGTGCAGGCCGGTCACCGGCTGGCCGACGAGGCTCTTGGCGAAGCGGGCGGCGTGGCGGCAGGCGGTCTCGAGGTGCGGGCGGAGGGCCGGCGGGCAGACCGCGGAGTTACGGTGGACCTGTTCGAAGAGCGATTGCTCGAGGTCGAGCGAACAGGCTACGGACGGGAGGCCCCAAGCGGTGCCTTCGGTCGCGCCGGCGAGGGTTCCGGAGCTCAGGCAGAGGGGCATGGTGGCGTTGAAGCCGATGTTGATGCCGGAGAGGACGACGTCGGGCCGGACGGGCAGGAGGTGGCCGAGGGCGATGTTGACGCAGTCGGAGGGGGTGCCGTCGATGGACCAGGCCTGTTCGCCGAGGCCGGGGTATTCGGCCAAAGTGACCTCGCGGTGACGGCTGAAGGCCCGGCCGATCCAGCTGCGCTCGCCTGAGGGGGCGGCCACGATCACCCGGAAGCCTTCGGCCATGCAGGCGGCCACCAAGGCATGGAGGAAGGCGGCGTTGATGCCGTCGTCGTTGGTCAGCAGGGCGGTGGGTTTCATCCGGTAAGTCAGGGGCGGCTCTCCGTCGGGCCATTCTCGAGCTCGGCGATCTGGTCCCGCAGGACGGCCGCGGCCTCGAAATCCTCGACCCGGAGGGCGGCCTGCAGGTCGGCGCGGGCCTTGGCCAGTTTGGCGAGGCGGTCCGCTTGGCTATCCTGGGGGCGGCGGCCATGGTGCTCCAAGCCCGGCTGGATGCGCGCGATGGTCGCCAGGGCTTGAGGCGCGTGGGCTTCGTAGCAGGTGGCGCAACCGAGGCGATGGATACGCTCGTAGTCCGACCAGCGGAAGCCGCAGGCCGGGCACTTGCCGCGGCCGACGGGGGTCGGAACCGTCAGCTTCAGGCCCAGGGCGAGGGACGGCAGGATGGAGTCCGACACGAGGGACGGGCAGCCTTGGCAGCAGGCATAGGTCTCCGCCTTCCCCCCGGCGACGAGGGTGAAGTAGACGACGGCGTTCTGGACGCAGCCTTGGCAGGTGGGCGGACGAGGGATCACGCAGCCCTCACCATGCGGCAGAACGGCCGCCGGTTCAAGCGTGCGGGCGAACCTTTTCAGGTTGAAGCCCTGCCCGCGGCGGATTGCCTAGGAAACCGATGCTTTCTCCTGTCTTCATGCTGGTGCTGGCCGAGGCCGAAAAGGGCGCCCTCTGGTATTTCAAGCAGATGGACGCGGCCGGCATGGCTGTCGCCGTCGTGCTCCTCATCTGTTCCTTCATCGGCTGGGGCGCGATGATCCAGAAATGGTCCGACATCCATGAGCACCGTCGGCGCAACCACGCCTTCGAGCGTCGCCTCCGCGACGAGCCCGCCGTCGTGGCGCTCAACTTCCCGCGCGGCTCCAATCTCGGGCCTTACGAATTCCTCGTCGCCGAAGCGGTCTCCGCCGTGCAACGGCACAAGGGTCGCCTCGTGCGTCCGGCGGATGTCACGTTGTGCATGGGCCACGTCGAGAACGCGGTCCAGCGCGGCGTCGCGCGCACGATGGTGAAGTATGAGGACAAGATGGTGCTGCTCAGCTCGCTCGTCTCCGGTGGTCCGTTCCTCGGCCTGCTCGGCACCGTGTGGGGCGTGATGGTCACCTTCGGCGCGCTGACCGAGAAGGCCAGCATCGCGCAGCTCGCGCCTGGCGTCTGCGGTGCGCTCGTCACGACCACGCTCGGCCTCCTCGTCGCCATCCCCGCCACCTTCGGTTACAATTACCTGCTCACGCAGGTGAAGATCATGACGACCGAACTCGAGAACTTCGCGAGCTCGCTCGCCGACCGCGTCGAGCTCGAACTCGAAGGCGAAGCCCGCCGTAACTTCGAAGCCGCGCAGGAACGCGAACAGCTGCGCCGCGCCGCCCAGGCGGCCCAGCCGACGGCCGCCGCCCCGGTCGCCGAGGTGCCGCCCGCCGCTCTGCCCGGCTGGGAAGACGCCCAGTAAGCGCCGATGGCCCGCTCCTTCTCCAAGCCGAACCGGCTGCACGTGCTCAATGAGCTGAACGTGACGCCGATGCTCGACCTCTGCTTCGTGCTGCTGATCATCTTCATGATCGCGACGCCGGTGCTGGAGCAGACGACCGCGGTCAACCTGCCCAAGGCCGACAAAGGCGCGGGCAAGGCGCCGGACACCAAGGCGCAGCATCGCATCGTCAGCATCGACCGTAACGGCGGGCTTTCCCTCGGCGCCCGGCCCGTCACGACGGCCCAGCTCGAAGCCGAGTTCGCCACCCTCGCGGCCCTGCCCGAGGCGGAGCAGCCGATCGTCCGCATCCGCGGCGACGGCGCGCTGTCCTACCAGAAGATCATCGACGTGCTTTCCCTTGCCAAGGCCAAGGGCCTGACGAAGGCGGCGCTCGACACCGAGACGCGCTGAATATGTCGAGCGGAGGCAAAGGTTGGGTCGGTTCCGTGGCGGTCCACCTTGGTCTCCTCGGAGCGGTCATCGGTTTCTCCTGGTTCGCCGCGCGTCAGGACGGCGAGGTTGTCGAACCGGTCGACCCTCTGCTCATCGACCTCGCAGGCATCCCGGGCAAGCGACCAGGTGAGATCGGCAAGGCCCCCGGCGTCGCCAAAGGCGCCGAAACCGGGACCAACAAAGGAATTGCTCCGGTCAATCTCCCTAAGCTCAACGTCACGAAGGTCCTCCGTGAACGCGACCAGGCCGAACAGGCCGCGCAGTCTACGTCGAACGCCAAGCCTACGACGAAGGCGGTCGTGAAGAACGGTGTCGGTACCAAGTCGACCCGCATGACGCAGAAAGAATTTGAAAATAGCCAAGGCGGGAAGTCCGGCCGACCCGGCGTTTCCACCAAATCAGGCGGCATCGGCGGCGTGTCCGTCAGGAAGGGTCGGGATTACGGCACCGGCGACAACGGCGGCGAAGGCGGTTCGGGCTCCGAGCTCTCGGCCTATGCTGGCGAAGTCCAAGCCAAGTTGCTCAAGGCTTGGCGCGAGATCATCGCCGCCGAAGGCGAAGCCGTGACCGCGGGCGGCACCTGCGGAGTCACCGTCAGCGTCGACGCCTCGGGCTTCGTTTCTTTCTCCGGCTGGATCAGATCTCCGCGCGACGCGCGCATGGCCGAACTCGTGAAGCGCGCCTGCGCCCAGATCGGCAACTGCGGCAAGCCGCCGAAGGGTAAGTCGTTCAAGATCGACTTCACCAGCGTCAGCCTGGCCGAAGGCTGAGCGCGCTCAGTCGCGGACTTCGAGCACCAGCTGGACCTCGACGGAGACGCCGAGGGGCAGGCCGTTGACGGAGACCGCGGCGCGGGCGTGCTTGCCGGCGTCGCCGAAGACCAGCAGGAGGAATTCCGAGGCGCCGTTGAGCACCTTGGGGCTGTCGCTGAAGCCGTCGATGCCGTTGACGAAGCCGTTGACCATCACGACGCGGGTGACGCGGTCGAGCGAGCCGAGGGCGGCCTTGGCGTTGGCGAGGGCGTTCAGCGTGCAGAGTCGGGCGGCGTCGGCGGCCTGGACGAGGTCGACCTCGCGGCCGACCTTGCCGAGCGAAGCGACCTTGCCGTCCTTCATCGGCAGGGTGCCGGCGAGGTAGAGCAGGTTGCCCGTGCGGACGGCAGGGACGTAGGCGCCCGCGGCGGCGGGAGGGGTGGGCAGGGTGACGCCGAGTTCGGCGAGGCGGGCTTCGACGGAGGACATAAGTTCAGAACCAATACTTGGGCCAGCGGGCGTCGCGGCGCAAGTTGTGATAGCAAAGGGCGACCAGGATGATGAGGCCGGCGCCCGTCAGGGTAGGGAAGAGCAGGAAGGTCCATGACGCGTGCGGGAGCGCGCAGAGGATCAGCGGATTGGAACACGCCGGCGGGTGCACCGTGCGGGTGAGTTTCATCAGCGTGATGGTAGCGCCGACGGCCACGGCCGGACCCCACCAGAAGGGCAGGAAGTGGGCGGCGGTCAGCCCGCAGGCGCTGCCGATGAGATGACCTAGGAGAACATTCCTCGGCTGGCTGAAGGGCACGTCCGGATAGGCGAAGACTAGCAGGGAGCTGGCGGCGAACGTCCCGAGCAGCAGCGCCACCTCGAGAGTCGAGGTCAGCAAGGTGAGCCCACCGATGACCGTGATCGCGATTAGCGCTGCGGCCAAGGTCTCTTTTAGTGAGGAACGCGGCGGCGGTTCCGCCCCGTCGCCCCGCATCTTCTTAAGCAGCTCCAAGGCGGGCCGCTTACTTGAGACGCTTCATGCCGTCGATGATCTCCAGCACGAGCTCGCGGCTGCGGGCCTTGACTTCGCGGTTGAGGGCGGTGTCCGACGTGCCGAGGGCGCGACGGCTTTCGCTGTAAGACTGGGCGAGGACGGCTTCCTTGTTGCGCGTGATCGTCGCGTTGTCGCGCACGGAGAGGGTGACGTCGGCGGTGTAGCGTCCGAGGCCGCGGTCATAGCGCACGTCGACCAGCAGCAGCGGTGTGGCGGCTTCCGGGCTCAGGCCTTCGACGGACTTGGGCGTGAGGTTCGCGCGACGGAGTTCAAGCTCCATGCCGTCGCGGATCTCGCCGCGCAGGTCGGCGTCTTCCGGGCGGTTCTCCGAAGTGGTGACGTCGATGTAGAACTGGGTGATGCCGCGGAGCTTGGCGAAGGCCTTGTCCTGGGCCGCCGGACGCTGCGGCTCGGTCTGCGCGACGGCGGTCAGGGAGGTGAAGGCGGCGAGCAGGGCGAGGGCGAGGGAGCGCATGGCGAGGTCGGTAAAATAGGTCGGAGGTCGGGCCGCTTCAATCCCCTTTCGCCGGGGTCGGCACGAGCCGGACGGCGGAAAGCGGGTGCTGGTCGAGCAGGGTGGAGTGCCAGCCCCGGACTTCCGGGCGCATCAGATACTTGTTCGTGTTGAAGACCACGGGCAGCACGGGCGCCTGTTCGACCAGCCGGGCCTCGGCGAGCTGGAAGTAGCCGAAACGCTTGGCGGCGTCGGTCTCACGCGCGGCGAGCCCGAGCAGGCGGTCGTATTCCGCGTCGCTCCAATTGCAGTTATTGAGCTCGTTGCCGGTGATGAGCATCTCGAGGAAGGTGTTGGGGTCGTTGTAGTCTCCGACCCAGGCGCCGCGGCAGAGGTGGAATTCGCCTTTGCGCATGGCGGTCAGGTAGACCTTCCATTCCAGGTTGCGTAGTTCGACTTCGACGCCGAGTTCGCGGCGCCACATCTCTTGGTAAGCCTGCGCGACCATCTGCTGGCCTTCGGAGGTCGCGTAGAGGTAGTCGAACTTCGGGAGGCCTTTGCCGCCAGGGTAGCCGGCTTCGGCGAGGAGACGACGGGCTTCGGCTGCATCCTGCTTCCATCGCGCGGTCGGCTGGAATCCGCCTGTGCCGGGCGGCGTGAAGTGGAGCGCGGGTTTCTCGCCGGCCCGCAGGACTTTCTCGGCGATCAGGTTACGGTCGATGGCCATGCCGAGCGCGCGGCGGACCCGCGGGTCGGTGAGCGCCTTGCGCGCGGCGACGTCCGCGGGCTTATCGCCTTTGATGTCACAATTGACCCAGACGAACGCGGTCGCGAGGAAGGGGTCGATGCGTAGCTGCGGGGCCTTGTCCGCGCGGAGCTTGGCCACTTTGTAGGGCGGCACCGCCCCGGTGATGTGCAGTTCGCCGCCGCGGAAGGCGCGTTCTTCGGCGAAGAGGTCGGCGATGGCGCGGAACTCCACGGCGTTGAGCGAGACTTCCTTGGCGTTCCAGTAGAGCGGGTTCTTGCGCACGACCACGCGACGCGCGACCTCCCAGCTTTCGAGCGTGAAAGCACCGCTGCTGACCATCGCGCCGGGGCGCGTCCACGGCGTGTTCAAGGCGTCGATGCCGCCGAACTTGAGGATCGTCGGCGGGTGCACCGGGATCCAGCTGTGATGGCAGAGCAGCTGGAGGAAATAAGGGATGGGGTGCTCGAGTTCGATGACCACCGTGTGCGTGTCGGGCGCCCGCACGCCGACGGTCCGGAAGTCCTTCGTCTTCCCGGCGGCGAAATCCTTGGCGCCGCGGATGCCGTGCAGCATCGAAGCGTATTCCGCTCCGAAGCTCGGCCGCAGCATGCGTTCATAGCTGAAGAGGAAATCCGCCGACGTGATCGGGTCGCCGTTGGACCACTTGGCCGTCTGGCGGAGACGGAAGGTCCAGGTCTTGCCGTCCTTCGACATCGTCCAGCTCTCGGCGATACCCGGGATCGGGTGCAGGTCCTTGGGGTCGTAATTGACCAAACCTTCGAAGAGCGCGCCGACGATGTGGCTTTCGCTGAGGCCGGTGACCGTCTGCGGATCCAGTCCGGACGGCTCGGCCATGTTATTGATGATCAGGTAGCCCTCGGCGGCCTTTTTCTCCGCAGTGGTCCGTCCGTCGCCGCAGCCGACCAGCAGGGTCGCCAGGCAGAGCAGGGCGGCCGTCCATCGGTGCGCGGGGCGAAGCATGCCGGAGATTAGGCCCGGGGTCGGCCCGAGGGCAAGGCGTCTGGATGGGCTCTTTACTCCCTGCGGCAGGTTTCCTATCAAAGTCCTATGCCTACCCCGAACCGTCGCGACCTCGTCGTCGCCGCCCTGACCGCTGCCGTCTGCCTCGGCCTCACCGGCTTCATCGGCCAGACCCCGCTCGCCGCCGACGTGCCCGCCGCCAAACCCGTGATGGGCTCGATGGCCTTCGACTGGGAGAAGATGGTGGTCAAGCCGACCAAGATCGGCGCTTACCGCAAGGTGTGCCAAGGGCCGACCGCCACGCTCGACGAGCTGGAATACCACGTCACCACGCTGAACCCCGGCCAGGCGCCGCACCCGCCTCACCAGCATGCCGATGAGGAGCTGCTCATCGTCAAGGAAGGCACCGTCGAGGCGCTCGTCGCGGGCGACTGGGTGAAGCTCGGTCCTGGTTCGGTCATCTTCCAGGCGGCGAACATCGACCATGCGATCCGTAACGTTGGTGAAGGCCAGGCCACTTATCACGTGATCAAGTGGAACTCGCCCGGGATGCTCGCGAAACGCGACGCGGCCAAGGCGGCGGCGAAAGCCGCGGCCAAAGCGGCGAAGTAAGCCAACAAAAAGGGCGTCCCGCAGGACGCCCTTTTGCTTAAGTGTGACCGAGGCTTAGATGGCCGCCGGACCGCGCTCGCCGGTGCGGATGCGGATCACGTCGGTCAGGCCGAGGACGAAGATCTTGCCGTCACCGATCTTGCCGGTCTGGGCGGCCTTGGAGATGGTGGCGATGGCCTTTTCGACCTGCTCGTCAGCCACGGCCGCTTCGATCTTCACCTTGGGGAGGAAGTCGACGGTGTATTCCGAACCGCGGTAGATTTCGGTGTGACCCTTCTGGCGACCGAAGCCCTTGACTTCGGTTACGGTCATTCCCTCGATGCCGATCTCGGCGAGGGCGTCCTTAACTTCTTCAAGTTTGAACGGTTTGATGATGGCGACGACGAGCTTCATGGTGGTGTGTTAGGTTGGGTTAGGCGTTCGGTTGAGCAAGTCCACTTATGCACCCCCCGTGCCAAGTCCCGGTAAGAGGGGGTAGGACTTACGATTGAGTATTTTTGAGCAGGGCGTCGGCGACGGCCGACAGTTTTTCGGCAGATTTGAGGCCTGGCGCCAGTTCGATACCGCTGTTCAGGTCGAAAAAGTCCGCTCCGGAGGCCGCCGCGGCCAGGATATTGTCGGGTCCCAGTCCACCGGCCAGCAACCACTGGGAGTCTGGATAGCGCTTACGCAGTTGGGCGAAGCGGGTCCAGTCGGAGGTCTTGCCGGTGCCCCCGAAGGCATCCTTGGCATGGGCGTCGTGGACGAATCCGACGGCCAGCGGAATCAGGTCAGCGGGCCATTCGGCGCCGTCGGCGAGCTTGGGCGCGAGCCAGAGGCGGGCGGGGCCCACCGTCGCGGAGAGCGCCTTGGGATCGCACTCCGCTTTGGTCGGATCGAAATGAGCCTGCACGATGGCGAAGCCTTCGGCCAGCAACGCGGTCGCTTCGGCGACGGACGGATTGACCGTCACGGCGATTCGCTTGGCCGCCGGGATCTCGCGGAGCAGTTGGGCGCGGGCGGCGGCGGGCACGCAGCGTGCCGAACCCGGCCAGCAGTTCACGCCGAGGAAGTCGGCGCCTTGGGCGAGGGCCGTGGCGGCGTCGGCGGCGCGGGTGATTCCGCAGACCTTGATGCGCGCCTTGCCGATCATGCGAGGGCTTCGATCACCGCGTTGCGAATGGCGACGGCGGTCGGCGCCGAAGCCGTGCCGGCCAGCGGGATGCCGGCCTTGCGGAGCGCGTCCGCGGTCGTGGCGCCGATGGCGACGGCCTTGGGCTGGCGCGCACCGGCGTCAGGGCGCAACGAAGCGGCCTGGTGCAGGAAGGATTCCACCGCCGAAGGACTCGCGAACACGATCGCATCGGCGCCGCGGCGACGGAACTCGGCGGCCTCGGGGGATTCGGCGACGGACTTCTCTTCGGTCGCGTAGACCTTGATCACGTCGACGATCGCCATGGCGCCGTCGGCGAGCAGGCGGGGCAGCTCGGGGGTGTTGAGGTTGCCGGTGACGACGAGGAGCTTCTGGTTCTCGACGTCGTGCTTGGCCATCAGCTCGCGGCCTAGCGAGAGGGCGTCGTTCTGTTTGGCGGTGAGGTCGGAATCGAGGTGGTATTGGCGCAGGGCTTTCTCCGTCGCGGGGCCGAGGCAGGCGAAGCGCACGCCGCCGACGGAACGGATGTCGGTGAAGCGCTCGAAGAAGCGGTCGAAGAAGCCGCGCACGCCGTTGGCGCTGGTGAAGACGACCCAGTCGTATTCGCCCATGGCGTCGAGCACTTCGCTGAGGACGGTGTCATCGGGCTCGAACTTGATCTCGAGCAGCGGGAGTTCGGAGACGGCCGCGCCGGCTTCGACGAGGGCGTCCTTCCAGTCGGCGCCGCGTCCTTCCGGACGGGTCAGGACGACCATACGGTCGCGCAGGGGGAGTTTGCTCATGTTCAGCGGGGCAGGATCTGGCGGAGGATGTCGTCGGCCAGCGCGGAAGCCGCGGCGAGGTCGGTGACGGGGAAAGCGAAGTCGCGGCGACCGAAGTCGGCGCGGAAGAGGTGCACGCGGCCCGCGGCGTGGTGGCAGGCGAACGCGGTGTGGCAACCCTCGCCGAGCTTGGCGAGGAACAGGCGCTCGACGGTCACGGAGTAGGTCGTGGCGGCGCAGCCGGCGGCGACATACTGCGCGACGTCGGCGGAGCGGGACTGGATGGCGACGGCGCCTTGGCCGGCGGCGGGCACCATGTCGGTGAGCGCGACGGGCTCGAACGAGAGTCCGGGCCATTCCTTGATACCGAGACGGTTGAGTCCGGAGGCGGCGAGGTATGACGCATCGGCGTCACCGTTGGCGAGTTTCTTCAGGCGGGTGTCGACGTTGCCGCGGAGCTCGGTCCACTGCGCCTGCGGGAAGGCGAGGGCGCCCTGCGCGCGGCGGCGCGGGCTGCCGGTGGCGATGAGTTTGGGGCTGGCGATGTCGGTGCGGCGCACGAGCACATCGCGCGCGTCCTGGCGCGCCAGGCAGACGGCGATGGCGAGGCCGGCGGGCATCTCCGTCGGAAGGTCCTTGGAACTGTGGATCGCGAGGTCGGCTTCGCCGCGCAGGAGCGCTTGCTCGAGCTCGGCGGTGAAGAGGCCCTTGCCGCCTTGCTTCTCGAGGGACCAGCTGGCCTGGCGGTCGCCGGTCGTGGTCAGGATGCGGATCTCGGTGGGACGGCCAAGAGCCGCCTGTAGGCGGGCGGCGGCGTCGTGCGTCTGCTGGAGAGCCAGCGGGCTGCCGCGGGTGACGATGACGATGGGGCCGGACATGTCAGAAGTGGACGTAGCCGTGGCGGAGCAGCCAGAGGACGCCCCAGGCGGCGGGCACGGCGAGATTACCGACGAGCAACGTGGTGGCGGCGATACGGAGGGCGCCCCAGGGGCGATCCATGCCGGCGAGGTAAGCGATCACTGCCCCGCAGAGCGCGGTGGGGATGCCGATGCCGACGCCCACCCAGACGACGCGGTCATAAGGGTCGGCTACATGGCCGAGGAAGACCTGACCGCCCTTGTAGGACATCAGGATCGCCGCGTAGAGCGCGCCAGCGGAGAGGAAGAGGGAGAACGCCTGGACGACGCCATAGGCGCGGGAGTCGTCTTCGGTGAGTTCGGTGGACACGCCGTCAGCAAAGACACCCCCTGCCGGACTTCCAAGTTTCAAGTTTCCGCGGGCCGGGAATATTCCGCCCCGGGAAGCCTGCTCAGTGTCCGCCGAGGCCCTCGTGCTCCTTGATGTACTCCTGCTTGAGGCCAAGGGCTTCGGGCGCGTGCAGGACGAGCATCTTCATGCGGATGTCGGCCGGCACGGTCGCGGCGGTGGCCTTCGAGACGAAGATCATCAGCAGGATCGACAGCGGCACGGCCCAGATGGCGGGCTGTTCGCAGAGGATGCGGGCGAGCGGGTGCGCGACCCAATAGTCGGCGATGCCCTTGGCGACCGGGTGTTCGGCCCAGTAGGCCGCGAGCTCCGCGGCGTCGGTGAGCTTCTTCGCCTTGGCGACGGCGACGTCGGAGACGGAGGTCAGGGTGATGGAAGCCAACGCGCTAAGGCCGCCGACGAGCATGCCCGTGGCCGCGCCGCGCATGGTCATGCCGCGCCACCAGACGCTCATGAAGAGCAGCGGGAAATAGCTGGCCGCCGCGATGGCGAAGGCCTGGCCGACCATGAAGTTGATCTCGAGCGCTTCGACCTGCGAGCCGAGGCCGACGGCGACGACGCCGACGATCAGGGCCGACCATTTGAAGGCCTTCAGACGCTGTTCCGGGGAGGAGGTCGGGCGGAGCATGCGGCCGTAGATGTCGTGCGCGAGGGCGCTGGACATCGAGACGAGCAGGCCGGAGAAGGTCGACATGAACGCGGCGAAGGCGCCGGCGCAGGTGATGCCGGAGAGGACGGAACCGAGCAGCGGGTGGTCGCGGCCGGCGAGCAGCGTGGGCAGTTCGAGCACGACCTTGTCCGTACCCTTCGCGCCGACGGCGTCGTAGAGCTCGGGCGTGAGCGAACGGCCGATGACGCCGTAGACGGGCGGGAAGACGTAGAAGACGCCGATCAGGATCATCACCCACATCGTGGTGCGCTTGGCGGCGACGCCGTCGGGGTTCGTGTAGAAGCGGACGAGGATGTGCGGCAGGCCGGCGGTGCCGCAGACGAGCGCGATGATCAGCGAGTAGGTGTAGAGGAGCGAGTAGGGCTTCTTGTTCGCCTCGAGCGCGGTCTTCTCCTCCGGGGTGCTGGCCGCGGCGATGGAGGCGTCGACGGCCTTGGTGGTGAGCTTGCCGAACGGAGCGATCCAGGCCTCGTCCTTCGGAGCCTTGGCCGGGAGCGCCTTGCGCTCGATGCCAGGCACCGCGGTCACGGTGGTCTCCTGGGCGGTCTGGTTGACGGCGAGGTGCTGCTGGTACTGGCCGACGACCGCGGCGAGCACGAAGATGGGCAGGGTGATGGCGAAGACCTTGAGCCAATACTGGAAGGCCTGGACGAGCGTGATGCCCTTCATGCCGCCGAGCGAGACGTTGAGGGTGATGACCGCGCCCACGACCACGACGCCGGCCCAATAGGGCAGGCCGGGGAAGATATATGCCAGCGTGGTGCCGGCGCCCTTCATCTGGGGCATGGTGTAGAAGAAGCCGATGAAGAGCACGAAGCAGACCGCGATCTTGCGGAACATCGGCGAATCATAACGGCCCTCGGCGAAGTCGGGGATGGTATAGGCGCCGAAGCGACGCAGCGGACCTGCGATGAACAGCAGCAGGAAGAGGTAACCGCAGGCGTAGCAGACGGGATACCAGAGCGCGTCGTAACCCGTGGCCATGACCATGCCGGCCACGCCCATGAAGGAAGCGGCGGAGAGGTATTCGCCCGAGATGGCGGAGGCGTTCCAACCGACGGAGACCGAGCGGCCCGCGACGAAGAAGTCGCCGGCGCTCTTGGACTTACCGGCGGTCCAGAAGCCCATGCCGACGGTGATGACGACGGTGACGAGCGAGCAGACGGCGATCCAGGGATCGATGCCGGCGGCGGCGAGGAGGGCGTTCATGTTACTTGATCAGGCCGTCCTGGGCGGCTTTGGCTTCGGCGTCCTCGAGCGCGATGGAGCGCTTGATGAAGACATATGAGATGATCCAGACGAAGGGGAAGAAGAGGACGCCGAGGATCAGCCACGTCAGGGTGAACCCGAAGACGCGCTGGGCCATGAACGCCGGCTGATAATAGTTCAGCAAGGGCAGGGCGACGAGCGCCACGGCGAAGCAGAGGGCGCAGGCGATCGAGAGCTTGAGCTGGTCGCGCATCAGGCGCGCCAGGAAGGCATCCGAATGGATGGCCTCAGGGGTGGGGGAGGACTCGCTCATGGGGTTGGGGTTAGTCCGTGGAATTATCGCACGACTGCAACCCGAGGATTTCCGCTTGCTTTGGCTTAATGCAATACTATTGCATCTGGTATTCCTATGAAAACCCGCCTGTTCCCCGCCCTCCGTCCCGTCTTCATGCTCGCCGCCTCGACGCTCGCCTTGGCTGCCCAGGACAAGCCTGCCGCCCCCGAGAAGCTGAAGACGGTCGTGGTCAAGGGCACGGCCATCGGTGGCGAGGTCACGGCGGTGTCGCCTACCTTGATCCTCTCGAGCGCTGACCTTGACCGTCTTTCCCAGTCCAACATCGGTGACCTGCTGGCCGAACTCCCCGGCGTGGTCTCGAGCTATTTCGGTCCCAATGCCGGCCGCCCGATCATCCGCGGCCTCGACGGCGACCGCCTCAAGATCACCCAGAACGGCGTCAACAGCCTCGACGCTTCCGCTTCGAGTCCCGACCACGCGGTGAGCGTCGACCCGCTCGCCATCCGCGAAGCCCAGGTCCTTCGCGGTCCGGCGGCCCTCCTTTACAGCACCAGCATCCTGGGCGGCGTCATCAACCTCGTCGACGCGCGCATCCCGGATCAGCGCCTCGCCCAGCGCCAGTCGGTCGTAGGTCGCATCGGTTCCGTCGACGGCCTCCGCTCCGTGGGCGTGCTTGCCGAAGGGTCGGTCGGTTCGTTCTCCTACCATGTCGACGGCTTCGATAAGTCGACGGACGATCTCCGCACGCCGGTGGGCCGCATCGCCGACACGTCGGCGGATAACCGCGGCGCCGGCCTCGGCGTCTCCTATCTCACGTCCAACGGTTACGTGGGTCTTTCCTATTCCGGACTCGATTCCACCTACGGCGTCGCCGAGCAGGATATCTCCATTGGTCTGGAGCAGCGCCGCTGGGATCTCGCGGGCAAGGCCGAAGTGGCCGGCTCCGTGGTCCGTTCCGTCGCCTATCGCGTGGGCGTGGCCGACTACGCGCACACGGAATTCGAAGCCGGTGCGCCCGGCAGCACCTTCTCCAATGACGGCTGGGACGGCCGGCTCGATGTCGAGTTGGTGAAGATCGGTGCGGTCGAGGGCGTGGTCGGCCTGCAGGCGAGCCGCTTTGATTTCGGCGTGGTCGGCGACGAGGCGTTCCTGCCGGATACCCGTAACTCCGCCATGGCCACGTTCGGCTCCTTCGTCCAGACCCTCGCCGCCGATCAGCGTCTGCGCTACGGCTTCCGTATCGAGCACGCGCAGGTCGACGCTGCCGCCTGGACGCATGACGGCGCCCTAGGGTCCGATCCGGCGGCCGCCTCGGCCTCCTTCACGCCGGCGAGTTTCGCCTTCGCTTGGGCCAAGGACCTGAATCCTTCGTGGACCTCGACGATCAACCTCACCCGCACCGAGCGCGCCCCGAACTTCCAGGAGCTCTACGCCGACGGCCCGCACGTGGCGACCGACGTCTATGAGGTCGGCGACCGCGACCTCGGCAAGGAACAGGGCTTCGGCCTCGAACTGGAACTCGCCAAGGTCCGTGGCGCGGTCTCCGGCAGCTTCTCGGTCTACTACAACCGCTTCTCCTCCTTCATCGCGCTGCAGCGCAACGGCTACGGTCCCGACCTGACCGCCAGCGGCGGCCCCGATTACTCCAGCGGCGGCACCGACGAACTTGCCCGTTATGACTTCACCTCTGTGCCCGCGGACTTCTTCGGCTCCGAAGTGAAAGTGAACTTCCAGTTCATCGACACCCCGGTCTCGAAGCTCGGCCTGGAATGGTATGGCGACTTTGTCCGTGCTTCCAATAGCGACACTTCCGAGGCCCTGCCGCGGATCTCGCCCGGACGCATCGGCGCGGCCTTGCACGGCCTCGAGTCGGGTTGGACCTGGCGCCTCGACGCGACCTACCACTTCGCGCAGAACCACACCGCTCCCGACGAGACCCGCACCGCGGGCTTCACGATGGTCGGCGCCAGCCTGGCCCACCCGATCAAGTTCGCCCAGCTGGACGGACAGTTCACGCTCCGTGCGATCAATCTCCTCGATCAGGAAGCCCGCAACGCATCGTCGTTCATCAAGGGCGCTCTCCCGATGCCGGGTCGCGGCGTCGAGGCCGGCCTGCGCCTTAATTTCTGAGGTTCATGGCCCGGCGGCCTCGTCTGGGCAGACGAAGCCGCCTTTTCTTTCCTCGTCATCCCTGAGGCTGCACCTACTTCTTGCTCATGCGTCTGCTCCCCCTGCTCATCGCTGCTTCCGCCCTGACCGTCGCCCACGCCGACCCCGAGCCTAAGCCCCTCGGCAAGATCGTCGTCATGGGACGTCAGGACAGCCTGCTGGGCGTCGCTGATTCCGCCACCATCGGCGTGACGGGGGCGGTGCAACTGGGGGAGCGTCCGCTGCTCCGTCCAGGCGAGATCCTGGAGACGGTCCCGGGCCTGATCATCACGCAGCATGCCGGCGGTGGTAAGGCCAACCAGTATTTCATGCGGGGGTTCAATCTGGACCACGGCACCGACTTCGCGACGTTCCTCGACGGCGTGCCGCTCAACATGCCCTCGCACGGCCACGGTCAGGGTTACGCGGACATGAACTTCGTCATCCCCGAGCTCGTCGAGCGGGTGAACTATCAGAAGGGGCCTTACTACGCCCAGACGGGTGACTTCGGCACCGCCGGCGCAGCTTACCTCGAGACTTTCAAGACCCTGCCGAAGAGTCTCCTGCTATTGGAGGGAGGCTCCTTCAATCATGGCCGCGTATTGGTCGCGGATTCGGTGAAGGCTGGGTCGGGTGACCTGCTTTATGCGATGCAAGGCGCCTACTCCGACGGCCCTTGGCTGATGGGCGACAATTACCGTCGCGCCAACGGGCAGCTGTCCTGGTCGCGCGGCGACGGTCACGATGGCTTCACGACCACGCTGCGTTTCTACCAAGGCGAATGGCGGACGAGCGACCAGATCCCGCTCGCGCTCGTCGAGTCCGGCGCGCTGTCGCGGTGGGGCAACATGGACCCGACCAACGGCGGTGACTCCCACTATCTCTCCTGGTCGGCCGACTGGCGTCATCGCCACGGAGGCTCCGAAGACCGCTTCCAGGCCTACGTCTTCCGCTACGAGTTGGACCTGTTTTCCAATTTCACCTACGCGCTGAACGACCCGACCAACGGCGACCAGTTCGAGCAGCAGGACGCCCGCACCGCGGCTGGTTTCAGTTACGTCCGCCACATCCATGCGGAATGGGACCGCCGCCCGGTCGAGACCTCCTTCGGGGTGCAGTTCCGCCACGACTGGATCGACAACGGCCTCTACGCCACGGATGACCGCGCGCGCCTCTCGACCACTGCGCAGCATGAGCTGGGCGTGGGCACGCTCGGTCTCTTCGCCGAACACCGCGTGCAGTGGACGCCGACCTTCCGCAGCGTGATCGGCGGCCGCGGCGACCTCCAGTTCGCCGACGTGAACTCCCTCGCCACGCCGGCCGACTCGGGCGACGTCTCGACGGCGCTCTTCAGCCCGAAGCTCACGCTGGTCTGGGGCCCGTGGGACAAGACCGAATACTTCGTCCAGGCTGGTTATGGCTTCCATAGCAACGATGTCCGTGGCGCCACGCTCTCCTCCGGGCCGCTGCGGGGTCTCGTGCCGGCCCGCGGCGCCGAGATCGGCGTCCGCACGCTCGCGATCAAGGACCTGCAGAGCACCGTGTCGCTCTGGTATCTCCGCACGCAGTCGGAACTCGTCTTCATCGGCGACGCTGGCGCGGTCGAGCCTTCCGACGGCAGCGACCGTTACGGCGTCGAGTGGGCCAACTATTGGACGCCTTATTCCTGGCTGTCCTTTGACCTCGATGTCTCCGCCTCACAGGCGCTGTATCGTGACGTCCCGGTCGGCCAGCGCAGTGTGGAAGGGGCCATCGACACCGTGATTGCCGCCGGCGTCACCGTGCGCGACCAGTCCGGCTGGTCGGGTTCGCTCCGCCTGCGCTACTTCGGCCCCCGCGACCTCGACGCCGCGGGCGCGGCCCGTTCAGAGCAGACCATCATGCTCAACGCCTCGGTCAGCTATCAGCTCAACGCCAACTGGGAGGCGACGCTCAGCATCCTCAACCTGCTCAACCGGTTCGACCAGGATATCGCCTACTCTTATGAATCGTCGGCCACCGGCGGCGCCGACGGGATCCACTTCCATCCGGTGGAGCCGCGTCAGTTCCGTCTCGCGCTGACCGGACGGTTCTGAGCCGCGGGAAGCGGTTGCCATGAGGGCGTGGGGTGGTTGAATCCCCTCACCCCATGAGAAGCCTCGTCTTGCTGCTTGCCTCCGTCGTCGGCCTGACGGCGGTCGATAAGCCTAACGTCCTGTTCCTGCTCTCGGACGATCATAGCTACCCTTACCTGAGCTGCTACGGCGACGCCAACGTGCGTACGCCGGCCTTGGATAAACTGGCAGCTGAGGGCATGAAGTTCCGCCGCTTCTTCACGTCCGCCCCGCAGTGCGTGCCTTCGCGCGCGGCTTATCTGAGCGGCCGTTCGCCCGTGGCCGCCCGCATCACGCGCTTCTCCTCTCCGTTGCCCCGCGACGTGGTCACTTTCCCCGAAGTCCTCAAGAAGGAAGCGGGTTACTATGTCGGCGTGGTCGGCCGTTCCTACCATCTGGACGGTTCGATGGGGAAGGCTGACGGAGAACTGGGCAAGTTCCTCGTCGAAGGTGGCTACAAGACCTTTACGGATCGCTTCGACGTCGTGCAGGGTGGCTCCGATACGCAGGCCGTCGAGCAGGCGGCGGCGTTCCTCGAGGGCCGCCCGAAGGACAAGCCGTTCTGCCTTTGGGTGAACTTCAGCGACCCGCACCATCCCTGGGCCGCGCCTGCTTCGTATCGTCCCGATCCCGCCACGCTCAAGCTGCCGGCCCATGTTTCTGACCTCCCCGGCGTGCGTGAGCAATACGCCGATTACTGCGCCGAGGTGAACCGTGTCGATGAGACCGCCGGCAAGGTGCTCGCCTTGCTCGATCGGCTCGGCCTCGCGAAGGACACCCTCGTGGTCTTCGCCGGCGACAATGGCCAGGCGCTCCCGCACGGCAAGGGCTCGCTCTATGATCCCGGATGCAACGTCCCCTTCGTCGTCCGCTGGCCCGGCATCGTGGCCCCAGGCGGCGATTCCTCGGCCTTGCTGAGCGGCGAAGACCTCGGACCGACGGTGCTCGCCGCCGCCGGCCTGAAGTCTGCGCCCGGCATGACGGGCGTCAGTTTCCTGCCGGTGCTCAAAGGTGCCGCCGCCAAGAGCCGTGATCACGTCTTCATGGAGCGTGGTTCGCACGGCGGAGCTCCGGCAGCGGTCAATATGGCCAGCAGCGGTTATGACCTCTCCCGCGCGGTCCGGAGCGAGCGCTACAAGGCGATCTACAACTGCACGCCTTGGATTCCTTACGGCCCGGTGGACAGCGCCGGAGGTTCGGCCTGGCAGTCGATGGTGGCGCAGCATGCGGACGGCAAGATGGCCGCGGGTCTCGTCGCGACCTATTTCACCACGCCCCGTCCGGTGTATGAGTTCTACGACCTCGAGAAAGATCCCGCCGAGCTCAATAACCTGAGCGGTAAGCCCGAGGTCGCCGAAGCCGAGCGCGCGCTTCGTCTCGAGATGGCGAAGAAGATGATCGCGGACTTCGACTACCTGCCGTTGCCGGCGATTCCCGGTGGTCAGCCGGCGTCGAAAGGAAAGGGGAAGGGCAAGGCGAAGGCGGATGCGTCCGCCGACCGCGCCCCGCTGTTCAAGAAGCTCGATGTGGATGGCGACGGCAAGCTGACGCGCGCGGAGTTCGGGGTCGGCCGTTCCGTCGCCGACGCCGCGGAATGGTTCGCGCGCCGCGACGCCGATGGCGACGGCTTCATCAGCCGCGAAGAGTTCCTGCCCGGAACTCCTCAGGGTAAGGCGCCTGCCGCCAAGTAAGCGGGTACGAAAAAGGGCCGACTTGCGTCGGCCCTTTTGTTTTCCGGTTTCCCGGCGACCCTTACTTGGTCGTGTACTCGGCCTGGGCGCCGCGGATGTTGCGCTTCTGGACCCAGGGCATGAGGGAGCGGAGACGCTGGCCGGTCTTTTCGATCGGGTGGTTCTCGCCCTTCTTGAGGAGCTTGTTGTAGTTCTTGAGGCCGCCCTTGTATTCCTTGACCCACTGGGCGGTGAACTTGCCGGACTGGATCTCCTTGAGGATCTCGCGCATCGCCTTGCGGGACGAGCTGTTGATCACGCGGGGACCGCGGGTGATGTCGCCGTACTTGGCGGTCTCGGAGATCGAGAAGCGCATGCCGGAGATGCCGGACTCGACCATGAGGTCGACGATGAGCTTCAGCTCGTGGAGGCACTCGAAGTAGGCCATCTCGGGCTGGTAGCCGGCTTCGACGAGGGTTTCGTAGCCCACCTTGACGAGTTCGGAGGCACCGCCGCAGAGGACGGCCTGCTCACCGAAGAGGTCGGTTTCGGCTTCTTCCTTGAAGGAGGTCTTGATGACGCCGGCGCGGGTGCCGCCGATGCCCTTGGCCCAGGCGAGGGCGGTCTTGGTGGCCTTGCCGGAGACGTCCTGCTGGACGGCGATGAGGGCAGGGACGCCCTTGCCTTCGACGTACTGGGCGCGGACGACGTGGCCCGGGCCCTTGGGGGCGACCATGGCGATGTCGACGTTCTTGCCGGGCTTGATCAGCTTGTAGTGGATCGAGAGGCCGTGGATGAAGAGGACGGTCTTGCCACCCTTACCGAGGTTCGGGGCGATGTCCTTCTCCCAGACGGAGGCCTGCTTCATGTCGGGGATACCGACGAGCATGACGTCGGCGCGACGGACGGCTTCGGCGGTCTCATAGACCTTGAAGCCCTTCTTCTTCGCGGCGGCGGCGGACTTGGAACCCTTGTACAGGCCCACGATGACGTTGAGTCCGCTGTCGCGGAGGTTCATCGCGTGGGAATGTCCCTGGGAACCGAAGCCGAGGACGGCGAGGGTCTTGTTCTTGAGGAAGCCGAGATCGGCGTCCTTGTCGGTGTACACTTTGGCAGGCATGGTGTTTGGTGGAAAAGGGTTACTTGACGGCCTTCTTCAGGCCGCGGGGCAGGGCGACGGCGCCGGTGCGGGCGGTCGCGAGGATGCCGTAGGGGCTGATGAGGTCGAGGAAGGCGCCGATCTTGTTCTCGTTGCCGGTGAACTCGATGACGACGGTGTCGTGGGCGACGTCGACGACCTTGGCGCGGAAGAGGGAGGCGATCTCTATGATTTCGGTGCGGGTCTTGGTGTTGCACTTGACCTTGCAGAGGATGAGCTCGCGGGCGACGTGTTCGACCTCTTCGCGGGAGAAGTCCTGGACGGTGATGACGTTGATCAGCTTCTCGAGGGCTTTGACGCAGCGGTCGAGGGCGGCGTCGTCGGCGACGACGGTCGCGGTGATGCGCGAGAAGGCCGGGTCATGGGTCGGTCCGACGTTGAGGGTCTCGATGTTGAAACCGCGACCGGAGAGCATGCCGGCGACGCGGGCCAGGACGCCGAACTTGTTTTCGACGAGGGCGGAGAGCGTGTGCTTCTTCTTAGGGGGCGTCATGGCGACTGGAGAGTGTGATGGAAGGGGTGGACGGAGAGGGACTCGAACCCACGACATTCTGCGTGTAAAGCAGACGCTCTAACCAACTGAGCTATCCATCCAGAGGAAGGGTTGGTATAGGGATGCCCCCCGCCTTTTGTCCACTATGAAAACCGCCCCGCGGGCTTGCTCCGGGCCCGTTCGGCCCGCAATCTGTGGGCAAATGGACCCTGTCCGCCGTCAACGCATCCTGGAAGCGCTCCAGGCCCTCGCCCAGCCGGGCCTCCCGAAGGACGGTCTTTTGGCCTGTATGCAGGTCCTCGATGCGGAAGTGGCGGCCCCGGATTCGGGCCTGCCGGGCGACCTCGATCACTACCTCCGCCGCCGTTCCTACGAGAAGGCGCTGGTCTATCTCCAGGGCGGCACGCCGGGCGCGGGGACCTGCGGACGCGGCGCATGAGCGGCAATCCTTTCGATAAGCTGGACGGCCAGGACCTGCCCCCCGGCCCGCCCCCGAAGCCGGTCGTGCCCGCCGCCAAGGCGAAGCCGAAGCTCGGCAAGGTAATCCTGCAATACGAACGCGCCGGCCGCGGCGGCAAGGAGGTCACGATCCTGAAGGGTCTTTGGATCGAATCGCAGGAGATGCGCATGCGCGAGGCGCTGCTCAAGGAACTCAAGCGCGCCCTCGGCACCGGCGGCGCCCTCGAGGGCCGCGAGATCGTGCTGCAAGGCGACCGCCGCGACACGGCTAAGGCCTGGCTGCTGAAGGAAGGTTTCACGACCAACCTCTGAGTCGCAAAACCACTCGCCTCTGGCCCGCGCGTCCGTAGGGTGGGGACGTGCCCGACCTGCAGCCCAGTCTCATCCGCCTCGATGGCGACTTCGCGCCTGTGCGGCGCGTGGTCGAGCTGCTGCGTGACGCCGGCGGACGCCCGCTGTTGGTCGGCGGTTGCGTGCGCGACGCGCTGATGGAAGTTCCGGTGCTCGACGTGGACATCGAGGTCTACGGCCTCGGCACGCGCCAAGTCGAAGCGGCCCTGCGTAAGGAATTCGGCATCATCACGGTCGGCGCGGCCTTCGGCGTGACGAAGCTCAAGGACTTCCCGGTCGATGTCTCGGTGCCCCGCCGCGAGAACCGCACGGGCGCCAAGCACACGGATTTCGACGTGCAGGCCGACCCGACGATGACGCCGAAGGACGCCGCAGAACGCCGCGATTTCACGCTCAACGCGATCATGTGGGATCCCTTCACGGGCGAGATCCTCGACCCGTGGGGCGGCGTGGCTGACCTGAAGGCGAACCGCCTCCGCCACGTCTCGGATAAGTTCGCCGAAGACCCGCTCCGCGTGCTCCGCGCGATGCAGTTCGCCGCGCGCTTCGAATTCTCGGTCGCCCCGGAGACGATCGCGCTCTGCGCCACGCTCACCCAGGCCGACCTCCCGCCGGAACGCCTGATGGAGGAGTGGACGAAGCTCCTGCTCCGCGGTCGCAAGCCGTCGGTAGGTCTGAATGTCCTGAAGGACTGCGGCTGGACGAAGTTCTATCCTGAGCTGCATGCGATGATCGGCGTGCCCCAGGATCCGGAATGGCATCCCGAGGGCGACGTCTGGAATCACACCCTCGAGTGCCTGGATGCCTACGCCAAGGAGCGCCTCGGCGACCGCGACGAAGACCTGATCATCGGCCTTTCCGTGCTGCTGCACGACATCGGTAAGGCGACCACGACGAAGAAGGAAGAGAAGGACGACCGCTGGCACGCCTACGGCCATGAAGAGGAGAGCTTCAACCTCGCCCCGCGCTTCCTCGCCCAGATCACGAACGAGAAGAAGCTCATCGACTCTGTCCTGCCGCTCGTGCGCTGGCACGGACAGCCCTATTACCTCCACAAGGCCGGCGCCGGTGACGCCGCCGTCCGCCGGTTGGCGAACAAGGTCGTCCGCATCGACCGACTATGCCGCGTCGATCTCTGCGACCGTCGCGGCCGCGGTGTCGCGAGCATGCACGGTCCCTCGGTCCACGGCGAATGGCTCGCCGAACGCGCGGCCGCCTTGCAGGTCGCCTCGACGGCCCCCAAGAAGATCGTCCTCGGCCGCCACCTCATCGCCATGGGCCACAAGCCCGCCGGATGGTTCTCCCAGGTCCTCGACGAAGCCTTCGAAGCCCAGCTGGACGGGGCCTTCGGAGACGAAGCCGGCGGCCTCGCCTGGCTGACGGAACGCATGGCCAAGGGCGTTGTCTGACGGTCTTCCTATGAGAACTGCGCTTACGATCTCCCTCGTTCTCCTGAGCTGCTGGCGCGCTCTGGCTGCGGTCGCTGTGGAGCCACCGAGGCAGGCCGGTGAACTAAGTTGTCTGCGGCTCCTTACTTTAAAAGACATCTATGATTCGGGGTTTCGCCCCTATCGAGTAGGCTGGGGTCTTTGCTGCGTCGGTAAGGCTGACATTCGACTTAAATTGCCAGGCGTAAACCAGTTTGTCCCATTTGGAGTAGACTCAGTAAGCTTTAGTATTGATAAAAATGATGCGGTGACGCGCATAGACATCATGACGCCTGGCATGCCCGTTGAGCAGGCCGGCGCGATGATCAATGAGCTCGTACGCTCTTTGAATTCCGTCCCGCAAGGACTTGATGAGGCGCTTGCACGTGCTACGATCGATAACCCGAAATGGGCACATGCAACATGGACGCAAGATTGGTCGAATGAATGGGCAAGCGGCCGTATCGGATTCGAGCCGCTGACCTACTACGTGAATGATGCCTCAAAAGGATACCTCGAGATGAAGGCTATCGTTCATGTGGGCATCAAATGGAACAAGACGGAAATAGGACCGACATATCGTGAGACACCCGTCACGCCCCCCAAAGGCTACGAGCACATTTCCATGGAGATACCTAGTTCCGACGTCGTGAAGAAGGCGCAATCCTCGGATGATCCATCGCTGGCTCATTTGCGCCACCGGGATGAAAAAAAACGTCAGGCTATTTTAGAGAGCAGACCAAGATCGACTCAGGCTTCGGCACTGAAAAAAGTATCCGAAACAAGCACCTCACCGACACAGAGCGAGGGACAAAAATCAACCACACCATGGAGCTTCATCGTGGTATCGATTGTCGCCGCGCTTGGTCTTGTATGGTTATGGCTCAGGCGTCGTTCGCGAGTGTGAGTGGACTGGTCACGAAAAACCGGGCTAGCTGAGATGTCACTCGAGGGGGCGCCAACAAGTTCTTTCCGCTCACCGGTATGGCATAGATAATGTGATTAGAGGCGCTTCTCCCTTTGCCGGGAATCGGTCCGCACGAAACTCCCTTGGGTCTGCGCGTCCTGCAGGATCAGTCTGCCTTGGTCGTTGAGTTGGCCGACGGTTTGTCCGACTGACCTGACCCCAAAACCTTGACGGTTCTAAACTAGAGCCTTGGGGGCTTGGTTGGGTTATTGGTTGTTTTGGTTGGGGTCGGCAAGACTGGGTGAAACGTGGACGGGGGCGGCAGGATGGGTTTCCAAAACCGGACCGAATCCGCTTGTTTGGAAACTAATATACATTAAAGTTTCTAAATGGCCGCCAAGGAGACCTGTTATGTATACCGTCGTCCGCCGGTCGACCTGACCCGCGGCTGGGCGGGCCTGTCCGCCGCGACCGCCGCGGTGGCACGCTTCGACATGGTGGCCGCGGGCCTCCCCGCCGCATTGAAGGGCGTCACCTACCAGGATCTACTCTATCGAATGGAGGCCTCCTCGAGCTCTGCGATCGAGGGCGTGGAGGCCTCCGCCCGCCAGCTCATCATGGACGAGGTCATGGCCGGGACGGATGAGCCCGCCTCCCGTGACGAGCAGGTGTGCGAGGCCGCCAGGTCGCTCGCCGCCATGCGCGCCGCCGCCGGCCTGCCCGCCCGGCGCCCCATCACACCGTCGTTCCTGTTCGAGATCCACACCCTCCTCATGGAAGGCGCCCCTGGTGCGCACCCCGGCAAGTTCCGCAAGCCCCCCTATGTTGGCTACGCGGCGGGGCGGCCCGCGGTCGATTCGAAGCTGGTCCCGGGGTGCATGGACGACCTCCTCGCTTTCATGGCCGAGGACCCTGGTCCCGAGGGCCCCTTGGTCAGGGTCGCCATCGCCCACGCCCTGTTCGAGCTCATCCACCCTTTCCACGATGGGAACGGCCGCATGGGGCGGATGCTCATGCCCTTGCACCTCATGCGCGCCGGCGCCACGACCGAGCCCAACCTGGTGCTCTCCGGGCAGCTCTATGCCAACCGCGAGGATTACCGCCAGCTGCTCGCCAACCTCCACAAGCGGGGTTCTGCCGAGGACTGGGTGGCCTGGGTTGAGTTCATGCTCAGGGTCATGCGGGACCAGGCCCTAGAGCATGCCGACTTCTTCCAGCTCATCCGCCGGAGGTTCGACGGGATCTCCGCGGCCACGGTCGAGGCGGCCGGACAGCGCGCAGCCGATCACCTGCTGCCGAGGTTCCTGGCGACCCCCGCCTTCACCGTGCCGTCCATCGCCGACAAGCAGACCCGGGTCACGGTCCGCAAGTGGCTCGACAAGCTGGTCGCCGCCAAGGTGGTCAAGGTCGAGCGCCCCGGCATCCGCCGCCGTGCCACGATCTACGTCTGCCCCGGGCTCATGAGCCTGCTCGGGCGCAAGTGACCTTTAGGAGCATGACATGGGGCGTCATTTTTGCTCCGAGTTTCTCCTTTCCACGGATTATCACCGATTCCAAAATCTATCACTTAAGTTGACTACAGCAGCGTCTACAGATTCACCAAACCCTTTGGGATAGTGCCGCTTTTTTGGTCCAGTTGAATGCAATTTTCAGGGGGTGTTTACAACCCAACCCAAAAACACCAGAACACCCCCAAGATGGCTCACAAACACCACCCGAAGGAGGCCCGGATACGGGCCGTCCAGCAGCACGACGGAGGCCGCCCGGCCTCCGAGATCTGCAAGGAGATGAACATCAGCCCCGCCACGCTCAAGCGTTGGCGGGACCAGCTGCACCTGCTGGCGCCGCCCGACGCGGCGAAGATGCGGGAGCAGGAGAAGACGATCGAGCACATGGCCCGGGTCGTGGCCGAGCAGGCCGTGCAGATCCGCATCCTCCAGATGGCCCTCGAAAAAAAACGCTGAGCCCTGGGGAGGTGAGGCAGCTCGCCGGCGAGGTCGCCGAGGCGCTGACGCCGGCGTCCGTGAGGACGCTGGCGGCGGCTGCCTCGGGCCCGGAGGGCCGCGTCGCCCGCCACCTCCCCAGGGCCTCGGAGAGGATGGTCTGCCGGACTCTGGACGTGAACCGCAACGCCCTGCGGTATCGTCCGAGGCCGGGAGCTCCGGCCTCGGAGGTCCGTCAGCGCGTGATCGCGCTCTCGCTCTCCCTGCCGACCCAGGGCCACCGCAAGATCGTCATCCACATGCGCAAGCTCGGCTACCGCGTGGGGCTGCGCAAAGTCCGCAGAATCAGGCGTTCCGCGGGGTTGCAGCTGGAGCCGCCGAAGCCCTGCGTCCGTCGCCGCGGACGCACCACGAGCCTGCACCAGGGCGAGGCCACCCGGCCTGACCAGGTCTGGTCGTGGGACTTCGTGATGCTGCGCACGAGGAAGGGGCGCGCCCTGCGCGTCCTCTTCATCATCGACGAGTTCACCAAGCGCATCGTCGCCCGCTTCATGGCCACCGCCATCAAACAGGAGGACGTCGTCCGCGTCCTCCTCGAGGCCATGATCCGCGAGGAGGCCCGGCCCGAGAACATCCGCTCCGATAACGGCTCGGAGTTCATCGCCGAGACCGTGCAGGGCTTCATGGCCGAGCAGGGTATCAAGGCCATCTACATCGACCCGGGCTGCCCTTGGCAGAACGGCGTCATCGAGAGCTTCAACTCGCGCTTCCGGAAGGAGTTCTCGGACCGCTGGTACTTTCATAACTATGACGATATCCAGGTCGCCATGGACGACTGGCTCCTCGACTACAACCGCTACCGCCCGCACGGAAGCCTGGGCCTCATGACCCCCGACGAGTTCGCCGGGAAGCCTGTCGACCGGCGTGCTCACCTGTTGACTCTTGTAGCAGGTTAATCATAACACTTAGCCACCCCCCTGAAATGAGCCTCGCTGGACCAAAAACGGTTTTATCCCAGGCATTCCGAAGAGTTTCGTGCCGGACGCTGGTTGCATTCGGACTTCAAAAATGTCGCTCTTCCATACGTCTACCAAATGTACAAAGCTATGATTAATAAGGGGCGCCTCCAGGACTTGCCATGAAAAACCTATTGTCGCTGTTCTTGATTTCGTTCAGCTGGCCGTTGTGCGGTTACGAGGTTACGGTGCGTGTCGTTGATGATGCGGGGGTGGCTGTGGCTGGCTCTGACGTGGGGGTCGTTTTTGGCAGTTACGGCTCCGAGGATATTAACAAGGGGAAGTCAGATAAGGATGGTCTATATCGAGCGACAGGCCGCGGAAACCACAGTGTCATGATCAACGTTGTTAAGTCCGGTTATTACCCTGCGCAACTCGAGGGTCTTTCCAGGGACAAGGACCATGATGTTGAGGTGGTGCTACCCCGGATTTTAAATCCTGTGTCCATGTATGCGTTGCGCAATGTGAGCCTGAAGTTCCCTGTGCAGAGCGAGTGGTTAGGCTTCGACTTCGAAGCGGCGGATTGGGTCGGGCCGTATGGCAAAGGAAAAACCATCGACATCCTTTTCCGTTTTAGGAGTGAGTTTAAAGGTTTGGTTGACCGTATCAGGTCCCAGGAAGACATGGAGAAGGCGGTTAAATTCAGCAAGGAGATGTACCAGGCAGCGAGAATGGAGTGGACGATGGATAAGTTTCGAGTCGATTACGGCAAGTGGGACGCAGTTATGGAAGTGTCGTTTTCCGTCAAGGAAGAGGGGATTTACGAAACAAGCCAATTCCTCAAATACAGTCAGCTCAAGATGCCACATTCCGCGCCGACCGAGGGGTACGTTCCAACCTGGCGCTATGAGGGAAGAAGTTACAAAGCGAAAGCTTACCGTGAGGACGTCGGGTATTTTCTGAGGACCCGTGTGAGGTTAGATAGGGACGGGAATATCGCCTCGGCTAACTACGCAAAAATCATGGGCGACTTTCTCGTGGCGACCAAAGGCGGGCAAGTGGCGTTCACCTACTATTTCAATCCCTTGCCCAACGATCGGAACCTCGAGTTCGACCCGAAGAAGAACCTGTTCCCGAAGGATAAGCCAGGTGCTAATGTCTACGATCCTTAATCGGCTCGCTGAGCGGCGCGTATTTACCTTGCGAGCTAAAATCGGCCGGGTAAATTAGCAGAGTTGGCAGTTAACTTGTCCGCAAACTGTCCGCAAAAAAGATCGGTCGTTGGAGTACAACGACATAGAGAAGCGGAAATAACGTTCGAATCCTATCCTCTCCGCCACTTTGGACGCGAAACCCCAGTAAAATGGGGCTTCCGCTTTTGCAGAATTAGGCAGGTTCTGCAAAAGCAGTCCTCATCTTGTCCAATAATTGTCCAATGGCTTTCAAGAGATCGAAGCCCGAAACCAAGAGGGCGCTCCGCTTGCCATCCGCCACAGGCCATGAGCCATTTTTGTCCTGGTCTCAGCCGCGCCGGCGCAGGAGCAGCACGGCGATGACGCCCAGCGCGATGAGCAGGCCGACGGCGGCCCAGTTGTCGAACAGCTCCGAAGGCCGGGGGAAACCCGTCGCGGAAGCGACCGACGTGTTGCCGGCGGGCTTGCCCGCGCTGCGGCGGGCTAGTGCCTCCTGCTGGAGGCGCCGGGTCTTCTCGATGACGGGGGCGGCGGTCGGGTCGGCGTCGATCGCGGCCTTTTCGACGGACGTCTGGTAGGCTTGCGTGGCCTTGGCGAGTTCCTCGCGGGCCTTCCGGAGGTTCTCCTCGGCGGCCTTGGCTTCGGGAGTGGGATAGTGCCGCTTTTTTGGTCCAGTTGAATGCAATTCTCAGGGGGTGTTTACAACCCAACCCCAAAACACCAGAACACCACCAAGATGGCTCACAAACACCACCCGAAGGAGGCCCGGATACG
>JBILHF010000020.1:0-29004 GCA_044350605.1 Opitutales bacterium
CCGAGCTTGGTGACCTTGACGCCGGCGGCCTCGATGGCCGCGGCGGTACCGCTGGTGGAGAAGATGTTGAAGCCGAGGGAAGCCAGGTCGCGGGCGACGGCGACGGCTCCGTCCTTGTCGCGGTCCTTGACGGAGAGGAAGGCGCTGCCGGCGACCGGGAGCGCGGGCTGCGCGGCCATCTGCGCCTTGGCGTAGGCCATGCCGAGATCGTCATCGCAACCCATGACCTCGCCGGTCGAACGCATCTCGGGCGAGAGCGCGACGGGGGCGCCGGGGAAGCGGCTGAACGGGAAGACGGATTCCTTGACGGACCAGTAGGGCGGACGGATCTCGCGGGTGAAGCCGAGGTCCTTGAGCTTGGCGCCGAGCATGCAGAGCGAAGCGAGCTTCGCGAGCGGCACGCCGATGGCCTTCGAGACGAACGGGATCGTGCGCGAGGCGCGCGGGTTGACCTCGAGCATGAACACGATGCCGTCCTTGATCGCGAACTGGATGTTCATCAGGCCGACGACCTTGAGGCGCTTGGCGAGCGAGTGCGTGATGCGGCGCACCTCGTCGACGAGGGCCGGGGAGAGGGAGTGCGGAGGCAGGACCATGCCGGCGTCGCCGGAGTGCACGCCCGCGTGCTCGATGTGCTCGAGCATGCCGCCGATGACGGTGGTCTCGCCGTCGGAGATCGCGTCGACGTCGAGCTCGATGGCGTCCTCGAGGAACTTGTCGAGCAGCACCGGCTTGCCCGGGGCGACGTCGAAGGCTTCGCGCACGACGGACTTCAGCTCGTCCATGCCGTAGACGATGAACATCCCGCGGCCGCCGAGGACGAAGGACGGACGCAGGAGGACCGGGAAGCCGATCTCTTCGGCGGCCTTGTAGGCTTCTTCCGCCGAGAGGGCCGTCTTGTTGACCGGCTGGCGGATGCCCAGCTCGATGAGGATGTCCTTGAACTGCTGACGGTCCTCGGCGAGCGCGATGCTCGCGGGCGAGGTTCCGACGACGGTGACGCCGTGGGCTTCGAGGTCCGCGGCGAGGTTGAGCGGGGTCTGGCCGCCGAACTGGACGATCGCGCCGACGCACTGCTCGGTGCGGTAGATCTCCAGGATGTCCTCAAGCGTGAGCGGCTCGAAGTAGAGGCGGTCGGAAGTGTCGTAGTCGGTCGAGACCGTCTCGGGATTGGAGTTCACCATCACCGTCTCATAGCCCGCGGCGCGGAGCGCATAGGAGGCGTGGACGCAGCAGTAGTCGAACTCGATGCCCTGGCCGATGCGGTTCGGGCCGCCGCCGAGGATCATCACCTTCTTCTTGGCGGAAGGACGGACCTCGGACTCGTCGCCGTAGGTGGAGTAGAAGTAAGGCGTGAAGGATTCGAATTCCGCGGCGCAGGTGTCGACGAGGCGGAAGACCGTCTTGATGCCGGCGGCGTTGCGCTGGGAGTAGACCGAAGCCGGCGCGAGGCCGGTCGCGTGGGCGATCTGACGGTCGGCGAAGCCGGCTTCCTTGGCCTGACGGAGCAGGTCGGTGGAGACGGACTTGCCGGCGGCCTTGAGCGCGAGCTCGATATCGACGATGCCGCGCAGCTGGCGCAGGAACCACGGATCGATCTTGGAAAGGTCGAAGATCTCCTTCTCGGTCAGGCCGGCGAGCATCGCGTAGCGGACGAAGAACGGACGTTCCGGATTCGGGCGGGCGAGGCGCGCGCGGATCTCGGTGAGGTCGGTGAAGGCGGCGTCGCCGAACTTGCCGCCGCAGCCGAAGCCCCAGGCGCCGATCTCGAGGGAGCGGAGCGCCTTCTGGAAGGATTCCTTGAACGTGCGGCCGATGGCCATCGCCTCGCCGACGGACTTCATCGCGGAGGTGAGGGTCGTGTCGGCGCCGACGAACTTCTCGAACGTGAAGCGCGGGATCTTCGTGACGACGTAGTCGATGGTCGGCTCGAAGCAGGCCGGCGTGGACTTCGTGATGTCATTCTGCAGCTCGTCGAGCGAATAGCCGACGGCGAGCTTGGCGGCGATCTTGGCGATCGGGAAGCCGGTGGCCTTGGAGGCGAGGGCGGACGAACGCGACACGCGCGGGTTCATCTCGATCACGATCATGCGACCGTTGGTCGGGTTGACCGAGAACTGGATGTTGGAACCACCGGTCTCGACGCCGACGGCGCGGATGACGGCGAACGAGGCGTCGCGCATCAGCTGGTATTCCTTGTCGGTCAGCGTGAGCGCGGGGGCGACGGTGATGGAGTCGCCGGTGTGGACGCCCATCGGGTCGAAGTTCTCGATGGAGCAGATGATGACGCACTGGTCCTTATGGTCACGCATCACTTCCATCTCGTATTCCTTCCAACCCAGGAGGCACTCCTCGATGAGGACCTCGTGGACGGGCGAGGCGTCGAGACCGGCCTGGGCCATGCGCTCGAACTCTTCGCGATTGTAGGCGATGCCGCCGCCGGTGCCGCCGAGCGTGTAGGACGGGCGGATGATGACGGGGAATTCGCCGCCGATCAGGGCGATGGTCTCACGCGCGGCGTCGAGAGACTTCACGACGCGGGAGCGGGGGACGTCGAGGCCGATGTCGAGCATCAGCTTCTTGAAGATCTCGCGGTCTTCGCCGCGTTCGATCGCATCTTCCTTCGCGCCGATCAGTTCGACGCCGTATTTGGCGAGGACGCCGGTGCGGGCGAGCTTGAGCGAAAGGTTGAGGGCGGTCTGGCCGCCGAGCGTCGGGAGCAGCGCATCGGGCTTCTCCTTGGCGATGATGCGTTCCACGGATTCGACCGTGAGGGGTTCCACGTAGGTGACGTCCGCGGTCTCGGGGTCCGTCATGATCGTGGCCGGGTTCGAGTTCACCAGGATGACGCGGTAGCCTTCTTCGCGCAGCGCCTTGCAGGCCTGGGTGCCGGAATAATCGAACTCGCAGGCTTGGCCGATGATGATCGGTCCCGAGCCGATGATGAGGATTGAGCGGATATCGGTCCTCTTAGGCATAGTGTTCCGCGGACTGTCAGCGACCGCTGGAAGGGTGGTCAAGTGGGGACTTCTAACAATTGCGGGCGCCCCGCGGGAAGGCGCTTGCAGGGTCGTCCCGGGCGGTCATTCATCGGGGCGTGGACATCATCAGGATCGCCGGCATCAAGTCCTTCGGACACCATGGCGCCCTGCCCGAGGAGAAACGCCTCGGCCAGCGGTTCACCGTCTCCGTGGATCTCGAGATCGACACCCGCCCAGCCGCCGCGGCCGACGACCTCAAGCTGACCGTTAATTACGCCGACGTCATCCGGACGGTCGAAGCCCAACTGACCGGCCAGCCGGTCTACCTCATCGAGACCTTGGCCCAGCAAATCGCCGCGCGAATTCTTGGGACTTTCACCGTGGTCAAG
Organism: Opitutales bacterium; assembly: GCA_044350605.1. GTDB lineage: Bacteria > Verrucomicrobiota > Verrucomicrobiia > Opitutales > UBA953 > UBA953. The sequence continues at coordinate 3,371 of JBILHF010000020.1, forward strand.
GCGGTCACCGTCGAGGTGAACAAGCCCTTCGCCCCCGTGGCGGCGGAGTTTGACGCGATTTCGGTCAAGATCCGGCGCGAGCGGGCGTGAGCAGAGCCCACCTCCACTATATCCTCGGCCTCGGCAGCAATCTCGGGGAGCGAGCCGACCTTCTCGCCAGAGCCATCGTTCGCCTGGGGGAACTCCCGGGAGTCAGGATTTTGGCTATTTCCGAGGCGGTCGACTCCGACCCGGTCGGGTATACTGATCAGCCTAATTTCTTAAACCTTTGTCTGGCAATTGTTTGCGATAAAAATCCTGACGAATTACTGACTGAGACCCTCGAAATTGAGCGCCAATTGGGCCGGGAACGGACGGCGAACCGTAATGGGCCCCGGACTTTGGACATCGACCTACTCTTCTATGAAGAGGGAAAGTGGCACAGCCCGACGGTGACCCTCCCCCACCCTAGGTGGTCTTCCCGAGGGTTCGTCATCTTACCCCTAAGGAATCTGCTTCAGGACCCTGCCCTCGCCAAGCACCCCACCTGGGGTTCGCTCGCCGCGGAGGTCCGATCCCTGCCCGTCGGCGACCATGGCCTCCGTCCATGGCAAGGCCCGACTCCCTGGAGCAAGACTCCCTGACCTTCGACCGCTTCGGACACTGTCCGGCGCTCTGGCTCGCCCTGCCCCTCCTCCTCGGCTGTTCGCTCGACGCTTGGATCGGCGTCGACCCCGGCCCCTGGCTCGCGTTCGGGACGGTCGCCGGCGTCATCGCCTGGGCGTCCCGCACCCGCGCGCTTCTCGCTTCCATCATGGTCGTGATCGCCGGGACGTGCCTTGGCGCGGCCTGGCACCAACTCCGCACGCCCCCGGCGGAGACGCCCGTCGTGCGCCGCCCTTTCGTCGAACTGGCGGTCAAGATCGAGCGGGCCTCCCCGCGAACAGGCGGTGCGGATTGGAATGGTCTCGGCTGGATCACGGACCGCGACGGGCCGTTCTTCCGGCGACGCGTCGCCCTGTCCGCGCGCGGCGAATGTCCCGCCGAAGGCGTCGAGCTCATGCTCGCCGGCGGGCTCGTCGCGATCAAGGAGGACGCCGACGGCTATGACGCCTGGCTACGCTCGCAGGGAGCGACGTTGAAACTGCGCGGCGGACGGGTGCTCGGTGAACTCGCGCCGGCGTCGCGCTTCGCGCGCTGGCGACAAGCGCAGCAACATCGGCTCGACGCCTGGTTGCGGAAAATGCCTTGGGATGATCCCGACGGCGGCGCGTTGCTCGCCGCGACGATGCTGGGGCGGACGGCGCTCCTGCCCGCGGACGCCAAGGAAGCGTTCGCGACGACCGGCACGCTACACCTCTTTGCGATCAGCGGCCTGCACATCGCCGGCATGGCGGCTGCCTTGCTCTGGCTGACGCGCCGCGCGCGCTTGCCGGAAGTCCCCGCCGGCGTCGCCATCCTCGCGCTGCTCTGGCTCTACGTGCAGGTGACGGGCGCGTCGCCTTCGTCCGTACGCGCCTGGATCATGGCCGCCTTCCTCTGGGGCGGACGCGTCGGCGAGCGCGACACGCCCGCCCTGCAGTCATTGGCCCTCGCCTGCGCCGTCACGCTCATCCTGACGCCGGAGGCCTGCGCTGACGCCGGCTTCCAGCTCAGCTATGCGGCGGTGCTCGGCATCATCGTGGCGGGCGGCCCGGCCGCGGAACTATGCGCCCGGCCGACGGAGGAGGAACGGCTTACGCCGGCCGCCGCGCAGACCGCGACGCAGCGACTCCGCTGGCGCGTGAGGAAATTCCTGCTCGGCGGTCTCTGCGTCTCGCTCGCCGCCACGCTCGCGGGGGCGCCGTTGACGCTCGGACACTTCGGAACGGCGAGCTGGGGCGGAGTCCTCGTGAACCTCGTGCTCGTTCCGCTCTCCGAGATTCCGCTGATGCTCGGCATGGCGTCCGTGGCCTGCGGCGTGAGCGATGGGCTCGCCTGGCCGGCGATGTGGATCAACGGACTCGCCGGGGCGTGGCTGCACGGGATGACCTGGATCGCGCAGGCTTGCGCGGAGCTGCCGGGAATGAATCTGGAGCTATCCCTGCCTCATCGTTGGCTGGGTCCGGCCGGAGGCGCGCTCTTGGCGGCGAGCTTCCTCGCGCAGGCGCAGTCCAAGAGCCTGGGCCGGCTCCTCGGCGTCCCGGCGCTCCTCTTAGCATGCTGGTTGCTTCTAGCCTTTCTTTTGCGCGCGCTATCCTGACCTTGCCACCCTCAGGTAGGCGGGGAAAGTTACGCCATGACCCCGTCTTCGCTCCGCTCGTTTGCCGCGTTCGCCTTGGCCACACTAGCGTCTTCCTCCTCGGCTGCGCCGCAGGAATGGTCGGGCATCTATCCTGAGCTCGCCTATTTCAATAACGAAGGCGAATGCGGCACCGGCGCCGTGGTCCCTTGGGCCGACCGCCTCTGGGTCATCACCTACGGCCCGCACCTGCCGTTCGGCTCGAGCGACAAGCTCTACGAAATCACGCCGGACCTGCGGCAGATCGTGCGCCCGGAAAGCGTCGGCGGCACCCCGGCGAACCGCATGATCCACAAGGAGTCGAATCAGCTCGTCATCGGGCCTTACTTCATCGGCGCCGAACGTGAGGTGCGCGTCATCCCGCCGAAACTCATGCCCGGCCGCCTGACCGGCAACGCCCGTCACCTGACGGACCCCGCGAACAAGGTCTACTTCGCCACGATGGAGGACGGCCTCTACGAGGTCGACGTGCGCACGCTCGGGGTGAAAGGCCTGATCAAGGAGATCAAGAACAAGCCCAAGCCCGGCCAGACCGCGGAGGTCAGCCCCGCGACGATCACGTCGACGCTGCCCGGCTACCACGGTAAGGGACTCTACTCCGGCCAAGGCCAGGTCATCCTCGCGAACAACGGTGAGCTGAGCCCGAAGGCGCTCGTCGATCCGACCATCGTCAGCGGAGGCCTCGGCTCGTTCAACGGCGAAGGCAACTGGACGCTCGTCCGCCGCAACCAGTTCACCGAAGTCACCGGACCCGGCGGCCTCACCGGCAACGCCGACCCGGCCAAGGACCCGCTCTGGACCGTCGGCTGGGATTTCCGCTCGGTGATCCTGATGGTGATGGAAGAGGGCAAGTGGACGAGCTATCGCCTGCCCAAAGGCAGCCACTCCTACGACGGGGCGCACGGCTGGAACACCGAGTGGCCGCGCATCCGCGACATCGGCGAAGAAGGCTCGCGCCTGATGACGATGCACGGCCTCTTCTGGAAGTTCCCCGCGACCTTCTCGCCCAAGCAGTCCGCCGGTATCGCGCCACGCTCCGCCTACCTCAAGGTCATCGGCGACTTCACGCCGTGGCAGGGTCGCCTCGTCTTCGGCTGTGACGACACCGCCAAGTCCGAGTTCCTCAACAAACGTCCCGCCAAGGGCGCGCTCGCCGGCCCCGGCCAGTCGCAGTCCAACCTCTGGTTCACTTCGCTCGACACGCCGGATAAGCTCGGCCCGGCCATCGGCCGCGGCAGCGTCTGGGTCGATGAGCCGGTGAAAGCCGGCATCGCCTCGGATCCGTTCCTGCTCGCCGGCTTCGCGAAGCGAGCGGTGCTGCTGCAGCATGACGGTTCGGCGACCACGACGTTCACGCTGGAGATCGACGCGCAGGGCGACGGCCAGTGGAAGACCTGGCGCGAGGTCGCCCTGAAGGCTGACGAAGCCACGCAGTGGGTCGAGATCCCCGCCACCGTCACCGGCGCTTGGATTCGGGCGAAGACCGACCGCGACCTTGCCAAGGCGAGCGTCACCTTCCAATACGCCGCCAACGACGGCCGCGGCGTCGAGCGCGACGGACTCTTCAAGGGACTCAGCAAGGCCGGCGACGCCTCGTCGCAAGGCGCGTTCCTGCTGACTCGCGGCGCGAACCTCCGCACCCTCTCCGTGCTGGCCGCGACCGTGACGCCCGACCAGACCACCGTCGGCGCGGCCTACGAACTCTCCGCCGACCTCAAGCTCACCAAGGTGGCGGACGCGCAGGTCGCCGCCTTTGTGCAGAAGAACACGCCCATCCCACAAGGCATCGTCACCGCCGACGCGGCCTCCGTCATCTTCGAGGAGAGCGGCGTGCGCTGGCGTCTGCCGCGTTCGCCCTCCGCGGCGCACGACGGCCTGCTCGCCCGCTCCGCGCTGCGCAAGGCCCGCGAAGTCTGCACCGAGCGCGACATGCTCCAGGCGCACGGCACCTTCTACGAACTCCCCGCCCTGAACGCCAAGGGCGCCATCCGCATACGGCCGATCGCCACGAGCGACGCCGCCGTGCATGACTACTGCTCCTACCGCGGCCTGCTCGTGCTCAGCGGCGTCTCGCCAGACGCATCGAAGGACGACCGCCATGTCATCCGTTCCGACGACGGCCAGGCCGCCGTGTGGGTCGGTACGGCCGACGACCTCTGGCAGCTCGGCAAGCCGCGCGGCTTCGGCGGCCCATGGAAGAACACCGCTGTCCAGAAAGGCATTCCTTCGGATCCTTACCTCATGACCGGTTACGACCAGAAGACCCTCAGGCTGACGAACCACGGCGCGAAAGCGGTCCGCGTGACTGTGCTGCTCGACGTCGCGGGCGACGGTCGCACCTCTGCTTATAAGGTCATCGAGGTACCCGCCGGCGGCGAAGTCGCGCACGTCTTCGAATCCTGGCTCAACGCCTACTGGGTCCGCTTCGTCGCCGACGAGGACGGCGTCCTGTCCGCGCAGCTGACGTACGAATAATCGCAACCCTCGGCCGTTTCCGCGGTTACATCCTCACACCCCTACGCTCATGTCGCTCCGCCTCCTCGCCCTGCTCGCCTTCGTCTCACCGCTCGCCGCCGCCGAAGCCCCGTCCACCCTGCTCGCGCAGCCGGACAAGGAGCTCGTCGCCGACGCCCTGACCAAGGAAGCGGCCGCCGCCCAGTGGAAGATCGCCAAGGGCAAGTGGGAGCGGAACGCCGACGGCGTCCGCGTCGAAGAACTGCCCGCAGACAAGCATGGCGCCGCCGGCCGCGTGAACACGAAGCTCCAGGACTTCGTCGCCGCCTTCGAATTCCGCCTCGATGGCGCCAAGTCCGTCTCATTGAGCATCAATGACGCCAAGGAACATGTCGCCCGCGTCCTCATCACTCCGACCTCGCTGCGCATCCAGAAGGATGACCATGACCACGAAGGTCCCGACAAGTCCGTCATCTTCCTGAACCAGGCGCACGCCTTCGAAGCCGGCAGCTGGCACCGCGTCGTGCTGGAGATGGTCGGCGACACGATGGTCGCGACGATCGACGGCAAGATCAGCGGCTTCGGACGCGATGAACTCTTCAAGGCCGAGAAAGCCAACCCAGGCTTCACCTGCGGCGGACAGTCGGCCACTTTCCGTAATCTCGTGATCTGGAGCGCCAAGGCCGAGCCCAAGGCCTCCTGGAAGGAAGCCAGCGCGCAGATCGCCGAAGCCATGGCCGCCGCCCCGAAGCCGGCCGCGCCGGCCGCCAAGGGCAAAGGCAAGGGCAAGGCTAAGGCCGCCAAATAAGCTATCCGGCTCGTTTTCACCGGCGGGGACCCATCTCCCCGCTTGCACCGTGGGAGGTTACGACCAAGTTCGAACCTCCCACTTTCATGAACGAGCCCTTCGACACCATCGAGGAAGCCCTGGCGGACATCGCCGCCGGGAAGCTCGTCATCGTGACCGACGACGAGAACCGCGAGAACGAGGGCGACCTCGTCATGGCGGCGTCCAAGGCCACGCCTGAGACGGTCAACATGATGATCCGCCATGCGCGCGGACTCATCTGCGTCCCGACCGTCGAGCATCAGCTGCGTCGTCTGGGCATCTCCCAGATGGTACCCGAGAACCGCGAGTCGCAGCGCACCGCGTTCGCGGTCTCCGTCGACGCCGCCGAAGGGATCTCCACCGGTATCTCGGCTTACGACCGCGCGAAGACCATCGCGATCCTCGCCGACCCGCAGGCCAAGCCCGAGGCGCTCGTGCAGCCCGGCCACATCTTCCCGCTCCTCGCCCGACCCGGCGGCGTGCTCCAGCGCGCCGGCCACACCGAAGCCGCGGTCGACCTCGCCTCCCTCGCGGGCCTGCACCCCAGCGGCGTCATCTGCGAGATCCTCAACGAAGACGGCTCGATGGCCCGCCTGCCAGAGCTCGTCGAGCTTAAGAAGAAGTTCGGTCTGCACATGATCTCGATCGCGCAGCTCATCGAGTTCCGTCACCGCCGCGAACGCCTCGTCGAGCTCGTGGCCGAAAGCCCCTTCAAGTCGGCCTGGGGTGAATTCACCCTGCGCGTCTACCGCTCGCTGCCCGACGGCCGCCAGCACCTCGTCTTCACCCTCGGTCAGCCGGACGAGACGCCCACGCTCGTGCGCGTCCAGCGCGAGAACATGCTCGGTGACCTCTTCCGCGGCAGCGCCTTCGGCGCAGGCGCCTCGCTCGCCTCCAGTTTCGAAGCCGTCACCAAGGCCGGTCGCGGCGTGATCGTCCACGTCGCCCAGCCCTTCGGGGGCATGCAGGCGGACCAAGACGGCGTGCGCCTCGGCCAGATGGACGCGCGCGACTACGGCATCGGCGCCCAGATCCTTTCGCACCTCGGCCTGCGCCGCATCCGCCTCATCACGAACAACCCGCGCAAGGTGGTGGGACTCGGCGGTTACGGGCTGGAGATCGTCGAACAGGTCCCCTTCTGAGCCGCGGACGGTTGTTTCCGCTTGCAGGCTTGGTCCGAAGCGACTCCATCGACCGTCCGTTCTTCCGCCATGAGCCTCGACAAGCCCACCCCTGACGCCATCGATGGCGCCGAACTCCGCTTCGCCCTCGTGACGGCGGGTTATAATGGCGAGCTGGTCCAGGCCTTGAAGAAGAACGCCGTCAAAGGCCTGCGCGCCGCCGGCGTGCCCGCCGCCTCGATCGTCGAAGTCGCCGTCCCCGGCTCCGGGGAGATTCCCTTCGCGGCCTACATGTCGGCCATGACCGGCGATTACGACTGCGTCATCGCCTTGGGCGTCGTCGTCGCCGGCGACACCCCGCACCATGAGATCATCGCGCACTCCACGGCCCAGGCCCTCCAGGACGCGGCCATCCGTTCCGAAGTCCCGATGATCAACGGCATCGTCGTGACGAACACCCGCGAGCAGGCCGTCGCCCGCTGCCAGGGTTCGCTGGACCGTGGCACGGAGTTCGCCCACGCCGCCCTGACGATGGCCCGCCACCGCATCACGCTCGGCGCCCGTCTCGACCAGGTCGAGGAAGAGGAACGCAAGCGCGGCGGCCAGGAACCTTTCGCCCAGAACTGACCGATGGACAACGACTCGCCTATCTCCGCCTCCGCGCGCGCCAAGATCCGCATCCGGATCAAAGGCGTCGACTACCGCATGGCGGACCAGACCGCGGCCGATATCATCGCCAGCGTCGTCGGCTCCGGCGCGCGCATCTCCGGCCCCTTCCCCTTGCCCTCCCAGGTCGAGGAGCCGCGCACGGCCCTCCGCGAGGAGATCCGCAGCCATCGCCGCCTGATCGAGATCATCGGCTCCAACCAGAAGACCGTCGACGCGTTCCGCCGCCACAACGTGCCGGCCGGCGTCGAGATCGCCATCGTCGCCCCGGAAGAACCGGTCGTCCCGGACCCCGCCGCGCCGCCCGCCAAACGCAACCGCCGCCACGACAGCCGCGTCGTCGCGATGCAGTTCCTGTGCTCGTGGGAAGTCCAGCGCCACGCCGACATGGTCACGGCCCTCTTCGACTTCTTCACCGAACGCCCGCAGCCGCGCGAATACTACGCCTTCGCCGAGGAGCTGATCCAGGGCGTCATCCGCGACCTCGCCCTCATCGACGAGATCATCGGCAAGTACGCCAAGAACTGGGCCTTCGGCCGCATCGCGCGCGTCGACCTCGCCATCCTGCGCGTCGCCATCTTCGAGCTCATGCGCCGCACGGACATCCCGCCGGTCGTGAGCATCAACGAGGCCGTCGACATCGCCAAGGAGTTCTCGACCGAGGAGTCCAAGCGCTTCGTGAACGGCATCCTCGACAGCTATAAGGAAGAGCTCGGGCGCGACCCGCGCAAGGCCGAGGGCGGCTGAGCCATGGCGGGCTTCTTCGAGCGACTGAAGTCCGGCCTGAGCCGCACGGCCGAGGCCGTCGCCAATCTCTTGGCGCGTCCGATGGACGCCGCGTCCGCCGAGCAGCTGCGCGAGCGGCTGATCGCCGCCGACTTCGGCCCCGCGACCGCCGACGAGGTCGTCGAAGCCGCCCGCGCCGCCTGGAAGACCGAAGCCGCGCTGCGCAAGACCTCGCCCGCCGAAGCCGCGGCCGAAAGCATCGTGCGCGCGCTCGGAGGCGAGACCGCCGCCGGGCCCGCCCTCTCGAAGCCGCACGTGATCATGCTGCTCGGCGTCAACGGCGCCGGCAAGACCACCACCGCCGCGAAGCTCGCCTGGCGCTGGCGCGAAGAAGGCAAGACCTGCCTGCTCGGCGCTTGTGACACCTTCCGGGCGGCCGCCGGAGAACAGCTTTCCGCCTGGGCCGGCCGGCTCGGCGTCGAAGTCGTCGGCGGCGCCGCCGGCGCGGATCCCGCGGCCGTGGCGTTCGATGCCGTCAAGGCGGGCGTCGCGCGCGGCGCGGACCTCGTCATCCTCGACACCGCCGGGCGCCTGCACACCAAGGCGCACCTCCTCGAAGAACTCCGCAAGGTCGTCCGCGTCACGACGAAGGCCCATGCCGGCGCCCCGCACGAGAAGTGGCTCGTCCTCGACGGCTCGCTCGGCGCCAACTCCATCGAGCAGGCCCGCATCTTCCACGAAGCCGTCGGGCTCACCGGACTGATCGTGACCAAGCTCGACGGCACCGCCCGCGGCGGCGCGCTCGTCGCGGTCGTCCGCGAGCTCGGCGTGCCGGTCCGCTTCATCGGCGTCGGCGAGCAGCCGGCCGACCTCCAGCCCTTCGATGCGCGCGCCTACGCCCGCTCGATCGTCGGCCTGGCCGAGTGAGGTTGTCTTGCCAGCGGGGGCGGCTCGCCCCAGCGTGACCTCATGTCGGCCGAGACCGTCACCGTCGAACTAGGCTCACGCTCCTACCCCGTCCGCATCGGGGCCGGGATGCGCCGCGAGGCCTTGGCCGCCGCCGAACGTCGTCTGAAAGCCGGCCAGAAGTGCGTCGCGATCACCTCGCCCGGCGTCGCCGCCGCGCAATCAGGCTTCGCCGCCGAACTCGCGCGCCTGATGCCGGTGCTCGCCACCGCCGCGGACGGCGAGACGGCCAAGTCGGCCGCCGAACTGGCCCGCGTCTGGGATTTCCTCGCCGCGAACGGCGTGGCCCGCGACGGCGCGGTCTTCGCGCTCGGCGGCGGCGTCGTCGGCGACCTCGCCGGCTTCGCGGCCGCCTCCTATCAGCGCGGCGTCGATTTCTACCAGCTCCCGACCACCCTGCTCGCGATGGTCGATAGCTCCGTCGGCGGCAAGACGGGGATCAACCTTTCCGCCGGCAAGAACCTCGTCGGCAACTTCCATCAGCCCACGGCCGTCTTCGCCGACACCGACCTGCTGGCCACCCTGCCGCCGCGCGAATTCGCCGCCGGCATGGCCGAGGTCATCAAGCATGGCATCATCGCCGACGCCGACCTCTTCGGCCTGCTCGAACAGAATTCGCCGCTCGCCTGGGATCATCCGCTCCTGCCGCGCGTCATCCGCCGCTGCGTCGAGATCAAGGCCGCCGTCGTCGCGGGCGACGAACGCGAGACCAGCGCCCAAGGCGGTCGCGCGCTCCTGAATCTCGGCCACACCTTCGGCCATGCGATCGAGGCGACCGCCGGCTACGGCGCTTACCTGCACGGCGAAGCGGTCGCCATCGGTCTCGTGATGGCCGCCCGCCTTTCCGCCGAGCTGAAGCACTGCACCGCCGCCCAAGCCGAACAGGTCGAGGCCGTATTGAAATCCCACGCCCTGCCGACCGCCCTGCGCGCACCGCTCAAGTTGGACCCGATGCTCGCCGCGATGCGCCGCGACAAGAAGGTCCGCGGCGGCAAGCTACGCTTCGTCCTGCAGGACGGCGTCGGCGCGGCCAGCACCGCGGACGACGTGCCCGAAGAGGCCGCGGTCCGCGCCCTGCTCGCCGGCGGCGCCATCCGCTGACGTCCCCCGCTTGACCCGGTCCGGCGGCCGGGCTTTCCTGACGCATGCCCCGACCGCCCGCCCCGCTGGTCCCGCTCTGCCTGCTGCTGGTCGCGCTCGTCGCACCGGCGGCCGAAACGGTCGCGGAAACCCCGCGCGTCAGCGCCTCGGGCTTTATCCGTCATTGGCCCGGCGAACTCCCGATCGTGCTTTCGGTGCCGCATGACGGCGCGGCAAAGCCCGCCGACATCCCTGACCGAACGAGCGGGGTGACCGTGCGCGACTCCTATGCCACGGCGCTCGGCCATGCCCTCCGGGACGCGCTATACGCCCGCTTCGGCAAGGCACCGCAGCTGGTGGTCTGCGAACTCTCGCGCAAGAAGGTGGATTGCAACCGGGAGATCGCCGAAGGCGCCGCCGGTCAGCCGAAGGCCGAACAGGTCTGGCGCGAATACCATGCGATCATCGACGAAGCCGAGGTCGCGGTCCTCGCCCGCTCGAAGCACGGGCTCTATCTGGATATCCATTCGCACGGACATCCGAAGCCGCGCATCGAGATCGGCTATCTGCTGAAGGGTTCCGAGCTACGCCTGGCCGACGAACGTCTGGACAACGACACCTCGGTCGCCGCCCGTTCCTCGATCCGCTGGCTCAGTCAGCGGACGCCGGCGAAGTTCTCCGAACTCCTGCGCGGCGAGACGAGCCTCGGCGGACTGTTCGCGGCGCGCGGCGTCCCGTCGGTGCCGTCCCCCCGCGAGGTCCTGCTCCTGGACGACCCTTACTTCAACGGCGCGTATGACATCGCGGCTCACGGCTCACGGGACAAATCCCAGCTCGACGCCGCGCAACTCGAGGTGCCCGGGCCGATGCGGGATACGCCGGCCCACCGGGCCGCTACAGCCGCGGCGATCGCGGAATCGCTCGACATCTACTTCACCCGGCACTTCGGGATGAAACTGAAGTAAGCTTACGGCTGCGGACCGACGGCCGGCTTCGCCGCGCGCCAGTCGCGCTTGAGCAGACGGTCGTCGTTCTTCTCGTTGGCCTCGCGGACCCGGTCCTTAAGCGCGCCCTCGGCGGCCGGCTGTCCCGACAGGGCGGCCGCGGCCGGCGTCTTCTCGACGACGAAGGAGCGGTCGCCGACCGGGCCGGCGCAACCGACGAGGAGCAGGAGAGGCAAGAGAAACAGGGTCTTCATGAGATTATTTCGCGCGGACCTTGGCGTCGGCCTCGAGCCAAGCGCGCAGGGCGAGCGCCGAGGCGCGGGCGCGGGCGCGGGCGGCGGCCAGGTCATCGGCGTCGGCGACGTCGGCCTTGGCGAAGGAATAGAACTTCGCCTTCGGCTCGGTGCCGGAAGCGCGGACGGCGATCCGGCGGCCGTCGGCCAGCTCGGCGAGGATGAACTCCTCGGGCGGCACGCGCTCACCCTCGGCGTCGAGCACCTTGTCGCGCTCGTAGTCGGTGACGCGGAGGACCTTGGAGCCGTCGATGACGGCGGGCGGATGCTTGCGCCAGGAGGCCACGATGCGGCGGATGCACGCGGCGCCCTCGGCGCCTTCGAACGAAAGATTCAGCAGGTCTTCGTGGTGCGCGCCGTGGCGGAGATGCAGGACGTCGAGCGCGTCGAGCAGCGTGCGGCCGCGCGAACGCAGCAGCGCGGCGAACTCGCAGAGCATGACCACCGTCGCGTTGGCGTCCTTGTCACGGACGGCATCGTCGGCGAGGTAACCGTAGCTCTCTTCGGCGCCGAGCAGGAAGAGGGTCGAGTGACGCAGGGCGAGCGGGGCGCGTCGGCGCAACGGGAGCGCGGGGGCGTCGGCGCCGGCGCCTTCGACGAGGCGGCGCGTCCAGTTCTCCAACTTGCGGGCGATCCACTTGAAGCCGACGAGCGTCTCGACGCAGCGGACGCCATGACGGGCGCAGATCGCGGCGACGAGCGGCGTGGTCACGAGCGACTTGACGACCGCCGCGTTCGGCGAGCCGCCTTCGGGCAGGATGCCGGCGTCCTTGAGTGACGAGATGCGGAACTCGGCCAGCAGGGCCGCCACTTCGTTGCCGTTGAGGAGACGGTGGCCGCCGGCCGGCAGCGGGCAGGCCACGCCGACGCGGTCCGAATCAGGATCGGTCGCGAGGATGAGGTCGGCGTCGAGCTCGGCGGCGAGCTTCAGCGCGAGGGCGAAGGTGCTGGCGTTCTCCGGATTCGGCGAGGCGACGGTCGGGAAGCGGCCGTCGTGCTCACGCTGCTCCTCGACGAGATGCGGATCGATGCCCACGCGGCGCAGCGCCGGCACGACCATGACGTCGCCCGTGCCGTGGACGTTCGTGAAGACGACCTTCGGCGTGTGCCGCGCGATGATCTCCGGATCGAGCACGATGCCGGCCAGGCGGGCGAGATAGGCGTCCTCCGCCGAGGCCGGGACGGTGAGGACGCGCGCGAGGTCTTTCGCGAGAAACGGGGCGACGTCGGCCGGACCGAGCTTGCCGACTTCGGCGACGATCGCGCCGTCGTGCGGCGGCAGGACCTGGCCGCCATCACCGAGGCAGCATTTGAAGCCGTTGTCGTGGGAAGGATTGTGGCTGGCCGTGATGACCACGCCGGCGTGGGCGCCGAGATGGCGGACCGTGAAGCTCAGCTGCGGGGTGGAGCGGGCGCCGGCGAAGAGATAGGCCTCGCCGCCGAGCTCCGTCCAGGCGCCGGCGATCAGCTCGGCGAAATGACGGGAGAAGTGACGGACGTCATGGGCGACGACCAAGCGGGCGCCCGGCTGGGTGGCCGAGACGTGTTTCCAGAGGCCGATGACGGCCCGGAGGACATTGATGTCGTTGAGGCAGGCCGAGCCGATGGCGGCGCGGACCGGCATGCCCTGGGCATCCACTTCGTTGGCGGCCGAGACCCGGCCGACCGTGCGACCGCGCATCCCCCCGGTACCGAAGGCGATCCCCTTGTAGAAGCGGTCTTCGAGCTCGGCCCAGGCCCCGCGTTCGCAGAGGTCGCGCAAGGAGGCCAAAGCCTCGGCCGGAAGGGCCCCCGAGCGAAGCCAATCCCCGGCGTTCGCCAGGCTGGCGGCGGAAAGCTGCCCCTTGTCTTGGGCGGCTTGGAGGAGCGAAAGGACAGCGGCAGAGGCGCTCATGTGTGCCTCATACTTACTCTCCGGGGGGCGGGGACAAGCCCGTAGGCGGGGAAGGCGGGGAAGGTTGACACAAACGGTCCTTTCCCAAGGGTTGACCCCCCATGCCCGAAGACCGTTCCAGCAAGCAGCCCCCGGCCGGCGATGACCGCAACCTAGTGGTCGTCGACGAGGATTTCGTCAACGCGGACGCCGAGGACCGCCTCTGGCTCTTCTGGGAGCGCAACCAAGGCGTCATCGTCAAGGCTACCGTGGCCGTCGTCGTCGGCATCCTCGGTTACCTCGCCTTTTTCTTCTGGAACGAAGCCCAGCGCGAAGCCCTCGGCGAAGAATTCACCGCCTGTCAGGACGAAGCCGCCCGCCGGGCCTTCGCCACCCGCCATGCGGGCGAGCCCCTGGCCGCGATCGCGCTGATGGACGTCGCCGACGACCTTAAGCGCGCCGGCAAGTTCGCCGACGCCGCCAAGGCCTTCGACGAAGCCCGCCGCCTGGCCGGCCTCGCCGGCACCACTCCGGCCGTCAACGCCCTCGCCGCCCGCGCCCGACTCTACGCCGCCCTCTGCCGCCTGGAGGCCGGTGACGCCGGCGCCACCAAGGCGCTCGCCGAAGTCGCCGATGACGCCGCCGTCGCCGAGACCCTTCGTGGCTTCGCCATGCTCACCTTGGCTAACTTCGCCGTCACCAAGGGTGACACCACCGAAGCCAGCAAGTGGCTCAACGCGATGGACAAGAAGCTCCGCGCGAACCATGTCTGGAAATCCGACAAGGACATGCTGGTCCGCTCGGAGCCTTCGCTGATCGCGCCCGCCGCCCCGGCCGGCAAGTAAGCGGTGGCGATGACCGGCTCCGGCCGGCCTTCCGCCCCCTAATAACCTTGCCAATAAAGGGCGTTCGGCGTGTCTTCTGGACACCCGTCGGCACGGAGCCGACGAGACCGTCACCCTTCCCTCCGGAGACCAACCCATGAACGAAGCCGCGCCTCTGCCGGAAGCCGCCGTCGTGGCGGAAAGGCTGACCAAGCGCTACGGCTCCCTGACCGCGGTCGAAGACCTGAGCTTCTCCGTGGCGCCGGGTGAGATCGTCGGCTTCCTCGGCCCGAACGGCGCCGGCAAGTCGACCACCATGCGCATCCTGGCCGGCACGATGTCCGGCACTTCGGGCCGCGCGGCCATCTGGGGCGTCTCGGTCGCGCTCGATCCCGCCGGCGCGAAGCGTCATCTCGCCTACATGCCGGAGAACAATCCGCTGCCGGAGGACCTGCGCGTGGAAGAATACCTCACGCTGCGCGCGCGCCTGAAGGACGTCGCCCCGGAACGCGTGGCCGAACGCGTCCGCCGCGTGATGGAAGACTGCGACCTCACGCGCCGCGCGTCGGGTCGGCTCATCGGCCAGCTCTCGAAAGGCTTCCGCCAACGCGTCGGCATCGCCGACGCGCTCCTCGCGGAGCCGCGGGTCGTCATCCTCGACGAACCCACCATCGGGCTCGATCCGCACCAGATCCTCGGCATCCGCGAACTCATCCGCTCGCTGCGCGGGAAGATGGCCGTGCTCATCTCGAGCCACATCCTGCACGAGGTCGAACAGGTCTGCGACAAGGTCGTGATCATCAACCGCGGCCGGCTGGTGGCGCAGGGACGCACCGAAGACCTGCGGCGCGAACTGTTGCCGGAGGTCACCTTCACCGTCGTGACGCGCGCCGAGGAGGCCGCCTTGCTCGCCGCCTGCCGGAGCGCCGAACCCGCGGCCGGCGTCGTCGCCGTGGCCTCCGCCGAAGGCTGGAACACCTTCCGCGTCGCCTTGCCCACGGGCTCGCCGGCGCGCGAGACGCTGGCCGGCGCCCTCGTGGGCGCGGGGCTCGCGTTGCGCGAGATCGCCGAAGAACGTTTCGGACTCGAAGACATCTTCCTCGCCGCCACGCGGCGCGCCCCCGGGGAGGGCCGGCGCTCCTGATGCGACACTTCCGCACCCTCCTCGCGCACGAACTGCGCAGCGCCGCGCTGTCATGGAACACCTGGGCGGCCGCCGCCCTCTTCCTCGCCCTGATGGGCGGCATCCATTTCTTCGCGCTCATCGACGGCGCGCGCGCGCCGAACTCGCGGGCGCCCGTGGAGGCCACGCTCTGGTTCTTCTGGCTGCCGCTGCTCTGCGTGCTCCCGTTGCTGACCATGCGCACGTTCGCGGAGGAACGCCGCTCGGGCACGCTCACCGCGCTGCTCACGACGCCCGCCAGCCCGGCCGCCGTGGTCTGGGCGAAGTTCCTCTCGGTGTGGATCGTCTGGACGCTGTTCTGGCTCGCGTTCGCCGCCTTCCCCTTCCTCGCCGCGCAGCGGCTCGACGGCGCGAACGCCCGCGCGCTCGGCGAAGCCTCCTCGCTCTGGGGCGGCCTCTGCTTCATCGCGGTGAGCGGCCTCCTCCATGTCGCGATCGGCATCCTCTGCAGCTGCGTGACGCGTTCCGCGGCGCTGGCCGCGTTGCTCGCCTTCATCAGCCTCCTCGCGCTGACCGCGGCGGGCGGCGCGCTCGAGACGTTGCCGATCGAGAGCTGGGAATGGCTCGGCTGGCTGCGCGAACCGGCCGCGCACCTGCGGACGTTCGGCCATCTCCAGGATTTCACCGACGGCGTCCTCGACGCCCGTCCGCTCGTGCTGTACGGGACCGGCACGCTGCTCTGCCTCGGCCTGGCGGTGCTCACCGTGGAGGGCCAGGAATGACATGAGCTCCCCGCGCGATGACTTCGGTTCCGTCCGGCCCATCCGGCGCCTCAACCGGCTCACGCAGGCGCTGCTCGCGATCGCGCTCGCGGTGGCCGTGAACACGCTGGCTTCGCTGCCCGAGTTCCGCCTGCGCCGTGACATCTCCGCCGACCGCCGCCACTCCCTCGCGCCGGAATCCGTCGAGACCGTCCGCGCCGCGAGCCGCCGCAGTCCCGTGGGCGCCGGCCGCTCCCGCGGCTGGGTCCGCGCCGTCGTGCTGACGAGCGAAGGCGCCGAAGAAGCCCAGTACCTGCGGGCCCGGCTGCTCAAGCTGCTCGACGCCTACGTCGTCGAGACCGGCCGCCAAGGCGGCAACTGGCTGGCCGTCGAACTCGCCGGCGGCGGTCGCAATGCGCCCTTGCTCTCCGAACTCGCCGGCCGTCACGGCGCACCGGATGCTTCGGTCGTGCTGGTGCTCGCCTGCGGTGGGCGCGCGAAATATCTCAGCTACCGGGACTTCGTGACCAAGGAGGGCGCCTTCCGCGGCGAAGAAGCGGTGACGTCCGCCCTGATCGAAGTCACCGAAGACAAGCCCGCCGTCTGCTACGTGACCAAGGGACACGGTGAACTCGGCGTGGAAGACGCGTCGCCGGTCCGCGGGATGTCGCTCCTTTCGCGCCAGCTCCGCAACCGGAACTTCGAAGTCCGGCCGCTCGACCTGGCCACCGTGGGCGAAATCCCGCGCGACGCCTCGATGGTGCTCGTAGCCGGCCCGATGACGCCCTTCTCCGCCTCCGAGAACGACCGCCTCCGCAAATACCTGCAGGAACGTAATGGCCGGGTGCTGGCCTTGCTCGACCCAGGACGCGACCACGGCCTCGATCCGGTGCTCTCCGAATGGGCCGTGTTCTCCCCCGACGCCGAGGTCCAGGAACCGGACCCCGCCCGCCGCACCACCGACGGCGACATCGGCCTGCTGCGCCTGGCGGACAAGGAACACCCGCTCACCAAGCCGCTCCGCGAACAGAACCTGCCGCTCATCGCCGCCCGCCTCCGGCCGGCGCGCTTCGACGACGGGAGCCCGCCGGACAGCACGCTCAACGTCAGCCCGCTCATCTTCTCCTCCGACGCCGCCTGGGGGGAGACGGACCCGGCGCGTCGGCCGCTGCGTTACGACCGTGAACGCGACCATGCGGGACCGATCTGCGTCGCCGCCGCGGCCGAACGCGCGACCGGCATCCGTCAAGACGTCGGCGGCGCGGGCGGCCGGTTGGTCGTCGTCGGCACCTCCGAGATCGCGGCGAACAGCCGGCTCGACCGTGGCGGCAACCGCGCCTTCCTCACGCAGGCCGCCGCCTGGCTCAGCGACCGCGAACGGGCCGTCTCACTGCCCGCCCGCACGGGGGGTGAATATCAGCTGAACGCGTCCGCCGCCGACTTCTGGGCCCTGGCGGTGCGCTTCGCCCTCATTCCGTTCGGCGTGCTCGCAGTCGGGCTTGCGGTTTCCGTGTGGCGACGCAGGACTTGACGTGCCCATGCGGATCTCCCGCACCACCGTCGTCCTCCTGCTCGCCAACCTGATCGCCTTCGGTCTGGTCTGGCGCGCCATGTCCGGACACGCGACCGCCGCCGTCAGCCAGACCCAGCTCTTCCCCGCCAACCCGGCGCGCATCGCCGTCGCCGAAGGGCCGACGCGGATGCTCCTGGAGAAACGTCCCGCGGGCTGGCGCGTGCTCGAGCCTTTCGACTGGCCCGCGAACGTGTGGTCCGTCCAGCGGCTGATCGACGAACTGCGCTTCATCAGCCCCGAGAGCGGCTTCGATGTCGCCGAGGTCACGGCCAACGGCGCGAGCCTCAAGGACTACGGCCTCGAGCCCGCGCGCTGGACCGTCAAGGTGACCGGCGAGGTGACCGGCGAAGCGGCCGCCGCGGTCGAGGTCAAGATCGGCGTCCAGGCTTCGACCCGTCGACATTTCCTGCTGACCGAAGACGGCCGACGCATCGTCCCGCTGCCCGACGCCATGGCCGCGGCGCTGGGCGCGACCGCCGAAAGCTATCGGGTCGACCGCATCTTCGAGATCGCGGACTTCGAAGCCCGCGCGGTCTCGGTGCGTCAACGCGAGAAGGACGCCGAGGTCGTCACCGCGCTCGTCGCCGAAGCCCGCCCGCGCGTCGGCCGCCGCGGCCAGTTGCCTGAGTGGCGCTTTGAGACGCCTTACGACGCCCCTGCCGACCCCGACGCCACCGCACGCGCCGTGGCCGCGCTCGCCAACCTCCGCGCCGCTAAGTTCATCGACCTCACCGACGAAGCGACCGGGCTCAGCGCGCCCGCCCTCCGTCTGGCCCTCGAAGGCAACGCCCGTCGTCAGGTCCTGCTCGTCGGCCGCCCTGCGCCGGGCCAGCCTCGGCTGCTCTGCGCGAAACTGGAAGACAACGCCGCCGTCTTCCTGGTCGAAGCGAACGAACTCCGCGAGTGGCTGACCCCGCGGGCCGCGCTCGCCGACACGCGTCCGGCTGATTTTGATCCGGCGCTCGTGACGGGCCTCACGGTCTCCGCCGGCGGCCGTTCCATCACGCTGCACCGGCTGGACGGACTCGGCGAAGACGCCCGCTGGGAAATCCCGGTCGCACCAGGCTCCACCGCGACGAAGCGTCGCGAGGCGGACGCCCGGCTCATCAGCCGCTTCCTCGCCGGACTCGCGCAGCTGCGGGCCACGCGCCGCGCTCCTAGCGTCGCGGGCGGGCTGACCCTGCCTTCCGTCCGCGCGCCCCTCGCCGCCGCCCCGGCGCAGACCGTCGAACTCGAGTTCGGCGCGGAGCGCATCGTGCTCGGTTTCGCCGATGATCCCGACAACGGCGCCGGCACCCGGCTCGTGCATGCCAAAGGCGCGCCGCTCGCGGC
Source organism: Opitutales bacterium (assembly GCA_044350605.1). Classification (GTDB taxonomy): domain Bacteria; phylum Verrucomicrobiota; class Verrucomicrobiia; order Opitutales; family UBA953; genus UBA953. The sequence goes on from JBILHF010000020.1 coordinate 22,196, forward strand.
GGTCTGCGACGTCTCCTTCCTCGACGGCGGCCAGCAGAACGTCGAACCGTCCGCCTGGCGCCGACGCACCGTGGCCGCGCTGCCGCAAGGCGCGCGCGTGAGCGGACTGCGTCTGACCGCCCGGGCCGACGGCAAAGTGGTCGGCGAAGCCCGCCTCGGCCCCGACGGCAACTGGGCGGGCGCCGGTCGGCTCGATCCGACCAACGCGCGTCGTCTCGCCCTCGCGCTCGCGGAAGTCCGCGCGGCCGCCTTCCCCGGTCGTGACGTCGGCGCCGGCGGCTGGCGGTACGAACTGCGCGTGACGGACCAGGCCGCGACCGGCGCGGGCGCCGCGAGCGAGACCATCCGCACCTACCTTTGCTCGGCCCCCCTCCACGACCGCTCCTTGCTCCTACGTGACGAAGCGGATGACGATGACTTCATCCTGGAGCCGGCGCTCGCCGCGATCCTCGCGCCCCTGCTGACCGAGCCCGGGAAATGAAAGCGAAGCCCGGCAGCTCACCGTTACGTCGCTTCCTGCGCGGACTGACGAACACCTGCCTGCTACTCCTCCTTCCGGTCCAGCTCGGCCTGGCCTGGCTCGCCGATCATGACGGCCCCGTCCGGCTGCCGGACTTCTTCGCGGAAGCCGTCACCGCACGACTCGCCGCCCAAGGCGTCGACTTCCGCGCCCGCGGCCTCTGGATCTTGCCGGACCTCACGCTCGCGGCCGACGACGTCGCGGTCTCGTTCCCCGGGCTCAGCGGAGAAGTCTTCACCGCCGCCCGCGCGGAGGTCGCGCTGCGGCCGGCCCGGCTGCTGGCCGGCGAGGTCGCGCCGACCCGCCTGAGGCTGAACGGCGCGCGGCTGTGGTGCCCCGCCTCCGTCGCCCACGACGGCCGGCGCCGCAGCCTGATCGACGACCTCACGCTAGACATCGCCAAGGAAGGCCGCTGGGTGAGCCTCCGCATCGCGCAGATCCGCGCGGGCAAGATCACCTGCCACGTCAGCGGCGAGCTGCCCGCCGGGCTCCTCCGCGGGGAGACCAGCCCGGCGGAACCGGCGCCGCTGCCTCGCCGGCTCGCCGGCTTCCTCGGCGCGCTCGACACCGCGCTCACCGCGGCCGAAGGCTCCGGCGGAGCGGCGGTGACGATCCGTTGTTCCGGTCGTAGCGACGGCAAGGCGGAACTTTCCGCGCAGGCGCTGCTGGGACAAGAATTCAGCGAGCAGCTCGGCCGGATCAGCCTCCGCGGCCTGCGGCTGCAGGCCGAGGCGCGCCTGGCTGCGGACGGTGCGCTGGAGGATTGGCGGCTGAACGGTCAGGCGGAGACGACCGCCTGGCGAGACGGCCCGACGCTGACGGCGCGACGCCTGAACCTGCGCGCCCGCGGCGTCGGACTCGACGGCGCGATCTCGGCGGACGCCGAACTGACGGACGTCCGCTTCGGCGAAATCCTCTTCCGGCAGATCGGCCTGAGCGGTTCACGCCCGTCGGTGAAAAGCCCTTGGACGCTCGGGTTCCGCGCGCATACCCCGGCCTCTTTCGCGACCGGCTCGGCGCAGTCCCTGACCGACGGCTCCCGTCGGATCAGCCTCGATCATGCCGTGATCTCCGGGGCCGAGGTCGCGGCGAACCCGGCGGTGGCGCCGGTGCTGCTCGCGGCCGGCATCGACCTCCGCGGCGACCTGCTCCTTCGCGACGGGGAGATCGACTTCGCACCGGACGGCCGCCTCATGGGCGCGCGCGGAGAAGCCGGCCTCTCCGGCTTCCGCGGACTCGGCCTGTCGGCCGAAGCGATCAGTCCCGCCCTTGACCTGCCGCTGCGCACCCGTTTCGACTTCGCGCCCGACCGCGGCGAACAACCCTTGCGGCTGCGCGACCTGCGCCTCGCCTCCGTCGTCGGCGAAGCGGACTGCGCGGTCAGCGAAGGCGGCCCGTTCCGGCTGAGCCTCCACGGCGACCTCGCGCCGGCGAGCCTCGACCGCGTGCTCGGCAACTGGTGGATCGACCTCTGGCGGATCTTCCTGACGCAGGAGAATCCTTACGCCTTCATCGAGGTGCAGGGCCATTGGGGAGCGCTGACAAGCCGCACCCGCGGACGCGTGCTGATGCGACGATTCGATTTCATGGGCGCGCCGTTCCGTCGCGTGGAGGTCAGCGTCGACGCGGACGAACGGCGGACGCTCATCGGCCTGCATGGGTTGCAGGGCGGGACCTCGGCTGACGACGGCGAAGTCGAGGGCACCGTGACCTGGGATTGGTCGAAGCCGGGCGTGCTCGCCGGTCCGGTGGTGAAAGCCGCGGGCGACCTGCAGCCGTGGATCGCCGCGCGCTGCGCCGGCAAGAGTTTTGGCGACGCCCTCCAAGGCCTCGTGCTGCCTCGCGGCCGACGCTTCGCGCTCGAACTCGTCCCGCTGGAGAAAGGACTCGATATCCGGACGACGATCGAAGCCGACGGCGGGTTCACCGCCTGGGGCATCTCCGGCCGCGGCCTGAAGGTCAGCACGCAGTCCAAGTCCGGCGGCATGCTGGTCGACGCGCGGCTCGGCTTGGCCGACGGCGAGGCGGAGCTCCGCCTGGACGGAGACCCCTTACGACAGACGGACTTCGTGCTGACCTTGAAGAATTGTGATCCGGCCCAGGTCGGGAGGATCATGAATGACCTCGGCGAACCCTCGGCGGCGCCGGCTCCGAAAACCGCCGGCCGTGGCCGGCTGGACCTGGACTTCAAAGGCCGGGTAGACCTCGGATCGCCGCGCGACCTTCGCGGGCTCGGCACCTACACCCTGAATGACCCCGAGCTGAAGAAAGTCCGCCTGCTAGGGGGCATCTCCGGCGTGCTCGAGGCCGTCGGGGTCGGGGCGACCACCTATGAACTGGACCGGGCGACGGGGACTTTCGGATGCACCGGGGGGCGGGCGTATTTCCCGGACATGACCATCACCGGGCCGCAAGCCAAGCTAGAGTTAGCCGGGGAAATCGACCTCAAGGGTATGACCCTAAACTTCGCCGGGGACTTCTCCTTGCCCCGGAAACAAGGATTTAACCCGCTCGACATCATAAATTTGAACCGGGCCTTGGTCAGCCTCACTAGAATCAAGCTGCAAGGGCCACTGGCGAAGCCTGAAACCCGAGCGATTCCTACCCTGCAAGACATAGTTAAACCTAACAGAGATAAGGACTTAGGAAAGATACCCGCCGGCATTCTGGAATGAGGGTTGATTTGCCCCCCTGATACCCTGTATCAGAGAGGGACACCCCCTCACGGAGGACATTACCTTGGACCTAATTAAGATTAAACAAGTCGTGGATTTGATGAAGAAGTCGGACCTTTCCGAGTTCGAGATCCAGGACCAGGACTTCAAGCTGCGCATCAAGCGCGACCTACCCGGTCGTGCCCCGATCGCGGCCCAGGCCGCCCCTGTGGCGGCCGCCCCCGCCCCCGTGGCGGCCCCGGCCCCTGCGGCCGCGGCGCCTGCCCCGGCCGCCCCCGCCGCCGCGGACCCCAGCATCAAGCTGGTCACCTCCCCGATGGTCGGCACCTACTACGCCACCCCTTCCCCTGAGAATCCGCCCTTCGTGACCGTTGGCTCGCCGATCAAGGCCGACTCCGTCGTCTGCATCATCGAGGCCATGAAGGTCATGAACGAGATCCAGTCGGAAATCTCCGGCACGGTGGTCGAGTGCCTGGTCGCCAACGGCACCTCGGTCGAATTCGGCCAGCCGCTCTTCCGCGTGAAGGTCAGCTGAGCACCGACTTCCGAGCATGAACAAGATCCTCATCGCCAATCGCGGCGAAATCGCCCTTCGCGTCATCCGCGCGTGCCGGGAGCTGGGCATCAAGACCGTCGCGGTCTATTCCCAGGCCGACGAGCAGTCGCTGCACGTGCAGCTCGCCGACGAGGCCGTCTGCATCGGGCCCGGACCGAGCAAGGATTCATACCTGCGCGAGGATCGCATCATCTCGGCCGCCGAGATCACCAACGTCGACGCCATCCACCCTGGCTACGGCTTCCTCTCCGAGCGCGCCGGCTTCGCCGAGAAGTGCGCCGCCGCCAACATCAAGTTCATCGGACCCAGCCCCGAAGTCATCCGTAAGATGGGCGACAAGGCCGTGGCCCGCCAGACGGCCGCCGCCGCCAAGGTGCCTTGCGTGCCCGGCACCGACGGCCCGGTCGACAACCAGCGCGAGGCCATCAAGGAAGCGCAACGCATCGGCTTCCCCGTCATCGTCAAGGCCGTCGCCGGCGGCGGCGGCAAAGGCATGCGCATCGTCCACAACGCCGCGGCTTTCCCGAAGGAATTCGAAAGCGCCCGCGCCGAAGCCGAGAAGGCCTTCGGTGACGGCCGCGTCTACATCGAGAAGTATATCGAGCAGCCGCGCCACATCGAGTTCCAGCTCCTGGGCGACGAACACGGCAAAGTGATCCACCTCGGTGAACGCGACTGCTCCGTGCAGCGCCGCCACCAGAAGCTGATCGAAGAATCCCCTTCCCCCTTCCTGACCCCGAAGCTCCGCGAGGAGATGGGCAAGGTCTCCGTCCGCCTCGCCGAGACCATCGGCTACCAGAACGCCGGCACGATCGAGTTCCTCGTCGATAAGCACGGCAAGTATTACTTCATGGAGATGAACACGCGCATCCAGGTGGAGCACGGCGTCACCGAAGAAGTCACCGACATCGACCTCGTCCGCCGCCAGATCCTCATCGCCTGCGGCGAGAAGCTCGAACTCTCCCAGAAGGACATCAAGATGACCGGTCACGCCATCGAGTGCCGCATCAACGCCGAAGACCCGGCCCGTAATTTCGCCCCGAGCCCCGGCACCATCGGCCTCTATTACACGCCCGGCGGCCATGGCATCCGCGTCGACTCCCACTGCTACTCGGGCTACGTCATCCCGCCCCTCTACGACTCCATGGTGGCCAAGCTGATCTCGGTCGGCGCGACCCGCCAGAAGGCCTTGGACCGCATGCACCGCGCCCTCGGCGAGTACATCATCCGCGGCATCCACACCACGATCCCGGTCTGCCGCGCGATCATGAAGGATCCGGCCTTCCGCCAGGGCGGCGCGACGACGAAGTATCTCGAAGACTTCTTCGAACGCACCCCGAAGGAACTCTGGTCCGCCGCCCCGCTCACCTAAGCGGCCGCGCCGCCCACGATGAGCGCCCCGCAGCGCCCGACCTCCGCCGCCACCGCCCGCCTCAGAACGGGCGGTGACTGTTTACGCCATGCCAACCGGCTCTTCAAGTCGGCCGGCGTCGCGCACGGCCAAGGCTTCGTGAACGCCGAAGAGGAATCCCTCACGCTCATGGGCCACGCCACGGGCCTCGCCTGGGAGCAGCTCCCTGCCTGCTTCGAACGCGCCCTGACGGCCAAGGAGAAGACCGTGTTCCTCGCGCTCCTCGAACGGCGCGTCTTCGACCGCGTGCCTACCGGCTACCTCGTCGGCGAGGCCTGGCTCGGCGGCCTCCGCTTCCGCGTCGACGAACGCGTGATCATCCCGCGCTCCTATTTCGTCGAACTCATCCCTGAGGCCATCCCGCAGTGGCTGCCGCCGGTCGCCCAGGTGACCGACGTCGCGGATATCTGCACGGGCTCGGGTTGCCTCGCCATCCTGCTCGCGAAGCGCTTCCCGAAGGCCCACGTACACGCCACCGATCTTTCGGCGCAGGCGCTCGAGGTCGCCGCCTTGAATGTCACCGACCATAAGCTGGCGAAGCGCATCACTTTGCACGAGACGGACACGATGACGGCCTTGGCCAAGGGACCTAAATTCGACCTGATCCTCAGCAACCCGCCTTACGAACCGGAAGGCATCTACCGCCGCCTACCCGCCGAATTCAAGAAGGAGCCGAAGGGCTCGCTGGTCTCCGGCAAGGACGGGCTCGACGTGATCCGCAAACTGCTCACGCAGGCGCGCGAAGCGCTGAAGCCGCACGGCATCCTCGTCATCGAGGTCGGCGGCCTGCAGCAGGCGATGCACCAGGCTTGGCCGAAACTGCCGATCATGTGGCTGCCGACGGCCGATGGGTCCGATTGCGTCTGCCTCATCCACGCTTCGGACCTCCGCCGCGAACTGCCCTCACCAGGCGCGCGGCGCGGACGTTGATTCGAGACGATCCTGCGCGGGCCGGGGAAGCTTCGGGAAGAAGTCCAGGCCGGTGAGCTCCTCGACGCGCCGGATGCTGACCACGTAACGCGTGAGCTCGGCGTCGCGCCACTTCTCCTCATGCGGGACGAGATAGGCGATCGCGCGCACGCCGCCCACTGCTTCGTCGTAGTCGGAGATGACCATCCAGAACGCCGTCGGCACCGGGACCCGGCCGACCTTCTTGGCGGCAGGCGCCGCGAAGACCGGACCGACCTGCACCCAGACGGTGCCGTAGCGCTCGACGTAACGCTTCATGATCCGCTGCTCCATGTCCTTCCAGAGGCCGGCGTTGAGCGCGTGCAGCTGCGGGACGATGTTGCTGAGGAGGAACGTCTCCTTCTGGGCCTCCTCGCCGTAGCAGACCGAGATCGCATAGTTCGGCGCGAGGTGGCCGCGATCGTAACCGGAACGCACATATTCCGAGGTGGTCACGCGCGCCGCGGTGCGAGGGTCGGACCTGAAGGACGAAGGGCGCTCGAGATGGACGTCCTGGTAGGGGAAGACGCGATAGGAAGACCAACGCGGCGCCGGCAGGCCGTCGTCGTAACCGACGGAGTAGCCTCGGTTGACCAGCCGCTTCAGGCCGACGCGGTCCGCCGGCTCGCCATAGGGAGCCGTGGCCGCCGGATCCGGCGGCGGCGCCAGGACGACGTCGCCACGCACGGCCACGGTCTG
>JBILHF010000147.1:0-3136 GCA_044350605.1 Opitutales bacterium
GAGAACTGGTGGGCGCTGCCGCTCTCGGCCAAGGTCCCCTACGGCATCGAACAGATCAAGGTCGAGCAGTTCGTCCCCAAGCGCTCCCGTCCGACCTCGGGAGCCGAGTTCGTCTCCTCGCGTCACTTCCCCGACGCCCAGCAGGGCGACTTCATGATCTGCAATACCATCGGCTTCCTCGGCATCAGCTTCGGCAAGAAGGCCGACGACGGCGCCGGCTTCACCGGCAAGGCCAACGGCGATCTCCTGACATCCACCGACGGCAACTTCCGCCCGGTCGACCTCGAGTTCGCCCCCGATGGCTCGCTCTACTTCATCGACTGGCACAACCCGCTGATCGGCCACATGCAGCACAATGCCCGCGATCCGAACCGAGATCGTGATCACGGCCGCATCTACCGCATCACCTACCCCGAGCGTCCGCTCGTGAAGCCCGCGAAGATCGCCGGCGCTTCCGTCGCCGAACTGCTCGAAGTCCTCAAGGAGCCCGAATACCGCACTCGTTACCGCGCGCGCCGCGAACTCCGCGGACACGCACCGACGGAAGTCCTCCCGGCCGTGAAGGCCTGGGTCGCCAAGCTCGACGCCAAGGACGCCGCCTACGAGCACCATCTCTGCGAAGCCCTCTGGGCCACCTGGGCGCAGAATCAGCCCGACGCCGAGCTCATCGCCCAGCTCCTCAAGGCCAAGCAGCCGGAAGCCCGCGCCGCCGCCGTTGATGTCATCCGTCACTCCTTCTGGCAGCTCCCGAACCACGTCGCCCTGCTTAACCAGGCGATCCGCGATGAGAACGCCCGCGTGCGCCTGACCGCCGTCGTCGCAGCCACCTGGCTCGACAACGCCGACGGCGCCAAGCTCGCCGTGGAAGCCTTCAAGAGCCCCGTCGACCGCTGGGTCGGCGCCGTCCTGCATTACGCCCTGACCTATACGCTCAAGGACGACGTCGACGCCCTCAAGGCCGCCGGCCAGTTGAACCTCGAAGGCAATCAGGCCGCCGCGGACTACTTCAGTGGCAAACTCAAGATCGGCCAGCCCGTCGCCGAAGCCGGCACCAACTCCAAGCCCGCGCGCAAACTCACGGCCGCCGAAGAGAAGGTCTTCAAGCTCGGCCGCGAGATCTACTTCCGCGACGCCCATTGCGCCACCTGCCACCAGGCGGACGGCAAGGGCATCGTGAACATCTACCCGCCCCTTGCGCGGAGCAACTGGATCAACGACGACGAACGTCTCGTGAAGATCCTGCTCAAGGGCATCTGGGGGCCGATCAAGGTCAACGGCCAGGACTTCGACCCGACCAAGGGCGTGCCACCCATGATGGGCTTCGGCGGCCTGCTCAACGACGAGGAAGCCGCGGCCGTGCTCAGCTACGTGCGCCTCTCCTTCGGCAACAATGGCGCCCTCGTCTCCGCAGCCACCGTGAAGAAAGTCCGCGAAGCCACCAAGGACCGCGCGAACTTCTACATGGCCGACGAATTGCTCAAGGAACATCCCCTGAGAGCGACCGCTCCGGCCAAGGCGAAGAAGAAGTAAGCGAAGGCGAAGCCTCCGAGGGGGCACGTGGGCATGCGCTTGCGCGAGGGGGCATGCTGGCAAGGGGACACGGTGACAAGGAAGGCAGAACTCAAAGGGGGCAGCATGGGGGAACCGGATAATTGGCTGGGGACATACATCTTCAGGTCTCAGGTCTCGGCTGATCGGGTCTCAGGTGCGGGTCTTCAGGTACGGGTGCGGGTGCGGGCCTGAACCTGCACCTGATGCCGAACACCTGAACCCGGGACCTGACGGCTGAGACCCGGGACCTGAGAATGAATCATACCCGCAGGATTAATCCCGGTCTCCGGTTTCCCTTTGAAGCGCCGAATCACTTCGGGCGGCGGGGCAGGCGCGGCTAAGGCCGCGACCTGCCCCGCTTCTTTTATAACAATCGGTATTTTCTATACCCCATCACCGCAGGTGGGGATTGACCGAGGCCTAGGCCATGGGGTTTATTCCTCCCATGCAATTCCTCTCCACCCTCGCCCTGCTCCTGACCTCCGCCCTCCTGCCTGCGCAGGACTTCGACTTCAAGGGAGTGCCCGCCGACTATGCGGTCACCTTCGCGACGGCCAGCTCACGCGGCCTGAAGATCGGCGACTCGCCCGAGGCCAAGGCCTTCAAGGCGCGCATCGAGAAACTCCTCACCGACCTCGACAAGAGCGGGCAGGACAGCAAGGCCGTCCAGGCAGCCATCGTCAAGGCCACCGGGCTCGACCTCGAATCGCCTGACAATCGCTACGCGGGCGGCTTCTCCATGACCAAGGACGGCTCCTTCACCGGAGGCATCATCATCCGCGCCCGCCACGACAGCGCCAAGCTGGCCGCGCACGCCAGCGCCAAGAACGTGCCCACCCTGCAGGCCGGCGCCGCCAAAGGCTGGAAGGTCAAGGAATTGATCGCATCGCTCAGCGATGAACTCGCCCAGGCCGCCAACGGTTTCCCCACGCCGCCCGGCGAAGCCGCCGGCGCGACCGAAGACTTCGGCGTCTTCGACGTCGACAGCGACACGATGGTCGTCGCCCAACCCAAGGAAGCCGCTCGCATCATCGGCCTGCTCAAGGGACAAGGCACCTCCTACGCTCTCCCCTCCGCCCAGCGTTCTGCCGTCGCCGCCACCGGACGCGCCTACGCCATCGTCTCCGTCAACGCCGCCAAGTTCCCGGCCACCCCGGAACTCGCCCAGAGCGGCTTCGTCAGCGGCCTCTTCGCCATGGGCGAGAAAGGCTCGGACCAAGTCATGAAGATCAGCACCACCTTCACCTCGAAGGAAAAGGCCGCCCCGCTCGCCATGCAGGCCCAGGGCATGCTGGCCATGGCCCCGATGATGCTCGCCGGTGACCCTTCCAAGCCCGAGACCGCCGAAGAAAAGGAAATGAAAGCCCTCGCGGGTGATTTCCTCGCCGGGATCCAGCCTGTCGAAGCTTCCGGCAATCAGGTCACCCTCACTGCGAAGTGGGATACCATCAAGCTCTACGGCATGATGGAGAAGATCGTCGCCATCGGCGCCGCCAAGGCGAAGGAAATGCCGCAGCCGGCGAAGAAGTAAGCGAAGGCGAAGCCTTCGAGGGGGCAAGTTGGCAAGGTGACACGTGGGCAAGGG
>JBILHF010000148.1:0-3105 GCA_044350605.1 Opitutales bacterium
GCTACGACTCCGTCATGCTCAAGGCCGATATCGAGATCGGCGGCAGCGACCAGCTCTTCAACATGCTCGTCGGCCGCGACCTGCAGGAACAGGACAAGATGGCCCCGCAGGCCGTGCTCGGCATGCCCCTGCTCGTCGGCCTCGACGGCGAGAAGAAGATGTCGAAGTCCCTCGGCAACTACATCGCCTTCAACCACGGCGCGAAGGACATGTTCGGCCGCATCATGTCGATCCCGGACGCCACCATGTGGGTCTACTACGACCTCCTGCTCCTTTCGACGCCGGAAGAACTCGCCGCGCTCAAGGCCGGCCACCCGATGGAAGCCAAGAAGCAGCTCGCCACGCGCCTGACGGACAAATTCCACGGCGCGGGCGCCGGCGCCAAAGAACGCGCCGAGTTCGAGAACGTCTTCTCCAAGGGCGGCGTCCGCACCGACATGCCGGAGTTCGCCTGGGCTGCCGTCTCCGGCGGCGCAGCCGAGGTCGGCATCGTGGATCTCCTCGCCGCGACCAACCTCTTCCCCTCCAAGAAGGAGATCCGTCGCCTCATCGAAGGCGGCGCGGTCAAGATCGGCGACGACAAGGTCTCCGATCCGGCCCAGAAAGTCGCCCAGCCTGCCGGCGAGCTGGTCATCCAGGCTGGCAAGCGCACCTTCGTGAAGGTCAAGTAAGCGGCGAAGCTCAGCCCGCCTTTTCGGCGCGGGCCTTGATGATCCGCAGGATGTAGGACTGCAGGTCGTTCATGAGCCACACGGTCCACCACTGGGAGTAGAAGTTGAAGCCCGTCGAGAGGCGCTGGTCGCTCGCGAGGTGCAGCACGACGCGGTCCGGGCCGCGGGGCTCGATCCAATAGGAGCCGTGGAGGACGTCGAAATACGGACCACCGATGGTCACGTGTTCGTCGAAGGTCGTGGGCGGGATGTTCTTCGTGTCGGCCTCGATCGAGAACGAGAGGCGCTTGTTCTCCTCCCACTCGGTCACCTTCTCGACGAAGAGGACGTCGCCTTCGAAACGGGCGTAGCGGATGGAGCCGACGCCGGTGCCCTCGAGCACGGCCTCGGTGGGGCGCGGAAAGCCCAGGCGATGGCTCCACGACGGACCGTGTTCGGCCTCGGTGATGCGCGGCACCGAACGGATCTGCCGCCAGACCTGCGCGGGCGAGGCCGCGATCTCGATCGACGTGTGGGCCGTGCGGAGCTCGGTCTCGCGCTCGCGGAGGGACTCCAGCGGACCGGCCACGAAGGGAAGCAGGGCTACGACGGCCACGCAGAGGCGCTTCGACCCATCCGATGCGCGTAAGTCGCGCAGGGCCCCCGCGAGTATTCCGCCGAGCGAGGACATGAAGCAGACCAGCGGCAACCAGAGGATGACGCAGATGAGTCCCTCGAGATGGAAGACAATCGTCGCCGCCATGAAAGCGAGTCCAGCCAACCAAGGCTGGAAAACGCGGCGCACCCAGCTCTTTTCGGTCTCGCCGAACCAAATCACCAGGAAGCCGAGCGCCAGCGGCACCAGGAAGATGAAGCTCAGGCTCATGATGGCCCATATCTCCTTGGCCGAGCCCGGCGCAGAAGTGACATGCGGGTCGAACACGAGCCGGCAGACCAGCCCGTAGACGACGCCGAGCGCCAGTCCGAGGAGGGCCTGCCGAAAAGGAGTGAGCCGGCGCGGGGTCATGCGGACGAGTCTGGCCCGGCCGGCCCGACGGGCAAGCCCCCGCTGTGCATAAGTCCGCGGATAACCTCGCGGATTAATGCCTTCCCCTGCCCTCCGACGGCTCCCTATTATCACCGTCCCGCATGGCCGACCCGGAAACCATCAGCCGAGACTTCGTGCACCTCCACGTGCATACGGACTACAGCATGCTCGACGGCTGCAGCCGCATCGATCGCCTGATGGAGCGCGCGTGCGACATGAACATGCGCGCGGTGGCGATCACCGACCACGGCAACCTCTTCGGCCTCTTCGATTTCTGGAACGAGGCCAAGCAGCGCTCCAAGGGCGACGTGAAGCTCAAGCCGCTCCTCGGCTGCGAGCTCTACCTCGTCTGGGACCACGCGCTCACCGACAAGCCTGACCGTCGCGAGCACAAGTATTTCCACATGGGCGTGCTCGCCCGGAATTTCAAAGGCTACCAGAACCTCACCAAGCTCGTCTCCGACGCGCACGTCCGCGGCCTGCACTACAAGCCGCGCACCGACCTCGAGCAGCTCGCCAAGCACGCCGACGGCCTGATCGGCTTCTCCGGCTGCCTCCAGGGCGTCATCCCGCAGGCCCTCCTCCGCGGCGACTACGAGGCCGCCCGCAAGGCCTGCGGTAAGTTCGTCGAGATTTTCGGCCGCGAGAACTTCGTCATCGAGCTGATGGACCACGGCCTCGAGGAGCAGAAGCGCATCATCGCCGACCTCCTCAAGCTCGCCGGCGAGTTCCAGCTCCGCGTCGTCGCCACCAACGACGTCCACTACGTCGACGCCGGCGATTCGGTCGCGCACGACGCGATGCTCTGCATCCAGACCGGCGCCCGCCTGGCCGACGAACGTCGCATGCGCTACTCCGCCACGGAGTTCTACCTCAAGAGTGAGGCCGAGATGCTGCTCGTCTTCGGCGAGGTCCCCGAATCGATCAAGAACACCGTCGCCATCGCCGAGATGTGCGACGTCAAGCTGCCCGTCGGTCAGAACAACTACCCCGTCTACATCTTCAGCGAAGGCGTGAAGCCCAAGGCCACCGAGAAAATCGATGCGATCCTCGACGGCTATGAGCAGCTTAAGAACGGCCTGCTGGTCTCCGCCGGCAAGCCGGGCGACTTCGTCATCGAAGCCGAGAAGCGCAAGGGCATGCGGGCCAACGGCTCCTACCTGCTCGAACAGGTGAAGGCCGGCCTCAAGGAACGTTACGGTGTCGATTACGACGACCCTAAGGCGTGGAAGGACGAGAAGATCCCCGGCCCCGGACAGACCAGCCCCGCCGAACTCTGTCGCCGCGTCGACTACGAGATGGGCGTCATCGCGGGCACGGGCTTCGTCGACTACTTCCTCATCGTCTGGGACTTCATCGACTGGTCCCGCAAGCAGGACATCCCCGTCGGCCCGGGCCGCGGCTCGG
>JBILHF010000149.1:0-3099 GCA_044350605.1 Opitutales bacterium
TGGGCGCACGCCCCGCTGATCGTCGATACCGATGGCAAGCGACTCGCCAAGCGCTCGGCCGGCCTGTCGATCCGTGAACTCCGTCAAAAAGGAAAGACGCCGGAGGAAGTCCTCACGGCGCCTTTGAGCAAGTTGCTGAGTTGAAGACTTAAGCGCCCTTCTTCGGCTCGCCAGCCGGCTTCGGAGCAGCGCCTTCGGCCGACATCAGCTTATCGCGGAAAGCCTTGAAAGAGCGGGTCATGGCCTCGTCGCCTTGCGCGGCCGAGATGGCCTCATCGATATGCTTCAAGGCCTTCTCCTTGGCCGCTGGGTCGAGCATGATCAGGATGCGCGCCTTGTTGAAGGGCAACACGGCCCGGCGTGGTCCCGTCACGTCGGCGAACATCTCTTCGAGCGCGGCTTCGGCTGCCTTGAAATCTTTGGCGGCGATCGCCTCGTTGATCTTCTGGCCGAGCACGCGGCTCTTGGCCGAACGATCGGCGGTGTCCTTCATTTCCTTCGCCAGCTCGGCCTTGCCTTCCGGCGTGTTCTTGTAGGCGGCCAGCTTGGCCAGGTATTCCTTGGCGGTCTGACCACCGAAACCGCCGACACGTCCGAAGACATCGCCGGATTTCGCGTCGAGCAGCAGGACGGTCGGGAAGCTGTTCACGGCATACTTCTGCTGCCATTCGCGGTTCTTGGCCTTGAGCTCAGGCGTCTGCGTCTTGGTGCGCGGGAAATCCAGTTCGACCAGGACGTAGCGCGAGGCAGCCGCGGCGAATTCCGGGGACTCGAAGACGGCCTTATGAAGCGCCTTGCAGGGCGGACACCAGTCGCTCCCCGTGAAGTCGACCAGCACCAGCTTGTTCTCCTTCACGCCCTGAGCCTTAGCGGCGTCGAGGTCGGTGAGCCAGACTGGTGCGGCATGGGCCGACGCGGCGGCGAGTAGCGCGAGGAGGAACTTCTTCATGAGATTACTTCTTGGCCTTGGCGGCGGCCGCAGCGGCGACCTGGGCGCGGAACTGCTTGAGGTCGGACATCTCCTTCACGTCAGCCGGGGTCTCGGCGATGACCTCATCGAGGACCTTCAGCACCGCGGCGGGATCGCCGGGCTTACACGTCTGGACGAGTCCGATGCGGGCGTTGAGAGTCAGATTAAGCTTCGTCGAGCCCGTCAGCCCCTTGGCCTTCACGAACTGGGCGATCGCGGCTTCGCCGCCAGCGAGGTCCTTCTTTTCGAAGAAAGGCGTGACGAGCTTCTCGAGCTCTTCGCCTTGAACGCGGGCCTGCGCCTCGTCCTTCTTGCCCTGGGCGAAGGCCTTGACGCCTTCCAAGTTGTTCGCCTTCAGGAGTTCGGCGAGATGGGCAAGATACTTGACCGGACCGCCGGCCTGATATCCCGTCTGCGCGAACGGCTCGCCGTTCGCATTGAGCAGCATGATCGTCGGATAGCCTTCGATCGCGAACTTCTCGGCCCAGACCTTGTTCTTGGCCTTCTCTTCTGGGCTCTGCTTCTTGCGCTGCGGGTAGTCGAGCTCGACGAGGACGAAGTCCTTGGAGACGGCCGCGAACTCCTTCTGGTCGAAGACTTCCTTCTTCAGGCGGATGCACCAGCCACACCAGTCGCTGCCGGTGAAGTCGACGAGAATCGCCTTCTTCTCGGCCTTGGCGACCTTGATGCCTTCATCGAGGTCGGTGAGCCAACCTTCGGCGGCGGAAAGGGAGACGACGCTCAGGCAGAGAGCGAGACAGGCGAGGAGACGGCGGGGCATCACCCTAGGAAACCTCGCCCTCGAAATGAGGCAATCCGCAATCAGCCAACCCGGCGTTGCCAATATGAAGTTTATCCCTCACTTACCCCATATGGCCGGCACACGTATCCTCCTCGTCGACAACGGTTCCTACGAACCTGCGGCGACCTTGGGTCTCCGCGACCTGGCCAAGCAAGTGGGCCAGCTCATCGGAAAGGAAGTCCACCCGGTCTCTACGATGCACTCCACGAAGATCGACCCTGCCCTGCTCGGCGGCGTCCCCGCGATCATCTTCGAAGGCGCCGTCCAGCAGGCCAAGGCCGACGGCATCGACGAACTCGTGGTGCTCCCGCTCTTCATCGGGCCGAGCCGTGCGATCACGGAATACCTCCCCAAGGTCTTCGCCGACGCCCAACCGGGCGCGATGAAGCTCACCATCAGGGAACCGCTCTTCGGACCAGAACTGACCGACATGCTGATCGACAACCTCAAGTCGACAGGCTGGACCAAGGACAGCGGTACGGTCTACCTTTGCGACCACGGCTCCCCCATCCCCGAGGTGACGCGTTGCCGTAATTTCTTCGCCAGCGCCATCCGCACGAAACTCGGGCTCAAGGACGACGAGCTCATCGCCTGCTCGATGGAGCGTCGCGAGGGTGCTGAATATGACTTCAACGAACCGCTGCTCGAAGACGCGCTGCAACAGGCCAAGGGCGAGGCCGTCATCCTGATGCTCTTCCTCCTGCCGGGCCGTCATGCCGGCTGCGATGGCGACGTCGCGACCATCGCCAAGGAGCACGCCCCCGAGGGCCGGCGCTGGAAACTCAGCCCGCTGCTCGGCACGCACCCCGCCCTGCCCGCCCTGCTCTTCCGACGACACCTCTACTCCGCGGGATTCAAGCTGACCAAGATCGCCGCAATCATCGCGGTGCTCTCCGTGGGACTGCTGCCCGTCTTGATCAGCGTCTTTGCTCCGAAAAACCTGGGCATGATCGAACGCATCATGATCTGGCTCGGCGGCATCGCCACGATCTTCACCGCCCTCTTTTTATTCTTAAGGGCGAAGGTCTGGAAGAAGAGCTAACTCAGGCGAACGCCGCGATGCGCCCCATCAGGCCGGCATGACGGGGCGGAGCGACGACCGCTCCGACGACCGCGATGAGCGGCGTGGGCAGCACGGAGACGTCGACCTTACCTGTGGCCAGATCGGTCAGCGTGGTGAGCACGTCGGACGCTCCGTCCTGCGACACCTTAGAAAGCAGGCGGATCGGGAGATCCTCCTTGGCGCCCGCGGCGATGAGTTTTACGGCGACGGACGGCAAAGCCTTCGCGCCCATGTAAAGACATAGCGTGGCGCCGGTCTCGATAT
>JBILHF010000150.1:0-3054 GCA_044350605.1 Opitutales bacterium
TGGTGACGCACTTGGGGAGCTCGTCGGCGCGCAGGGTGTAGGGGTGCGAGAGCAGGCCGGCTTTGCGGGCGCGGGCGGCGAGATCGGTGACCTTGCGTCCAGCGGGCGACTTGCCGGTGACGTAGCTGCCGATGGGCGGACCGATGCCGTCGACGATCTTGGCGAGCTCGGCCAGGCCGGCGTCGGTGGTCAGGGGATTGGATTCTCCGCCGCCCATGAGCATGATGAGCTTGCCCTTCCAAGCGAGTTCCCCGCGGAGGCGTTTGATCTCGGCGAGTTCGAAGCACTGCACGAAGCAGGCGGAGTCCTTGGCGTCGTACCCATACTTACGCAGGATCGGCAGGACCGCGCCGGCGAGGTCGTGGCCTTCCTTGCGATGCCAGCCGGGCGCTTTGAGCTCAGGGTAGATGCCGACGTTCCGTGCGGTGGAGCGGTTCAGCTGCTGGATGAACTGGATCTCTTCCTCGAGCGTCACGACCGAAAACGAGCCGACGCCGACCGGGAAGCGACGAGGGAAGGCGGCCTTGCCGGTCTTGGGATTGAAGCGCTCGGTGACGTTAAGCTGCTTCAGTTCGGCCAAGGTGAAATCGAGGGCGTAGAATCGTCCGTCCGCCCGCTGACGTCCGGGGAACTTCTTTGGGGCGTCCGTCGTGGTGTCGATGTGCGTGTCATGGAAGATCACCGGTACGCCGTCCTTGCTGAGCACCACGTCCTGCTCGAGATAGTCGGCGCCCTGCCCGTAGGCGAGGGCCTTCGCCGCGAGCGTGTGTTCGGGCAGATAGCCGCTCGCGCCGCGGTGCGCGATGATCAGCGGACGCGGCTCCGCCGCGGTGAGGGCGCTGAGGGAGAGGAAGAGGGCGAGCAGGGGGGCTCGAAGCATGGAGACTTTAAAAGTGCAAAGGTGCAAAAGTGCAAAGGTGGAACTCGTGCGGAGCACGGGAGGTGGCAAGTCGAGATGGGGCCCTGGCTTCTCAGGCGCCGCGGGAGATCCAGCGATACGCGTCGAGGGAGTTGCGCCAGAAGAACCGCTCGCGGTCTTCCGTGGTGCGGTCGGCGTAATATTCCGCTACGAGACCGAAGACGTCGGCATAACGCGCGCCTTTATCCGAGACGGGCCAGTTGCTGCCATAGAGCACGCGCGACGGCCCGAACGAAGCCGTGACATGGTCGAGCGTGGGCCGATAGGTATCGACGTCCGTCGGCGCACCGCCGTGTGGGGCCTTCACGGGTTCGACAAGTCCGGAGAGTTTGCAGAAGACGTTCGATTCGGCACCGAGGCGCCGCATGCCTTCGCGCCAGGCGAGGTCTGGTGCCTGCGGGTCGCGGATATTGCCGACGTGGTCGACGACGATGCGTAGGCGAGGGAAGTCGCGGGCGAGACGCAGGGCTCCTGGGAAGTCGCTCAGGCCATTGATGTCGACCGCTAGGCCGCGGTCGGCCAGCAGGCCAAGATGGCGCGCGAAGGTCGGGTCGGCGAGGTCCGCGCTCAGTCTGCTCGCCGGGATACGAATCCCGCGGAAGAGGGGATGGGCGCCGAGGCGGCGGAGATGTGCGGCAAAAGCCGCTTCGGCGGGACGGAGGTTACCGATGAAGCCCACGATGCAGGGATGCGCGTCGGCCAGGCGCAGAATCCAATCGTTGTCTTCCGGCCAGGCGCTCGCTTCGACCACCACCGTCTCGCGGATACCGTGCGGGGCGGCGACCCGCTGCCAGTCAGGCGGGAGTACCGGGCGATCCAGGAAGCTGCCCTTGGGTGGCCACGGCACGCCTTGGCTACGGGTCGGGTCGTAGAAGTGCGTGTGCGTATCGATGATCCGACTCGCCGTCGGCCGGCTCGCGCAGCCGACGGAAAGGGCGGCGGCACCAGTCGCGCCGGCGAGGGTGCGCAGGAAGGAGCGACGATCAGTCATCGGGGGCATGCAGAGTGATGTATGTGCAATGGTGCAAAAGTGCAAAGGTGGAACACGCGCCAAGCGCGTGAGGGGGTAAGTTGACACGGTGACACGTGGGCTAGGGGATGGCTAGAGGCCGGGAGGCTCGGAGGCCCAGTGGACCAGAATAATGCAGGGTTAGTTGATCGGTTGATCAGTTGGCCGGTTGGCCAGTGAGACAATAATCGAGGACACGAGGACCGGAGGCTCGATGGATTAAGTAGGGCGCGGCTCTCCGAGCCTGCCGTCGTGCCGGGTGAGATGCGCATGTTCGTCTGCGAACGGACGGTTCGGAGAGCCGTCCCTACCAATGTCAGGTGAAAGCCTTTGGCGGTTAGCGGTTGGGAACGGTAGAGAGACAGGCGGAGGGCGCCCTAAGCCGTGTCGATTGTCACGGGAGAGTGGCGGTCTGGTGACAATAGATTGTGGATACATAAAACCGCACAAGAATTTCTTGAAGGCTCTTATCCAAAGGCAACATCACGCCCGCTATGAAATCCCTAGTCCCGCTCCTCGTCGTTGCCGCCGCCGCCCAAGCCCAGACCGCTCCGGTCAAGGCTCCGGCCGGCAACTTCTCGCTCACCGCTGACAAGTATGAGATCGTTCGCGACGTCGATGACTTCGACGGCATGTCCTACGGCATCAAGGCCCACGTCTGGGATCACGTCAGCCTGGCCCTGTCGTATGCGGACGTCAGTTCCGATCCGTTCGAGCTGATTTCCGGATTGAACATGAACCTCGCGGCGCGCCGCTTCTCGCTCGGCGCTGAGTACGACATCCACTCTGGTCCTGGCGCCCTCACGCTTTCCCTGGCCTTCGCCGAAACCGCTGCAAGTGCCCAGGGCGGCGCGTCAGGTGATACCTTCAAGAACCAACAATTCGTCTTCGGTGCCCGCTATGCGATGTCTCTGGGTGAAGGCTTCACGGCCACTCTCGCCGCGAATAAGTTCATCAGCGATTTCGATCCGCAAGCGAACTTCGCCACTGCTCCGGCCCGAGCTGCCTTGGTTGAACGCTTCGACGGCTCGCCTTTCTCCGTCGGCCTGACCCTCGCTTATGCTCCGACGGATAACGTATCGATCCACCTGACCTACGCCACGGAGGACTCCCTTCTTGGTTTGGC
>JBILHF010000151.1:0-3053 GCA_044350605.1 Opitutales bacterium
TTGGCGTGGGCCAGCAACTCTTTGGACAGACGACGGGAGTAGGTGATGTCGCCGGTCGTCTTGCCCGCGAAGTCGGTGAAACGATCCGTGCGGATCGCGGCGCGGATACGGTCCTTGGCGGTGGCCTGCCACTCGGCGCGGGTCCAGATGCCGAGGCTTTCCTGCGTCTCGGCCCACGTGAGGCTGTTCGCGGCGACGTCGAATTGGTCGAAGGAGGTACGTTCGTATGTCAGGCCGATTCCGAGTGTCAGGTCGGAGCGGACGCGTCGGTCGACGGTCGCGGTGAGTTCGTCGCGGTCGAGGAGGTAGCGGTTGGCGAAGGGCAGGGTGACGCTCTGGATCGACGAGCCCGCGCGCGACCAGAAGACCGCGGCTTCGGTGTCCTCGTCTTGGAAGCGCAGGCCAGGGGAGAGTAGCCAGCCGCCATCGCGTTGCCAGTCGGTGAGATTAGGCGGGCCGCCGAGCTGCTGGCCGGGTAGGCCGGCCTCACCGTGGTCAGCCGAGCCGACGACGTCGAAGACCAGGTTCGGCGAAAGGCGCTGCTCGTGCTTCAGGAAAGCGCTGACGGCTTCACGGCCGGCGTTCGGGCGGAAGCCGTCGTCATGCGTCGCCGTCAGCGACAACGCCGTGCCTTGCGTGGCGGTCTTGCCGGCTTCGGCGTTGTTCGTGAGCAGTGCGTAGTTGAGCGTCCCACGTCCGAAGGAGCCGCCTTCGGCGACGAGCGTAGAGCCGGCGCGGGCCGTGAGCGGGGATTGCTGCCGCAGGTCGATGACGCCACCGAGCGCGTTGGCACCGTAGAGGGTAGAGGAGGGGCCGCGCAGTACTTCGACCGAGGCCAGTCCGAAGATACGGTAGCGGCCGATTTCGTAAGAGTTGGAGAAACCTTGCGGCAGACGGCGGCCATCGAGGAGCACGGCCGTCTGGGTGGAGTTCGTGCCGCGGAGGAAGAGCGAGCCTACCGAGCCTTCGCCGGACTGCTCCGTGGCGAAGACGCCGGGCGCACCGCCCAGCAGGCTCGTCAGGGTCGTCTGTCCGGCGTCAGTTGCGGCGGCCACGTCGAGGCGGCTGACGGAGGGCGAAGCTTCGGCCAAGGGCTTCGCCTGTCGGGTTTCGATCACGACGGTCTCAGGCAGCCGGGTCGGGGCCTGGGCGAGGAGAAGGGCGGCGATGGTTAACATTATGTATCTTCGTATCTGGATATGAAGATGCATGTCAAGGCAACCTTGGGGACCTGCCGGAGATGGGGCTGGAGAAATCGTCAGGTTATGGCATAGTCCTTATCGATGGCCGCCGAACTCTCCCAGCAACCTGACCTCGGACCTGTCCGCCAGTTCTCCATCTTCGTCGAGAACAAGGTCGGACGCCTCAACGAACTCGTCGAATCCCTGTCCGGAGCTGATGTGCACATCATGGCCCTCTGTCTGGTGGATACGACCGATTCGACGATCATCCGTATCGTGGTCGACTACCCCGAGCGCGCGGAGCAGATCCTCGACGAGCATCGTTTCGCCCATGACGACGTCCCCGTCGTGGCCATCGAGCTGCAGTCCGAGGCCCAGTTGAAGGATGTCACCGGCATCCTGCTCAAGGCCGAGATCAACATCCATTACGTCTACCCGTTCCTCTTCCGACCCAACGGCCGTTACGGTCTCGTGGTGCGCACCGAAGCCCAGGAACTCGCGGCCTCCGTCCTGTCCAGCCACGGCATCACCGTGCTGAGCCGGAACGACATCGCGCGCTAAGCCCTCATCGGTAGGGTCGGGACCGCGTCACGACATAGTCTGCCGCGGGGTAGGGACAGCACCACGTGCTGTCCTCTGTCTTTGAGGCCGACGCAGGTCGGCCGAGGGTAGGGGCGTGGCTCCGCCGCGCCCTCATGCACCTCTGTGTTCGCGGCCTCCTGTGCTTGTCGTGGAGTGCACGAAAAATCGTGCCCCCACCTTGGTTGGATCTGCGACTCTGACCCCGGGGTTTCCCCTACGACTTCCATCTTGCTCCGCATCCGGTTCGTCTCATTCTCACTTTCAGGTGTGTAGGCGGCTAAGACCCGCCGAGATTCCTCTTAGGGGGGCGCGAAAGCGCCCCCTTCTTCTTTGATGACGATCGTTATGCCGCGTTCGGAGAAAAGTTTCTCACATCGTTTCAACATGGCCTGGGCGTGCGCTTGTCTGAAGAGCAAATTTGGCTCCACGGTCTGCTTGGAGAGGTAAGCGAGCAGGTCGCAAAGCTGTAGCAAAGGACTCTGCTTGGAGTCGCGGCCGAACGGTTCGTCTATGAGTAGCTCGCTCAGGTCCAGGCTGGCGTTGATCTCGCCCAGCCATGCGGCGGAAGGCGCCGTCCTATGGTCGTCGCAGATCACGGCGAGTCCGGGAGCCGAGCAGAGGGAGTGTCCTTCGTTTGAGGCGATGTGACCCGATGCCGCGCGGAGTAGCGCGAGCCAAGCCGCACGAATGACGTCCCGCGGAGAATCATGCTTCTCGACGATGACGCGCAGTGGCGTCAGCCGTTGATCTCTCCGGATCATTTCGACCGCATGCAGGACCGACTGAACTCGCTGGCCTCTTTTGACGCCGTGGTATTCCTGGCTACGTCCGAGCATTTCGCTGGCGTGCAGTTCGGCGTGCGGCGGGTAGCCGTACTTGTCGTGTACGCGCCTGCGCATCCTTTTGACCGAGGCCAGGGCCCCGTGCCACTCGGCATGATGGACGAGCAGTCCGCTCAGGGTGAACGTGCTGGTCTGTGATCCTTCGCGCCCGGTGTCGCCGCTTTCGTCGACGTAGAGAAGATGCATGCGCTCATTGACCTGACCTGCACCCACGAATCAAAGCAGGGAATCTGGCGGGATTAATAAGGGGTTTCCCGCTCTTGGGTCCGGTCGGTCGAAGCTGGCAAGGCCTTGGCTTGACCATCCCTCATCGCTCCCCATTAGTTGCTGTCCTTCGAATCAACGAGGGACCTGGAGAGGTGGCTGAGTGGCCGAAAGCGCCCGTTTGCTAAATGGGTATACCCCAAAAGGGTATCGTGGGTTCGAATCCCATCCTCTCCGCCACTTT
>JBILHF010000152.1:0-3038 GCA_044350605.1 Opitutales bacterium
CGGTAGCTGCCGGTGGCTCCGCAGAACTGAACGCCTTGGTAGAGATGGAAGCCGCGCGGATCGAATTGCCGGAACTGGACGCCCTGATGGTGATACCACGTCGGGCGGAGGACGGCTCCGGTCGCGTCCGTGACGCGGGCGTTGGAATAGTGCGCCGTGCAGGCCGGATGATCGCGGAAGAACTCGGCGATACGGCGCAGGCGGTTCGGGTGGCTGACGTCGTCGCCGGCGGCGGCCACGAAGATGTCACCTGACGAGGCCGCGACGCAGCGATTGAAGTTACGGATGACACCCACGTTCGGGGCCGGCGGGAGGAGGATGATCCGGGCCCGTCCGCGATAGGCCGCGATTTCTTCCTCGATGATGCGACGCGTGCCGTCTGGCGAAGCGTCATCGCCGATGATCACTTCGTAATCAGGCAGGTCCTGGGTGAGCACAGCGCGGAGCGCCTCTCGGACATAGGCCTCCTGCTTGTAGGATAGGAAGATGACGCTGATCGAGGGCAGGCTCATCGGGCGGCGAGATCAGCGAGGATCTCGCGGGCGAGGACATCAGCGAAGTGGTCCTGCGAGAAAAGCTTGGCCTGAGCGGAAAGCAGGAAGGCCCGGATGCGCTCTTGGTAGCCGCGGTAGGCCGCGTCATCGATCGTACGCAGGAAAGCGTTGAGCGCCGCGGGCGTCTCGTAAGCCCGGCCGTCGATGAAACAGCCAGCCGGCACGAGGTCGGCGATTTCCTTCGGCCCGACATACACCGGCACGCAGCCCGCGCGGAAGCTGTCGAAGAGCTTCTCGGTCACGTAACCTTCCAGGTCGCGGCAGTTCTCGTGGGCGAGGCAGAAGCGGGCGCGCGTGAGCAGTTCGATCTTATCGTCGACCGGTCCGCGCCACGTGGCGTAAGGAGACTTGGCGGGCAGGAAGCGGGCGAGGACCTTGCGCAGCTGATTACGGACACGGCCCCAGCGGCCGGGCAGCGCGGCGGGGCGGTCCCAACCGCGGCCGAAGAGATGAAAGTCGGCCGGGGCGTGACGTTCATACCAATCGAGAATCCGGACGCGGGCCTGATACTGGTCGCGCGGGTCGACGACCGTCAGCGCCTTGTTAGAGGCGACGAGCACGCAGAACAGCGGACGCTTCTCGGGTCCGTTCCAGCCCTCGGTCTCGAAGCGGTTCGGGTAAAGGAGCGGGACCGTCCGAGGGTCGTCGCGCAGAGCGCCATCCCAGGCGAACCACTTCGCATAGCGTGCGAGCGCCGAGCGGTCGCGGTTGAGCGGTCGGATCAACGGGTTCTCGTAAAGGTAGACGTAGGCGCGGGCGGAGGGATCCTGACGACGGCAGTTGATGTGCAGCTCGAACTCGACCGGTCGCCCGGCGTTGACGTCCGGCGTGTTCAGCTCGATGCCGGTGGCGAGGAAACGCTCCCGGAGCTTCGCGTAAGGGAGGTAGAATTCGCCGTTGTTTTCCCCGGCTCCCGGCGTGAACAGGGAGTTCTCCGCGTAATCGCGGTAGAGGACGGAGGCGTATCTCATCGGCGCAGGGCGGCTTGGACCTGTTGCGCAAAGTAACCGGCCGAGAAGATTCGCCCAGCGGAATCGGCGGCGGCCTGCTGACGGGCGGCGAGTTCGGCCGCAGGCATCTCGGCATAAGTGCGGAGCGTGGCGGCCAGCGCGGCGACGTCGCCGACCGGCTCGACCAGCGTGCCGTTACGCCCCTGCTCGATGAGGTCGGGCGCGATGCCGATCGGATACGCGATGAGCGGACGACCGCAGGCCATGGCTTCGCCGGCCATCATCGGGCCGGTCTCGTTGGTCGAAGGGCTGACGAAGAAGTCGGCGGCCTGGTAGGCGCGGGCTAGCGCCGCATCACCACGTTGCGGGCCGAGTTCGGTGATGCCGACATGCCGGAATCCGCCGGGCACGAAGCCACGGTCGCCGATGACGGCGACATGCAGGGCGACGCCTTGGGCGTCGAGCTGGCGCAGGGCTTCGAGGAAGAGGCCGAAGCCCTTAAAGGTGAGACCCGGATCGAGGGCGCGGACGAGCGCAATGCGCCCCTCGGCAGGCAAGCCGAGGGTGCGGCGGGCGGCGGCGGCGTCCGACGGACGCAGCGTCGCGAGGTCGAGTGGGATCGGGAATGTGCGTAACTCGAGGTCGCGGAGGATAAAGCTCTCCTTCGCTTGGCGGGCGGACCAGCCGCTAGGCGCCAGCACGACGGCATCGAGCTCCTTCCAGACACGCGCGCGGCGCACGGCTTGAATCGAAGAGATATCCTGCGGGTCGGCGGACGCGATCAGCGGGCAGGCTCCGCAGCCGGTCCGGTACTTCTCGCAGCCGAGGTTCGAATGACAGCCGCCCGTGGCGTGGGCCATGTCGACCTGCCAGAGCGCCACGCGGGCCCCCAAGGCGCCGGCGATCTCCTGAATCGTCTCCGGTCGCACGAAAGCGCCAGACCAATGCACGATCACGAGGTCCCATTTTTCGGAGCGGGCGCGGGCGTCGCAAATGATCGGCCCAGCCGGGAAGTTGGCCTCGGCCTCGAAATCATAGACCCCGACCGGCTTGAGGTGAAGACGGCGTAGTTTGGCCCAGACCCGGCCAAGGCCCCAGGCTAGCTTCTGGAAGGGGTCGAGCAACTTACGGGCGTCGACTATCGCGGGGACGTCATGCCGCTTCTGTTTGATGACGTAAGCGACGGATTCATGTCCTTCCGCGAGCAGGGCGCGGTGGATCCGCACGAAGCCGTCGGCGGCCCCGCCGCCGGTGTCCATCTTTGAGAGGTGCAGAATCTTCATCCCTGCAGCAGGGATAGGACCGCGAGGTCGAGGTGACGAACCAAAAGCAAGGGCAGCCTATCGGATTGAAAGATGTCCCGCAGTCGCAACGATGCCCGCCGATGGCTCCGCTCATCTACGTAATCAACCTCGACCGTGACACCGAGCGGATGGCGTCGATCCGTGACAACCTCACCCGGCTTGGCCTGGGATTCGAACGCCTCCCGGCCGTCATGGGCAAGGACGTGCCCGAGTGGGAGAAGCTCGTCGAC
>JBILHF010000153.1:0-3030 GCA_044350605.1 Opitutales bacterium
CGTCCGTTCGGCGAGGCTTTGAGCGGGTCGATGTGTGCGCCGACCTTGGGCAGGTCGTATCGGCGGTGAGGCAGGTCGATGGTGACCTTGGCGGGAGGGCTCGAAAGCAGCATCGTGACCGCTTCGCCCTTGGCGGCGAAGAGACGCAGGCCCGGGATCGGCAGACCGAGGGCATCGGTTGCGGTCACGGAAGTCTCGGCGGTCGGGAGTTTCGGCACCGCGGGCAGCGTCACGGGGGCTTGCGGAGCCTGATAGGCGTCGGCCTTGGCTGGCGGGGCCGGGGCGGCCGGGCCGTCTTCGAGCCAGAGCGTGAAGTAGGGCGCCGACTTCCGGTTACTGTCCTTGCTGGCGACGTAACGATTCGGGAAAAGCGTGTAGGTAAACTTATCTCCGTCGCGCTGGTATTCGCTGCCGACGTCATCCATCACCAGGAAGCCGTAGCTACGACCATCAATGCGGGCCTGGACGACTGCGGGGTCGATCGGGATGGCCTGCCAGCGGTTGGCGTCGGGCGGAGTCGGGTCGCCGAAGCCCCAGATCGAGCCACCGAGTCCGAGCGTCACAGAGGTGATATCCTTACCGTCGCCGTTCCAGCGCTGCTCGCCGTTTCGCGCCCAGCGGAAGCTAGTGGAGCCGGGTTCCTTGGCGTAACTCGAACCTTTGCCTTCGACCCATTCCTGGGTGACCGTCGAGACCGTCGTGCGGCCGAGAGGGAAGGCGGCTTCAAGTTTTACGTTCAATGCCGCGCGGACGACGCGACGGCCCTTGAACTTGGCCGGATCGAAATCGATGAGGAAGAATTCCTGGGTGCCCTTGAGCTTCAGCTTCGACGCGCCGCCGTTATTGCCTTCCTGCTCCTTGGGGAAAGAGGAGATCCACGCGTCACGGGAGACTTCGACGCGGAGCGGTTCGGCGGCCGGGAGGACGGCTGTGAGGAGGACGGCCAACAGGCCGGAGGTCATGCCAGGGGTGTGCATGCTCGTAATCAATACCGCCCCCGAGGGCTTTCCATCCCAATCCGCGCTTACTTCGCGGGGACGAAGCCGGCGGGGCGGCGTTCGTCACCGGCGACGCCGGTCAGCTTGTCCCCGAGCGCCTGACGGGCCGGGTCAGCCAAGGCGGAGAGTTGGCGGACGATGGCGGGGTTTTCGGCGGCCAAGTCGTGGGTCTCGCCCGGGTCGGCGGTGAGGTCGTAAAGCGCGAGCGATTGCTTTGCCACCTTCTGGCCGTGGCGGCTGGCAATGGCGTCCATCGAGGAGTCCTTGATAGGCAAGGGCTCGTAAGTGCCGAAGCCGGACGGCTTGCCGCCTTTGCCGGGCGCGCCACGATTGGTGAGGTAAGGGTGGTCGAAATGGAGTTTCCAGCGACCGGAACGGACCGCGTGGAATTCTTCGCCGGCGTAGTAGAACAACGCCTCATGCGGGGCGGTCTCGTCGGACCCGCGGAGGAGCGGTAAGGCGGAGCGGCCGTCGATCTTGAGCGTCGGGGATTTGCCTCCGACGACGTCGACCAGCGTGGGCAGGAGATCGATGGACATGAAAGGCGTCGCATTGACGCGGCCGGCCGGCACCTGCCCCGGCCAGCGCACGATGAGGGGCGAGCGCATGCCGCCTTCGAAGCAGGTCAGCTTGCCCTCGCGGAAAGCACCGTTGGAACCGGCATGCTCGCCGTAGCTGGTCCAAGCGCCGTTGTCGGAGAAGAAGATCACCAACGTATTCCGGTCCAGCCCGGTCGCCTGCAGTTTGGCGAGCAGCGTGCCGATCGCGTCGTCCAGCTCTTCCACCACGTCCCCGTAGAGTCCGCGCTTCGAGCGGCCCTTGAACTTGTCCGAGGCGAAGATCGGCACATGCGGCATCACGTGCGGCAGGTAGAGGAAGAAGGGCCTGTCCTTGTGTCGTTCGATGAAATCGACGCTTTTGGCCGTGAAGCGGGCCGTGAACGCCGATTGGTCCGGGTCGAATTCGGTGACTTTTTCGCCGTCGAGCAGCGGGAGCGGCGGCATCTCCGGCGCGAGAGTCGGATGGTATTTCGAGTTATCGTTGGAATAGGGCAGGCCGAAGAATTCGTCGAAGCCCTGACGCGGCGCCGAAAGCTCCGGCACCGTGCCGAGGTGCCACTTGCCGAAGCAGGCCGTCGCATAGCCGCGGTCCTGGAGCATCTTCGGGAGCGTCCACTCGGAGGGATTGAGTCCGAAGCGGCTGGTGTGATTGAGGGCGCCCTGCATCCCGACGCGGTTGGGATAGCATCCGGTCAGCAGTGCGGCTCGGCTGGCTGTACAGACCGCTTGGGCGACATAGAAATCCGTGAAGCGCGTGCCTTGCTTGGCCAGCGCGTCGATATTCGGTGTGCGGATGTCCTTCGCGCCGAAGCATCCCACGTCGCCGTAGCCGAGGTCATCGACTAAGATGAGCACGATGTTCGGCGGGCGATCCGCGGCCAAGGCAGCGGAGGTGAGCAGAAGGAGAAGGAGGCGCATCAGATACGTTCGAGCTTGATGGGGTAGGTCTTGCCGGAGGCGAACTGGGCCACGATTAGGCTGCCGTCAGGATTGGCGATGACGTCATGGGGGTGCAGGAAGACGTCGGAAGTGTGCTTCATCGGCAGGAGCTTGCCGGCGGCGTCATAGACGGGGGCTGAGCCGGCGATGTTAGAGATGACGCGGAGGTGCTGGTCGAGGATGGAGAGGAAGCCGCGGCTGTTGCGGTCCTTGGGCCAGTTGTCGGCGAGGTGGGCCACGACGTAATGCTGACCGAAGCGGCGGATTTGACGGGGGTTGCCGCCGGGAAGGTCGGTCTGGGCGAGCTTCTTGCCGTCGAGGTCGAGGCGTAGGAGATACTGCTGGTCGCTCATCGCGATGAGCATCGTCTCCGCGCTATCGACCTCCGGGCGAGGATCGGTGTCGATCATGCCGCCGTGCGGGCCCCAGTGGACGATGCCGCCTTCGGGTCCGCCAAGGAGGCGCTTGAAGGTGCCGTCAGCCGCGTAGTCCAGGATGTAGTCCTTGCCGTAACCATCGAGGACGTAAAAGCC
>JBILHF010000154.1:0-3009 GCA_044350605.1 Opitutales bacterium
GCTGAAAGCGCCCGCTATGACGCATCTTCCTATCCAGATATTTGGATGTCCGACTTGCCAACCCTCCCGCCCCCCGTTTGTTTCCCCTGTCTTATGGCAAGCCACGCCTCCTTCATCTTCTCGTCCGAATCCGTCGGCGAGGGCCACCCTGACAAGGTCGCCGACAGCATCTCGGATTCCGTCCTCGACGCCTGCTTCGCGCAGGACCGGTTCTCCCGCGTCGCCTGCGAGACCCTGGTCAAGAGCGACCACGTCGTCATCGCCGGCGAACTCACCACCAAGGCCAAGGTCAACTTCGAGGAAGTCGTCCGCGACGCCATCCGCGAGATCGGCTACGTGAACGACGACGACGTCTTCCACGCCGACAAGGTCTTCATCACCAACCTGCTCACCAAGCAGTCGCCCGACATCGCCCAAGGCGTCGACGAGCGTAAGGCCGAGGGCAAGAAGCACGCCAAGATGGGCGCCGGCGACCAGGGCATCATGTTCGGCTACGCCTCCACCGAGACCCCGGAGCTCATGCCCGCTCCGATCATGCTCGCCCACCGCCTCAACCGCGAGCTGGCCCGCCTTCGCAAGTCCGGTGCCAAGGGCACCGAGTGGCTGCGTCCCGACTGCAAGTCGCAGGTCGCCGTCCGCTACGTCGACGGCCGCCCGGTCTCCGTCGAAAACGTGGTCATCTCGACCCAGCACACCGCCGACGTCTCTCACCGCCAGATCGAGAAGTTCTGCATCGAGCAGGTCATCCGCAAGGTCCTCCCGAAGGAACTCGTCGGCAAGAGCACCGAATATCTCATCAACCCGACCGGACGCTTCGTCGTCGGCGGTCCTCAGGGCGACTGCGGCCTCACCGGCCGTAAGATCATCGTCGACTCGTATGGAGGCATGGGCCGCCACGGCGGCGGCGCCTTCTCCGGCAAGGATCCGACCAAGGTCGACCGTTCCGCGGCCTACATGGCCCGCTGGGTCGCCAAGCACATCGTCGCTTCCGGCGCCGCCGAACGCTGCGAACTTCAGGTCGCCTACGCCATCGGCCACCCTGAGCCGACCAGCATCCACCTCGACACCTTCGGTACGGGCGAGATCCCCGACGAGCAGATCCTCGCCGCCGTGAAGAAGGTCTTCCTCTTCAATCCGGCCGAGATCATCCGCCAGCTCGACCTCCGTCGCCCGATCTACCGTGCGTCCACCCACTACGGCCATTTCGGCAAGAAGGGCCTGCCCTGGGAAATCACGTCGAAGCTCCCCGCCTTCCATAAGGCCCTCATCAAGTAAGTCCCCGCTTACTCGCCCATACTCAATACTCCCAACTCCATACTCTCTCATGGCCACCACCCTGTCATCCTCCAAGAAATTCACCGACTTCAAAGTCGCCGACCTCGGCCTCGCCGAATGGGGCCGTAAGGAGCTCCAGGTCGCCGAGCACGAGATGCCCGGCCTCATGGCCCTGCGCAAGAAGCACGGCAAGAAGAAGCCCCTCAAGGGCGTCCGCATCGCCGGCTCGTTGCACATGACGATCCAGACGGCGGTCCTCATCGAGACCCTCGCCGAACTCGGCGCCGACGTCCGCTGGGCCTCCTGCAATATCTTCTCCACGCAGGACCACGCCGCCGCGGCGATCGCCAAGGCCGGCATCCCCGTCTTCGCCTGGAAGGGCGAGACGCTCGTCGAATACTGGGAGTGCACCATGAAGGCGCTCACCTGGCCCAACGGCGACGGCCCTGAGCTCATCGTCGACGACGGCGGCGACGCGACCCTCCTCATCCACAAGGGCTACGAACTCGAGAACGGCTCCAAGTGGGCCTGGTCTCCTTCGGAATCCGAGGAAGAGCAGATCATCAAGAACCTGCTCAAGAAGGTCGCCAAGGAAAAGCCCGGCCACTGGCATAAGGTCGTGAAGAGCTGGAAGGGCGTCTCGGAAGAGACCACAACCGGCGTCAAGCGCCTCTACCGCATGCTCGAAGACGGCTCCCTCCTCGTGCCGACCGTCAACGTCAACGACACCGCCACGAAGTCGAAGTTCGACAATCTCTACGGTTGCCGCGAATCGCTCGTCGACGGCATCAAGCGCGCCACCGACGTCATGATCGCCGGCAAGGTCGCCCTCGTCATCGGTTACGGCGACGTCGGTAAGGGCTCGGCCCAGTCCCTCCGCGGCCTCGGCGCCACGGTCCAGATCGCCGAGATCGACCCGATCTGCGCCTTGCAGGCCGCGATGGAAGGCTTCCGCGTCGTCACCGTCGAGGACACCCTCGGCACGACCGACATCTACGTCACCGCCACCGGTAATAAGGACATCATCACCCTCGAGCATCTCACCAAGATGAAGGACCAGGCGATCGTCTGTAACATCGGTCACTTCGACAACGAGATCCAGGTCACCCGCCTCAACGCCCACAAAGGCGCCAAGAAGGACACCATCAAGCCGCAGGTCGACCGCTACACGTTCAAGGACGGCCGCCAGCTCTACATGCTCGCCGAAGGCCGTCTCGTGAACCTCGGTTGCGCCACCGGCCACCCGTCCTACGTGATGTCGACTTCGTTCGCCAACCAGGTCCTCGCCCAGCTGCACCTCTGGGAGACCCGCGCCACCGCCAAGCCCGGCGTGGTCGTCCTGCCGAAGCACCTCGACGAAGAAGTCGCCCGCCTCCACCTCGGTAAGCTCGGCGCCAAGCTGACGATCCTCTCGAAGGAGCAGGCCTCGTATATCGGCGTCAACCAGTGCGGCCCGTTCAAGCCCGATAGCTATCGTTACTGAGCGCGAGCGGAGCCTGCTCCTCAGAGTATCGAGTATAGAGTATCGAGTATCGGGGAATTAATGAGGGCGCCTGCGGGCGCCCTTTTTGTTTGGGTAGGGATGCGATGACATCGCATCCGCCTGTATCGAGGTAGGGTCGGGACCGCGTCACGACATAGCTGTATCGAGGTAGGGTCAGCACTGCGTGCTGACCTAGTTGTCTCGGGATCGGCGACCGCGTCGCTAGGTCGGCACGCAGTGCCGACCCTACC
>JBILHF010000056.1:0-10183 GCA_044350605.1 Opitutales bacterium
TAGGCGCCGACCATCGCGTCGTTGACCTGACGCAGGGCGACGATCTCGACGCGCTGCGCGCGGCGGAGGGTCTCCTGCGGATGGGTCGGGACGGGCGTGGCCACGGTCGCCGGGCGGGCTTAAGGAACGCTGACGGCGTCGAGGACGCGACGCACGATGGCGTCGGCGTCGACCCCTTCGGCGTCGGCTTCGTAGGTGAGGATCAGGCGGTGGCGGAGGACGTCAGGCGCGATGTCCTTCACGTCCTGCGGGGTCACGTGGTCGCGTCCCTGCAGGAAGGCCCAGGCCTTGGCGGCGAGGGTGAGGTTGATGGTCGCGCGCGGCGAGGCGCCGAACTGCAGGAACTTCGCGAGGTCGGGGCCGCCCGGGTGCTGGCCGCGGGTGGCGAGGACGAGCGAGACGATGTAATCGCGGATGGGGTCAGCCACGTGGATCGCGTCGACGGCCTTGCGGGCTTCGAGGATCTCCTGCTGCGAGATGACGGCTTCGACATCGAGCTTCGGCGAGGTCGTCGCCATCGCGTCGAGGATCTTGCGTTCCTCCTCGCGGGTCGGGTAGCCGATGTTGAGCTTCAGCATGAAGCGGTCGACCTGGGCTTCAGGCAGCGGGTAGGTGCCCTCCTGGTCGATCGGGTTCTGCGTCGCGAGGACGAGGAAGGGCGCGGGGAGCTTGTGCGTCTCGCCGCCGAGCGTCACCTGACGCTCCTGCATCGCTTCGAGGAGCGCCGACTGCACCTTGGCGGGCGCGCGGTTGATCTCGTCCGCGAGGACGAAGTTCGCGAAGATCGGGCCGCGCTTCACGGCATACTCGCCGGTCTTCGGATCGTAGATGAGCGTGCCCACGATGTCGGCCGGCAGCAGGTCGGGCGTGAACTGGATGCGGGAGAAGTCGGCGTGGACGGTCTGCGCGAGCGTGCGCACGGACAGCGTCTTCGCGAGACCGGGCACGCCTTCGAGGAGGACGTGGCCGTTGGCGAGGAGGCCGATCAGCAGGCGATCGACGAGGTATTGCTGGCCGACGACGACCCGGGCGACCTGTTCGCGGAGGCGCGGCACCCAGGTGCCGGCGGCGTTGATGGTGGTGGACATAGGGGTGGGGAAGGGGCGCGCGGGGTGGCGCGTTCGGCGGTTCTCCGCCCACTTGTCAGCATCCGGTCGGACCGGACTTGTCTCCGATTTAGCAGGACAACCGGGACTTCTCAACCGCTGCCTTCACAAAAGCGGCGAAGAGGGGGTGGGCGCGGTCCGGGCGGGACTTGAATTCGGGGTGGTATTGGACCCCGACCATCCAGGGGTGGTCCTTGACCTCGACGATTTCGACCAGGCCGCTCTGGGGGTTGGTCCCTCCGACGATCAGGCCGGCTCCCTCGAGCTTCGCCCGGTAGGCGTCGTTGTATTCGAAGCGGTGGCGGTGGCGTTCCTTGATATTGTCCGTGCCGTAGGCGGCGCGGGAGCGGCTGCCCGGGGTCAGGGCGCAGTCGTAGGAGCCCAGGCGCATCGTGCCGCCCTTGGTCACCACGCTCTTCTGGGACTCCATCAGGTGGATCACCGGGTTCTTGGTCTCCGGCGCGAACTCGGTCGAATGGGCGTCCTGGAGGCCGAGCACGTGGCGGGCGTATTCGATCACCGTGATCTGCATGCCGAGGCATAGGCCGTAGTAGGGGACCTTGCGTTCGCGTGCGAACTTGGCGGCGATGATCTTGCCTTCGATGCCGCGGTTGCCGAAGCCGCCCGGCACGAGGATGCCGTCGAGGCCTTCGAGGACCGCGGTGCCCTTGGTCTCGAGATCCTCGGCGTCGATGCGCACGACTTCGACGGCGGTCTCGTTGGCGATGCCGCCGTGGGTGATGGATTCGTAGACGGATTTGTAAGCGTCCTGGAGCTCGATGTATTTGCCGACGACGCCCACGCGCACGCGGTGCTTCGGCTCGAGCAGGCGACGGACGATCTCGCGCCAGGGGGAGATGTCGATCGGCTGGCACTGCAGGCCGAGGCGCTTGACGACGACTTCGTCCATGCGCTGTTCGGCGAGCTGCATGGGCAGTTCGTAGATGGAGTGCTCGACGTCGCGGCATTCGAACACGCAGTCCAGGCCGACGTTGCAGTAGAGGGAGAGCTTCTGACGGTTGTCTTCGCCGATCGGGCGGTCGGTGCGGCAGACGAGCAGGTCGGGCTGGATCCCGATCTCGCGGAGCTTGGCCACGGACTGCTGCGACGGCTTCGTCTTGAGCTCGCCGGCGGCCTTGATGAAGGGCACCAGCGTGCAGTGCAGGAAGGCCACGTTCTCGCGGCCGGCGTCGTGCTGGAACTGGCGGAGCGCTTCGAGGAAGGGCAGGCCTTCGATGTCGCCGGTCGTGCCGCCGATCTCGGTGATGAGCACGTCGACGCCTTCGCCGCCCTTGAGGATGCGGTCCTTGATCTCGTTGGTGACGTGCGGGATGACCTGCACGGTCTTGCCGAGGTAGTCGCCGCGACGTTCCTTCTGGATGACGGTCTCGTAGACCTGGCCGGAGCTGAGGCTGTTGAGGCGCGAGAGTTCGCCCGAGGTGAAGCGTTCGTAGTGGCCGAGGTCGAGGTCGGTCTCGGCGCCGTCGTTCAGGACGTAGACTTCGCCGTGCTGGTAGGGGCTCATGGTGCCCGGATCGACGTTGAGGTACGGATCGAACTTCTGGATGCGTACCTTCAGTCCCCGGCACTCGAGCAGGGCGCCCAGGGCGGCGGCGGTGAGGCCTTTGCCGAGGGAGGAGATGACGCCGCCGGTGACGAAAATATACTTCATGGAAAAGAGGTCGGGAGGGCTGGGGAGCGGGTAAAAAAGATAAGACCGGCAGGTCCTGTGACGGAAGCCGGTCTGGACTTTCGAATTGCATGGCCGAAAAAAACCATGGCAAGCGGTTTTTCCGGTCGGTCCGGGGGCCGAGCCCCGGCCCAGGGTCGCCCCTCGGGGGTCGGGCTTTCGCCCCCTTATGAGGGTTTTTCACAATCGGGGGGTGTCCCGCTAATACCTCCCCTTTTCCCTGCGTCCGGGGTGGGAACAAGGGAGACTGCCTATTTGATGCTTTTTGCATCCCGTCCCGCTCCGCCATGTCCGCAAGCTCCTGCTGTTCTAGCTGTCGTCCCTCTTCCATCGGGAAGAAGGTCGTGATGGCCCTCACCGGCCTCGTCCTCGCCGGCTTCGTGCTCGGTCACATGACGGGCAACCTGCTGATGTTCAAGAGCCCGGCGGCGATCAACGCCTACGCGAAGTGGCTGCATGAGAACGTGGCCCTGCTCTGGACCGCCCGCACGGTCCTCCTTATCAGCGTTTTCGCCCATATCTGGGTGGGTATCCAGCTGACCCTCGAGAACCGCGCCGCCCGCGCCGGTGGTCCCGCCGCCGAAGCCACCCGCCGCGCGACCTTCGCCTCCCGCACGATGCCCTATTCGGGCGTGGTGATCCTGGGCTTCGTGGTCTTCCATCTGCTGCATTTCACCCTGAAGGCGGTCGCGCTGGGCGACGTCTCCTATGGTGAGGACGTCTACAAGATGGTCGTCGCGGGCTTCTCCTGCAAGACGGTCGCCATCTTCTACATCATCAGCATGCTGCTGCTCTGCCTGCACCTCAGCCACGGCGTCAGCAGCGTCTTCCAGACCCTCGGCCTGCGCAACGAACGCTGGCGCGGCCGCCTCGACGTCCTCGCCCTGGCCTACGCCTGGATCGTGGCCCTCGGCTTCATCTCCATCCCTCTCGCCGTGCTCACCGGCTGCCTGAAGTAATCGTCACCTCCAGCGCCCCGACCCATGAAACTCGACTCCAAGATCCCCGCCGGCCCGCTGGCCGACAAGTGGAACAACCATAAGGCGAAGCTCCGCCTGGTGAATCCGGCCAACCGCCGCAAATACCACGTCATCGTGGTCGGCTCCGGCCTCGCCGGTTCCGCCGCCGCCGCCTCCTTCGCCGAGATGGGCTACGAGGTCTCCTGCTTCTGCTACCAAGATAGCCCGCGCCGCGCCCACTCGATCGCCGCGCAGGGTGGCATCAACGCCGCGAAGAACTACCAGAACGACGGCGACAGCGTCCGCCGCCTTTTCCAAGACACCATCAAGGGTGGCGACTACCGCGCCCGCGAAGCCAACGTCTACCGCCTCGCCCAGGTTTCGGTGAACATCATCGACCAGTGCGTCGCGCAGGGTGTGCCTTTCGCCCGTGAATACGGCGGTCTCCTCGCCAATCGCTCCTTCGGCGGCGCCCAGGTCTCGCGCACCTTCTACGCCCGCGGCCAGACCGGCCAGCAGCTGCTGATCGGCGCCTACTCCGCGCTCTCCCGCCAGATCGGCCTCGGCACGGTGAAGATGTATACCCGCCACGAGATGCTCGACCTCGTCCTCGTCGACGGCAAGGCCAAGGGCATCGTCACGCGCGACCTCGTCACCGGCGCGATCGAATCCTGGTCGTCCGACGTCGTGGTGGTCTGCACCGGCGGCTACGGCAACGTCTTCTACCTCTCCACCAACGCGCAGGGTTGCAACGTCACCGCGACCTTCCGCGCCCACCGTCGCGGGGCCGGTTTCGCCAATCCCTGCTACACGCAGATCCATCCGACCTGCATTCCGGTCCACGGCGAAGACCAGTCCAAGCTCACCCTGATGTCCGAGTCGCTCCGCAACGACGGACGTGTCTGGGTGCCGAAGAACGCCGCCGACTGCTCCAAGCCCGCCGCCGAGATCCCGGAAGACGCGCGCGACTACTTCCTCGAACGCAAATACCCGAGCTACGGTAACCTCGCCCCGCGCGACATCGCCTCCCGCGCGGCCAAGGAAGTCTGCGATGAAGGCCGCGGCGTCGGCCAGCTGGTCGACGGCAAGCGCCTCGGCGTCTACCTCGACTTCTCCGCCGCCATCCAGCGCCTCGGCGAGTCCGAGATCCGCGCCCGCTACGGCAACCTGTTCGACATGTACGAGAACATCACCGGCGAGAACGCATACAAGCAGCCGATGCGTATCTTCCCGGCGGTGCACTACACGATGGGCGGCCTCTGGGTGGATTACAACCTGCAGTCCAACATCCCCGGCCTGTTCGTCGGCGGCGAAGCCAACTTCTCCGACCACGGCGCCAATCGCCTCGGTGCCTCCGCGCTCATGCAGGGCCTCGCTGACGGCTACTTCGTGCTGCCTTACACGGTCACCGACTTCCTCGCCGGCGAGAAGCCCGGCAGCCGTCCGTCCAAGGACGCCCCGGAATTCAAGGCCGTCGTCAAGGACGTCAACGACCGCGTCGCGAAGCTCCTCTCGATCAACGGAACGAAGTCGCCCCGCTACTACCACAAGGCCCTCGGCAAGATCACCTGGGAGAAGTGCGGCATGGCCCGCGACAAGGCCGGCCTCGAAGGCGCGATCCGCGACTTGCAGGCGCTCCGCGACGACTTCTGGAAGAACGTGAAGGTCGTCGGCTCCGGCGACGCCCTCGCCCCTGAGCTCGAACGCGCCGGCCGCGTGGCCGACTTCCTCGACTTCGGCATCATGATGTGCCTCGATGCGCTCACCCGCGAGGAGTCGTGCGGCGGACACTTCCGCACCGAGCACCAGGATGCCGGCGAAGCCAAGCGCGACGACGCGCAGTATGCCCACGCCGCCGTCTGGCAGTGGACCGGCGACGGTCAGCTCCCGGCCCGCCACGCCGAACCCCTCGTCTACGAGGAGACCCAACTCTCCACCCGCTCTTACAAGTAATCACCATGGTCCAGGACAACGGAAAAGAAACCACCCTCGCGCTCAAGCTGCGCGTCTGGCGCCAGCGCCGCGGCCAGCCCGGCGCCTTCGAGGAGCATGCGCTCCCCTCGGTGCCGACCTCAGCCTCGTTCCTCGAGATGATGGACATGCTCAACGAGCAGCTCATCAAGGCCGGCCAGGACACCTTCGCCTTCGACCATGACTGTCGCGAAGGCATCTGCGGCATGTGCTCGATGACGATCAACGGCATGCCCCACGGCCCGCTCCCGGGCGTGACGACCTGCCAGCTGCACATGCGCAACTTCCGCGACGGCGAGACGATCACCGTCGAGCCGTGGCGCGCGCGCGCCTTCCCGGTGCTCAAGGACCTCGCGGTCGACCGCTCCGGCTTCGACAAGGTGATCCAGTCCGGCGGCTTCATCACCGTCCGCACCGGCTCCGCCCCCGAAGCCAACAATATCCCGGTGCCCAAGCCCGTCGCCGACGAGGCCATGGACGCCGCGGAATGCATCGGCTGCGGCGCCTGCGTCGCTTCCTGCAAGAATGGCTCCGCGATGCTCTTCGTCGGCGCCAAGATCAACCACCTCAACATCCTGCCGCAGGGCCAGGCCGAGCGCGACCGTCGCACCCTCGCCATGGTGAAGACCATGGACGAAGCCGGTTTCGGTAACTGCACCAACTACGGCGAGTGCCAGGCGCATTGCCCGAAGAGCATCACGCTCGACGTCATCGCCAAGCTCAACCGCGACTATCTCCGCGCCCGCGTGAAGGAGTTCTTCTCCTCCACCGGCAAGCCCTCCAAGGGTGGGGAGTGAGCGCGGCGCGGCGTAGCCGCTCGCGAGTGGGCACGTGGGCAAGTTGACACGTTGACACGGGGAATTTCAGAGGGGCGCCATCCGGCGCCCTTTTTGTTTGGGTAGGGATGCGATGACATCGCATCCGTTCGGACCTAGGGCGGACGCGATGTCATCGCGTCCCTACCCCGAGACGCGGCTGACCGCCCCGGTCAGCCCTAACTTGATGCACCCCAGCCAATCATCCGGTCTCCGGTTTCCCTTTGAGACTTTTGATCACTGTTAAACTGAGCCTCTGAGCCTCCGGGCCTCTCGTTCATCGGGTGTATCCCTTGTCAACCGGCCAACGGGTCAACGGGCCAACTAACGGGGCATCTTCCCCCGATACTCCATACTCGGTACTCTATACTCGCGGGCTCCGCCCGCCTCACTCCGCCTCCACCACGCTCTGCTCGCTGACGCACGTCAGGACGACCCGGTTGTTGCCGTTGGCGGCTTGGATCGACCGGACGAACTCGCCGACGGCGCCGGCGTCCTGGAGCGTCACTTCGTAGGTGAGCTCGGTCATGAGCCCGGCCTGCACGGTCTCGACGGACTTGAGCGCCTGGTGCGCGAGATGACGCGTGAAGACGGCCGCGAAGGCCTTGTCGGCGTCGACGTCGGTGCCCACGCGCACGCGCAATAGGTGCGAGCCTTTGAAGGACGAGAAGAGATTCGCGCGCGCAAGCAGGAACACGAAGGCGCAGACGAGCGGGACGGTGACGCCGGCCAGCAGGTATTGGCGCGCGCCGACGGCCAGGCCGGTCGCCATGGCGAGGAAGATGAAGCCGATGTCACGCGACTGGCCGACGTTGCGGCGGAAGCGGATGATCGAGAAGGCCGCGAACATGCCGAAGGCGGTCGCGAGGTTGCCCATGACGACGAGGATCACGAGCGTGACGACCGTGCCGAGGATCATCAGCGTGTGCACGTAATCCTGCGAGTAGCGCGTCCCGCGGTAGGTACGCTTATACGTCCAGGCGACGAGTGCGTTGAGCAGGAAGCTAAGGACGATCGCGAACAGGATCTCGGTCGCCGCGGGCGGCGTCGCGGTCGGAGCGGACAGGAGCTGCGTGAACAGGTCGGGTTCGGGCGCGGTCGTCGCGGCGAAGCAGGCGGGGAAGGGCAGGGTCATTTCAAGAAAGGCGGGCAGGGGTCTCGGCCAGCAGGCCGATACTTGCGGAATATTTGCTGAAGGGTCGAGGGTGGAGTCCGGCCGAACCTAAGTAAGCAGCCAGTTCATACGGAACCGAGGTCGAGCCTTTGACCTCCATGACCGCTTGGTCGCGGGGCAGGACGGCGAGGTCGCAGCCTTCGTCGTCGACCACGGGGGTGAGTCGGTCGAAGCGCGCGCGGATGCTTTGGTCGAAGGTCACGCGGAGCTGTTCGACTCCGTGCCCGTCGCAGAAGCGGTAGGCGCACCGGTCGTAGCGGATCACGCAGGCCGGCGCATAGCCATCCTCGGAGACCAGTCGGCGGATTTCCGCGAGGATGCGTTCGTCGGCCGGGTCCGGGCTCGTCACGTCCGCGCCGCCGACGAGCGCGCAGGCTTCGGCCAGCGGCAGGCGGACGCGGCGTTTGGCGCCTGCTTTGCCGTCGCGGTGCTTCACTTCGACGAATGTCGCCGAGGGGATGGCTCCGTCGCGTGTCCCGTAGATGCGCACGCGCAATTTGCGACGAGAGGGGACGCCGCGCCAAGCCTCCCAGTGGCAACGGCGGTCCGACGTGTCGCAGTAGAGGCTCACCACCGGATAGCGTCCGTCGGCGCTGCCGGTCATGTCGGGGAGCATCCGGTCGGCGAAACGTGCGAGCAACTCGGCCCGACGCGCGTCGTCGATCAGGATCTTATGCTCGAACCGCGCGGCGATCTCCATGTCAGTTGATGCGCGTGAGGGTCAGCGCATTACGGTCGAACCAGGCTTCGCCGCGATCGGCGCGCAGTTCGAGCACGAGCACCGGGTCCGTTTCGGCGACGGAGAATTCGACGGAGATCTGGCGCCAGCCGTTTGTTCCGGCGACGGCGGGCACGCCGTTGAGTCCGGAGATCCGGAGTCGCAGCCCCCGCTCAGTCTCTTCCTTGCCCGCGATGACCCCCGCCGTCTTGATCATGCCCGTGAGCCGATAGCGTCCGGGGCCGGTCGCGAACGGCAGGCGGAAGTCCCCGCCTTTCTTCAGGCCGGCCTTCACGTGGAAGCAGTTGCGTCCGTCCATGTCCTGTTCGTCCGCTTCCTTCTCATCGGCGTTCCGCTCCCAGGCGTATTTGCCGAGGTTGGCCTTGCCGCCCAGCGAGCGCAGCTGCACCGCGTCTTCCAATTGCGTGCGCACGGCGGCGAGGCGTTGCTTCACGCGCTCGGAGGCGTCTTTGCCGCGTTGGTCGAAGCGCTTGGCCTCCTCGGTGTCGAAGGGGATGAGCTTGGCCTTCGTGTTGGCGGCCAGTTCCAGGATGCGCTTCGGCCAGTCGACCGTCCGGAAGTTCTTCTCGTAGACGGTGAAGAACTGCGCCCGGTAGCGTTCGCGCATCGCGCGATCCCCGAGCAAGGCGTTGGGCACCAGCGCGCCGGGTTGACGGAACACATACCAGCGGTCGTCGCCGAAGACCTGGTCCATGCCATGGAGCATGAAGGTGAACTTGCCGGACGTGGGGTCCTCGTAGAACCGGTAGTTGTTACGGTTGAAGGAATAGCCGTCCCAATGGCAGAGGATCTGCTCGAGGGCGAGGTGACGGAAATAAGCGTCGACGTCCAGGATGCGTTCCATCCGCTGAAGGCGGAGCCCCGGCACGCTTTCCTTCGTGGCGCCGATCAGTTCCGTCAAACGCACCTTCTCGTCCGGATCGCCCTGGTCGACCTCGATCGGGCCGTCGATCTCGTTGCAGAAGGCGCCGTCGTAAAGGTGGCCCTTGGTGTCCTTGAAGAAGTAGGAAAGGAACTCGGTGTTGAAGCCTTCCTTGAGCACGTAGGTCCCGAGCCGCTTGCCGTTGAGGACCACGAAGGCGTGCGTGCAGCGGGAGGCCGGCACGCCGGCGCGGCGGGCCATCTCGCCGGCGACCATCTCGAGCAGCATCGTGCCGTCCTGCGCGCAGTTGTTGAGCTGGAACTTGGAGAGCCCCCGGAACTCCTGGCCTTTCTTGGACTTCGCGGTGCGGAGCGAGAAGCCGGGGCGGTCTTCGGTGATCTGCCGGAAGCTGCCCGCGGAGCCCTTGAGCTTGATCGAGCATTTCTCGAGGGTGACGCCGCCAGGCTCCTTGATCGTCAGCGTGACGTAGTCGCGCGGATTCTTGGCGAGCTTGTCGATGTTCTCCTGGGTGATGGTCAGTTCGAGCTTCGGGACGACGCCGCCGAAGAGGGCGTCGGGCGCGACATTGACGGCCGTCGGCTTCGGGACGATGAGCGGGGGCAGGTTCTGGGCCTGGGCCGTGGCCAGGCCGACTAAGAGCACGGGGATGAGTAGGCGCGATTTATCCACGGGGGCGGGGTAGGCCCACGATGCCTTCGTCGCCGGGAGGAGGCAACTGGATAGGTTTAGGGTAAATATGAGAGTATCGAGTATGGAGTATCGAGTATCGGGGAAGTGCTAGCCTCGAGGTAGGGGCGTGTTTCGGCGAACGGCCTAGGTCGGCACGCAGTGCCGACCCTACCTGTT